>OMIG01000067.1 GCA_900299035.1 Pseudomonadota bacterium
CAACAGGCACAGATGACAACCTCAAGCTCAACTTTGCCCGCCTCCCGTACTACTGCGCAATCGAGGCCTCGGACTGGATTCGCGCCCAGTTTAGCGCTCCCGTTTTCACCATCGGCGTTGGGCCAAACGGCGCAGACTGTAACGACCCCTTCGAGAACGTCGACAATCCTCTGGTTCGCAAGGACAACTTCCTGCACCGTTTGGCTGCGGACCCAGACATATTCGTGAATCCAGCAAATCCAGCGGCGTTTGCCCGCGCTTTAACTTTGAGAGCGGCTTCGCCCAGTCGAGCGACTGCAACTGCCAGGCCTACTCAGGTTCGGGCACTCCTCCGCCGTACCAGTGCGGGCCGCAGATACGCGCTGCATCTCAGTATACCCCTATCGACAACCGAGCCTTCTCCACCGAAACGCTCGGAGAGTACTTCGGCACTGCGAACGGCAACCAGCTGTCAGCCCTCTTCTCAGACGTAGCGCGCTCGATCCTGTTGCGGCTGGGCAGCTAAGCCGCCTGTCGGCGCTAGTTCCGCAGAAAGTGGCAGGTGTACCCATTCGGGTTTTTCTGGAGGTAGTCCTGGTGGTAATCCTCCGCTGGATACCAGGGAGTTGCGGGAGACACCTCAGTGACGACGGGCTTCTTCCACTTCCCCGATGCGTCGACCTCGCGCTTAACCTCCTCTGCAACTTTTTTCTGCTCTGGAGTTGAGTAGAAGATGACAGAGCGGTACTGCGTGCCACGATCGTTTCCCTGCTGGTTAGGGGTTGTCGGATCGTGGAGCCTAAAGAAGTAGCGCAACAGGTCGGCGTAGGAGAGCTTCGCCGGGTCGAACACAACGCGCACCGACTCAGCGTGGCCAGTGGTTCCCATGCTGACCTTGTCGTAGCTCGGGAACGGGAGCCTGCCTCCGGTGTATCCGACCTCTGTTGAGATAACTCCAGGCAGCTGGCGTATCAGCTCTTCAACGCCCCAGAAGCAGCCGCCAGCCAGAATCGCCACCTCCTCGTTAGCAACAGCCTGCGCCTTAGGGCTCGGAGTCGCTACTCCGGCGGCCTCAAAGCGCTTGAGGAAGGTGCCGTAGCCCTCTTGCTCGAGGTCTTGCACCGGAATGAACCTTAGCGACGCAGAGTTGATGCAGTACCGCAGCCCGTTTGGGCCCGGGCCGTCTGGAAATACGTGGCCCAGGTGAGAGTCGCCACCTGCTGAGCGCACCTCAGTCCGCTGCATGCCGTGAGAGCTGTCTGACTTCTCTGTCACGGCAGCCTCATCTATTGGCTGCGTGAAGCTCGGCCAGCCGGATCCTGAGTCAAACTTGTCGAGTGAGCTGAAGAGCGGCTCGCCGGAAACAACGTCGACGTAAATGCCCGGCCGGTGATTGTCCCAGAACTCGTTGGCGAAGGGAGCTTCCGTGCCACACTGCTGCGTCACGTGGTACTGAAGGGGCGAGAGCTTCTCTTTGAGCTCGGCGTCGCTCATCTTCTTTGGGTCTGCCATAGCGGTTCCTCCGTATACTAAAAAAGCTGCCAACGCTGCCGCTCTTACAAGTGCGCCTGTGCTCATACCTATCTTGTACCTCACTCTTGCAAACGGTATCGAGAGACTTTCCTGTCTAGGAAGCTGCGGACTCTCTCTTTTAGCGGTTCCTGGGCTTGCGGTCCGATTCGGGCCTCCAAGCTGCAAACCTGGAGGCTCACTTGGAAGAATCTGAAGCCCAATAGCAGAAAGACGTTTCCCTGGCCGCTCGATTCAGCAGAAAAGCACAGTAGGCGAAGCTGGTCTTAACCTACTGTTACTACGAGTCTTTTTTGGGGTCGGGCAAGACCAGAAACGGCGCCGCAGAGTCATCCGCTGCCCCAATCCCGCGCTCGCGCTCCATGAGCTGCGTCAGCTCGTGCGCGACTTTCTGCGCGATGGCGTGCGAAAGGCGCTCCAGCGAGATATCGGTGCTGTTGGCCGGCATGCCAAGGTGACGGGCGACTTCCGCGCTGCAGATCGCCTGGACCTTCGCCCTTAAGTCTACAATCTCTGGCTGAGCGGCAAGCTTCGCCCTCCAGCGCTCGAACTGCAGCAGCCCGTAGTCGATCACCAGCTCGGCTTCCTTGGCGGCAGCCTCGCGCAGGGCGCGGTTTTCCGCTGCGATGCCCGCCAGGTCGTCGATGTTGTAGAGGTACACGCTGTCACTCTCAGCTAGGTCTGGCGCGAAGTTTCTAGGCATGCCGAGGTCAATCAGGAACAGCGGCTTGTCTCTGCCGCGGCTGCGCAGCGCGAGCTTTGTCAAAACTGGCCGGTCGATCGAAATCGAACCGATAACGATGTCGGCCTGGTCAATGACGCGGTCCACATCTCCGAGAGCCACTGCGGCTCCGCCGAAACGCTCAGCAAGCTCCGCAGCTTTCTCGACTGTCCGGTTTGCGACCACAATCCTTGAGCAGCCGTGCGAGCAGAGGTGCAGCGCCGAGAGCTCAGCCATCTCGCCGCTGCCGATGACGAGCACCGTCGCCCGCGAAAGGTCCGAGAATATCTGCTGTGCCAGCCGCACCGCCACGTAGCTCACCGACACGCCGTGCTGGGAGACGTCTGTGTGGGCCCTAACACGCTTTGCGACGTTGAAGGCGCTCTGGAACAGGTGGTGAAGATGCGAGCCGACGCTTCCCGCCTCAACCGCGCGCCGGTACGCCTGCTTAATCTGCCCAAGGATCTGCGCCTCTCCGAGCACCATCGAGTCTAAGCTGGACGACACGCGGTACACGTGACGAACGGCCCGCTGGTCTTGGAGCTGGTAGAGAACATCCTGCTGGGCTGCGTGAGACTCAAGCAGCGACTCGAAGAATGCCCTAATCCCGCCCCCTTCACCGCCCACAGAAACGATCTCGAAGCGGTTGCAAGTGGATATGACGGCAGCCTCTCGCACAAGCCCTTCCTGCACGAGACGCTGGGCGAGCTTCTCGGGCTCAGGCGCCTTGCGCGCCAGGAACTCGCGGCCTGCAACATCGAGGGTGCGAAAGCTTACCCCAGTAACGATCAGCGACGGATCGTAGGGGAGAAACTGAATTGTTGCCGCTGCGCTGCTCATCCTGTTTCCTTACGAGAAGAGCTCCGCGTGCGTGAGTCGACCAGCCACCGCCATGACGGCGAAGACTGCCACGAAGAAAGAGGCCGTCACGAGCACCGTCAGGCGAGAAACCTGCTTGGGTGACCACCTGAGCACCAGCCTGACGTGCAGGATGAACGCCAGCAGGATCCAGGTCGCAAGGCCGGAGATGACTGAAGTGTCAGGCGAGAAGACCGGCTTCTGCTGGCTCACCGCCCAGAGGCTTCCGGAGAGCACAACGAACGAGATCGCAACGAAACCAACCTGTATGAGCTGCCGGTTGAGCATGTCGAGGATCTGCAGGTTAGGCCCAGCTATGCTGAGAGCGGCCGCACGACGAGCCTTGAGCCGCCCCTCGACGATGAGAAATACGGAGCTCACCACGAGGGCAAGGGCCAGGCTCACTACGGCAACGAGAGCCGGCACGGCATGGAGCACCGAGAGCAGGATATCCTCGCCTGTCTGCGCGTCCGCAGCCGGAAGCACCGATGCAGCCTGCTGGTGCAGAAGGTAAG
>OMIG01000068.1 GCA_900299035.1 Pseudomonadota bacterium
AGGTTTTCAAGGAGGAAGATATGTCCGGTAAGCAACAAGATGGATGCTGCAAGTTCTGTGGCTGCCCTCTGAAATCAGCAGACCTAAGCTTTGGCTGCTGTTCTATTGCCTGTTACGAAGGGTCTCTTGAGATCGCTCGGCACAGGCGGGAGATGCGCAAGGCTGCGAAGCGCGAAGAGCGCATCGCCTGTCGGGTCGCCACGCTCAACGAGGAGCTGCAAAAGCTGCTTGGCGAGCTCAGGAAACTTGGGGCTGATTGGTCCCAGACACTCGACGGCGTGGTGGAAGAGAAAGAGAGGGCAGTTCAGGAATCCTGGTGCCGACTCGATCTACGGATGACCAAGCTGCTCGTTCGGGCGGCTGCAGAAAGGCAAAAAGCCCAGGAGTCCGAACGAATGCTCGGCCGCCTCAAGCGAGACTGACCGGCTTCCGAAAAATCTTGTGAAGAGTGCGGACCGTCCCATTCTTCACGAATGGTTCACGAGTCACACTCCTCACTCATTCATTTAGTCGCGAAGCGCCAGATGCCCAATCAACAAAAACCCCACCAGGAAGCCGTGCTGTTTGACTTTGACGGCACCCTCGGGCGATCGCTCAAGGCCTGGACCAGCTCGTACCACGGCGCCCTTCGGGAGATCGGCGTTGACTGTAGCGAGGCGCAGGTTCGTGAAGCGTGCTTCTCAAAGCGCGGCGTTGATGTCCAGAGCGAGTTCGCCATACAGGACATAGCCGCCTTCGCTGAAGACGTGTGGTCGCGGGTGCTGGCAAAGATGCCGGAAGTTGAGATGTACCCGCACGTCGAAGAGACGCTGCGGAATCTTGGCCTCGCGTCATTCAGGCTCGGCGTCGTTACCAACACCCGCCGTGCGCACCTCGATGCTGCGCTTGAGCGCTGGACTGTCGGCGAGCTCTTCCACGTTCGCGTGACCATCGACGACGTGAGCAGGGGCAAGCCCGATCCAGAGGCCGTCCACGCGGCCCTCGAAGGGCTCAAAGTCCCAGCGGAGCGCGCCTGGCTCGTCGGTGACTCTCCCGCCGACATTGAGGCGGGGCGTGCTGCCGGAGTGCGGACGATCGCATTTTCGCCCGAGGAGAATCAGCAGTACTTCGCTCGCGAGCTGCTTGAGAAGCTCAAGCCGACCCACGTCGCGCATTCGTACCAGGATGTGCAGCGGTTCATTCGGCGTTCGTAGGAGCGGCCGTGTTGTTATCGTTAGGGTATCTGCACGCGGATCGACTGAACTGCTGCGCTCTCTCCGCCCGTCACCGGCTCTCCTGCTGCCCTTAGGCTGATCGAGTATTCGCCGGCAGAAACGCCCGCGCGCGTGGCGCAGCTCTTAAGGTCGACTGTGAACGTGAAGGTGTTTGCGGCGTTTGCAGTGCGGTCGAGCTGCTGGTCTCGCAGGGGAGAGAGCTTGGCTCCTTGGTTTGCAAACGGGCTCCCGCCCTGTCCGAGCGCGTTTGGATTCTCAACGAGGTCGCTTGGGAGTCCGGAGTAATAACCGGCGCAGGTGGCCTGAGCATTATCGATGATTACCCCGTAATTGAGGTTTCCCCAGTCGTATTACCCAGTCTCGTCACTGCGCAGGGCTTGGCGCTGAGGGCGCCAGAAGGTGAGGGTCAGGAGGCCTGCACTGGACAAGACTATCGGGTTGCCATACAGGCCAGGGATCGAGCCACCGTTTTCATCCACCGCACCGTAGTCCACGGATACGGTACCGGAACCCGCGTCGTACTCCTTGAGTGCCGGAACCGAGACGAAGTAGGGCGCAAGCGCCAGGGAGCGAGTGCTTGTGACGCGAGAGCCCGTTGTCAGGTTCAGCCGGTAGACATCACCCGGACGAAACACAGAGCGCCCGACTCGCGGCTGAACGCTCGCCACAATCGCAGTTCCCCCGCTAAGTGAGAGCTTCTCCATGCGCGGGTAGCCGCTGTTGGTGAGGAGGTCGCTCCAGGGCTTGTTTCGGAACTCGTCGCTGCTCTCAGATACTCCGCCATAAAAGCCAACCGGGTTGAAGCGGCGGCAGTATGTGAGGGAATCATCACACTCGACGTATCCTCCATCGATGCTGGACTGCTTCGGCAGCGAAATGAAGAAGGTGAGGGCAAATACGTTTTCGCCGCCGATGACAGCGTCGATAACCTCGTCTGACAGCCCTGAACGCACGTGAGCGTTGAGGGTTCGACGGAAATCAAAGAAGAGGCCCGTGTAGGGCGTGTCTGACCCGGCGGAGTCTGGATCTGAACCATCCAGAATCAGGTCACCGTCGTCATCAGCATCGAAGGCTGACGGCACACCGTCGTTGTCCGAGTCATCGCCAGGATCCTTCGTATCTGAGAGGGTAGAAAAGCTTGAGGGGCGTGCTGCCAGGGATGCAGAGCTCGGTCCTGAGCTGGCGACCAGCCCGAGCTGGCCGGCTCCAGCTGGCTTTCCGCCTGGAGCGGGAATCCGGGGGGCAATGAACACCAGCTTGTTGAGTTGATTCCTCTTTACTGACGCGTACCCCGAGTTAAGGGTAAGCCGACCGAGGTTGAAGGCTGCCGCGTTGTTCGCCTTGCCGCTGAAAGATATCGAAGCGAAGTTGCCTTTAGTTCCGAGCACCACGGGCCCTGCGTAGCGGCCGTTTGCGTCGATCAGCTGCAAGGAGGCCCCCTTGAGCTGTGACAGGTTTAGGTTCTTGAAGGAGAACTTCCCAGAGGAATTGAGAGCCACGGACTTAGTTAAGCCGCTCTTCTGCACCAGCATCATTGCGTACCCGGTTGCTCCGGGCATCGTGCCCGATAGGACGTACGAAGCAGGAGCGGCGTGCGAGGAGGCCGTTGCTGCGAAAGTTGAAGCTACGGCAAGCGCTAGGATCGAGCGAAGGGACAGTGACATAGGCATCTCCGCGAAAAAGGGGACAGGCGCAGGGGGCCAGCCCCTATTTTCTAACAGAGGATAGTCGGCTGTTCACTGGCTTAACTTTAGTTGGCTGCAACATACTCCAAGAACCCGCATGTCCTCGAAAACAGTAAAAAAATGCTAAGGCCAGCTGCTGCCCGAGTCATAATCTAGGCTTGCCAGCAGGTTTTAGCGCGAAGCTGGCCTCGGGTCAGGGTGGGATTTCAGGCGATGGCCTCACCCGTGCTAGCCTCACTCGTCGCTTGCCATTTGTTAGGTGCCGCATGAAAGACGTATCAAGCCAGCAGACACCGAACCTGTCCGAACTTTCTTTCGACCAGCGAATCGCCAGGTCGCTCCGCTCTCACCTCAAAGTGGGGGATCCGCTCGGTGGGCGTTCCGAGGACGGCGCGTCCTACGTGCTTCCACCCTCGGGCAATGGCGGCGAGACTCAAGACTACGGACGCCAAGGGCATGCGCCTGGAAAGGTGATCGAGTCGGCCGTGAAAGCCGGCGAGCTAGGGGCGCACTGCTACGCCTTCTCAGACGGGATGCGGGCGATAGCGGCCGCGTCCGAGGCGATAGTCACTCCGTCTGACACGGTGCTGCTGCACCGATCAGTGTATGGCGGAACAGAGCGATACTTCACCACTGAGCAGCGCAAGGGACGCTTGAGCCTCGACCGGATCGACTTAACATCCAGCTCTGCTCCGGAAGAGATCCGTGCGGCGCGGCCGAAGCTGATTGTAGGCGAGACCGTCTCGAACCCGCTGATGGAGGTTTCAGACCTCGCTCCTATCATGAGCGCGGCGCGCGACGTCGGAGCCCACATGATGCTCGACAACACGCTCGCCACGGGCCGCGCGTGCGTCCCGCTGGAGATCGCTCGCTCGGTCGGGTACGACCGGCTGCTCGACGTGCTGAGCCTCACCAAAGGCTACACCGCTGGAAAGCTCAGTGGCGCCGTGGTCACAGACAACGCAGAGCTTGCGCAGCTCCTGTTCGAGGAGCGCCGCTGCAAGGGCGGAGCGCTCCCGGCCGACAGCTGCTCGAAGGTGCTCGACGGAATTAAGTCGATGGACGTTCGCATGGAGCGGATGGCGAGGACTACTCAAGCCCTCGTTGAGCTTCTCTCGGGAAGCAGCCTGGATGGAATCGAAGTGCTTCACCCCCTTGTGGCGTGCGGCAGGCAGCGCGAGCTGGCGCAGCGCTACCTTCGCACCGTTCCTGCGGTGGTGACGCTGCGCTGCAGCCTGCCGCAGGAGAGGTTCGAGGCGCTCTCTGAGAGGCTCTCGGAGCTGTTCTTCCGGGCCAACAGCTTTAACGGCGCCTACCCGATGATGAGCGAGTCTGCCAAGCAGTCGCACGCCGGCATAAAGGACGCGGACGCAAAGAAGGCGGCAGGAGTCGCAGGGGGCCTCATTCGCCTCTCGACAGGCTCAATTGACTCAACAGAGGAGATCGTCTCTCAGGTTAAGTCCCTGCTGCGCTCGTGGGCGCAAAACTCCGCGTCGAGCCTTCCGTCGTAATGAGCTAGCAGCTCGTCTTGCTTGCCTGCGCTTGAGCCAGTGCGAGCTGCGCGGGGGTTCCGATG
Organism: Pseudomonadota bacterium; assembly: GCA_900299035.1. Classification (GTDB taxonomy): domain Bacteria; phylum Bdellovibrionota_C; class UBA2361; order UBA2361; family OMII01; genus OMII01. The sequence continues at coordinate 4,476 of OMIG01000068.1, forward strand.
TCGATCCACTCGGCGTCCTGGCACACTTCGCCCCACACCAGCTTCGTTGCGCGCGCGGCTGCTAGGTAGGGCTCGATGAGCGAGAAAGAGTCTTTTGGCGGCATGAAAGAAAACAACCGCGCCGAAGCGATGCTCACGCCGCAGAAGCCAAATATTTGCGACTGAGAGGGCGGCGCAGAAGCCTCCCCGGTCCAGCCCTGGAGCGAGCTGTCTACAGCGAGGTAGAGGCCGCGGGATGACTGGCGCCTCAAGACAGCCAGCGTGCCGATCGCCCCGCGAGAGCGGTGGAGTGCTGTGAGCGCGGAGAGATCGATCGTGCTCAGGACGTCTGCGTTGTGGACGATAAACGCCTCCTCGCCTGCAAAGAACGAGGCAGCCCGCTTGAGGCCGCCGCCGGTGTCGAGCAGCGAGGCCTCACGAGAGAACTCAATGTGGATGCCGAAGCTGCCGCGCGAGGCAACGAACGAGACTACTTTCTCTGCGTGGTGGTGCACGTTGATTGTTGCGGCGGTGACGCCGGCAGCCTTGAGGCGCTCGACGACGTGCTCGAGCACAGTCTTGGAGCCAACCTGGATGAGGCACTTCGGGGTTTCCTTCGTCAGCTCGCCGAGGCGTGAGCCGACTCCCGCAGCGAGAATCATCGCCTTCATGCGCGCTCCTAGATGAAGCCCTTGGCCTTGAGGTTGTGGTGGACGACCGAAGGCACAACAGCGCCTGGGAAGGTTGCAGAGAGGTGTCCTGCGAGCTGCTCGGCGAAGAACACCGAGCGGTGCTGGCCGCCTGTGCAGCCGAAGCTCACGTTCATAAACGTGAAGCGCCGGTCGAGGAAGTTTCGGACTGCCGGCTCAATCAGCGCGAGCACCGAGGCGCGAAAGGCCTGCACCTCCGGAAGCGCGTCGAGGAACTCTCGCACTCCTGCGTCGAGCCCGGTCTGGCTCTTGAATCGCTCCTCTCGGCCGGGATTAGGCAGCGAGCGGCAGTCGAAGACGAACCCGCCGCCGTGGCGGCCGCCGTCGAGCGAGAAGAGGTGAGGGGGCAGGGGCTCTTTAAACGAGAAGCTTGCGATCTCTACGGCGAGCGCTGGCGGTTGCTGTTGAAGGTTCATGCAGAGGTTCCGGCAATAAGCTGCTCACAGCACTCGCTGAGCTGCGCAAGCCGGAGCGGCATGCGCGGGTCGGAGAGGCAGCGCGAGAGCGTCGCGAGCGCTAGCGGGATGCTGCGGGTGAAGTACTCTTTCTTCTGGCCCAGCCCCTGCCGCCCGTAGACGCTTAGCACTTGCAGCATACGGCTAACGACGAACGCTGGGTAGCGGCTTAGAAACTCGTCGCGGCTAACCGGGGCGTAGCGGCCGGCTGCCGCCAGGTACACGTCGAGCAGCGCCTCTCGGCTTGCGTCCGGGATCTGCGCGCTCGACTGGTAGAGAATCGAGGCCAGGTCGTACTGTAGAGGCCCCTTCGCGCCCGACTGAAAGTCGATGAACACGGGGGCGCCGTTCACCATCATGATGTTGCGAGCCTGAAAGTCGCGGTACAGAAAGTAGCCGCCCTGTGCGGCTGCGACAAAGCCAACGAGAGACTGAAAGTCGGCATCGAGACGGGCAGGGCTGTAGGCTGGCAGCACTCGCGCCACGAACTCTGAGACGAACGCGTCAAAGTCTCGCTTGAGGGTCTGCGAGAAGTCTCCCTGTGCCGTCAGGCAGGCCGAGAAGTCCAGGGAGCTTGCCGCCTCAATCTGGAAGCGCGGCAACATTTCAACCGCGGCGTGGTATGCAGCGGCCGCTTGGGTCGGGAACGGCTCTCCTGTTGTGGCGCGCGAGACTTCGAGCAGGTCGAGCAGCGTGACGTTGCCGAGGTCGTCCTCAAGGTAAATTCCGAGCTCTGGCTTGTAGGCGTGAATCGCTGGAACCGGCAGCCCAACACGCCGGAAGTGGCGGGCGAGCGCCACGAACGCCTCGTTCTCTGCGCGAGAGGCGTTGACCACTCCAACGAGCGAGCCGCCAGCGTGGGTCAGGCGGTAGATGCGCCGCTCGGAGGCGTGCGGCCGCAGCGTTTCGACAGAGGATGGAGCAGAGCCCACGACCTCCTCAAAACAGCGCGCCAGAACCTCTTCGTCTCGGGGGAGTGTCATGGGGAGAGTCTAGAGGGGCTCACTTGGAGAGACAAGGCGGGGATGCAGGCCGGAGGCGCCCAACGACGGAGAGCGATGTTCAGGATCAGGGCTTCTGCCGCTTGAGCAGCTGGCGCCTCAGGGACCGCACGCGCTTCTTGAGGCGGCTGATGGCCTGGCGCATCTGGGCTTTCGACTGAGGCACACCGCCGTCTTCCACGCCGGAGTCCACCGAGGAGGGATCCTCAATGAAGGCTCCGCACACACTCTTCATGTCTTCCAGGGCTCCGTCGTAGAAGCAGTCGCCGGGCTCAACCGGCTCAAACACGGGCGGCTCACCGAGAGGCTGGCCGATGTTTACTCCGAGGTCTCCCTCCGAAGTCAGGTGGGCGGTCGCACGGACAGCCGGACAGTACACCTCATCGGCCTGTGAAATAGCTGGGAACAGCAGTGAGGCGATAGTAAGAGTGGCAGCGACCAGCATCTTCATGACGGATTCCTCCGAAAAGTACTCAGTTCTGATGCGAGGGTACGGGCCGCAGCCTCAGGGAAAAATGAGGCTGCTCACGAGAGGATCTTTTCCTGCGCTTTCAGGGCATTACGCCTGGGGCGGGGGCATCGAGAGGCCATCGAACGCGTCCGCCCTTGGCGGCAGCGGTGCCTCTCGCTCGGGGCGGGGGGGGAGGAATCCCGAAAGCTGAGATGGCACTGCGTCCAGCAGCAGCAGCGGCGTCTCCGAAGTTGGCACGAACCCGACCCGAAGCGCCTCGCTGTACAAGCGTTCGATCCGCGTGCGGCTTTCGCACGGGAGAAGGTGGGGATGGCTTGTCTGCTCTTCTGCCGAACCGCGACAGGAGCGGATGAAGAGCGTCCGATCCTTGTTCAGCTGCACTTTAAGAATGTGCTCGATCCCAGAGAGAATGTCGGACCTATCTTCGGGAGTGTCAGCCTGAGCGAGCTGTCCTTGGAGGGCAACGAGCCCGGGCATCTCCTGAGTCGAGGTGCGGTCAATAAAGGAGCGGCTGATGCTGAACCACTCGATCTGTGACTGGTAGGCTGCGTCTCGCAGCGCCCCTGCAAGAGTCCTCTCGTCAGGCGTGGAAGCGCTTGAGAAGAGGTGCGGGAGCTCCTTCTCAATGTACTTCACGTTGCTCAGGAAGCGTCGGCTCGAGATGAACTGAAGAGAGATAACGCCCTTAGTTGACGCTGGCTTCGCGCTGTCGCCTAGCAAATCGGCGTGAGTTTCTGGGGAGAAGAGGTGCTGGCGGCGCCTATTTGAGTCAACTCGGGCGAAACGCATGAAGTGCCGCAGGCCTTGGAGGTGCTCAACGACCTTGACTGCGTTCCCGATGAAAATTGACTGGTTATCGCTGACACTCTTCTTAAGCTCTGCCATGTCGTACAGCCGCAAAGCCGTGCCGACCGCCGCCGTGATGTCAGGGCCGACGGGCGTGGACTGCTGCCGCTCAGAGTAGTGCTGAAGCACTCGAGCAACCTGTTCAGGGGTCGTTCCAGCTATCCCCTTTTCGCTGAGCTTTGCATCGTGACGAAAGCTGCGAACGAAGGAGTAGAAGGTTGACGGATCGAGCGGTGTGGCGCTCGCCGCTCGGTAGGCTTCAGTCAGGGTGATACGGAAGATCTCGCGCTCGATGTCCGGCAGCTCCTCAATTGACCGGTTGGCGTTGCGCTGCGCCAGCGAAGAGAGCTCCCCGAGAATCTCTCCCATGTCGTGAATGAGGCAGCCGATTGCGACGCTGCGCCGCACGGAGTCGATTTCCGGCGTGAAGCGATCTGAAGCGAGAAGGCCTGAGCGACGAAAGATCTCATGCGCCAGCACCACTGAGTGGCAGGAGTGCGCGGCAGAGTTTTCGCCTTGGACTGGGTCGATGTGGATCTCTCCGGCGAAGCGGCGCGAATTTGCGAGGGCCGTGAGCATGAACGAAAACGCGTGGCAGTCGACGCTCCCTAGCCCGAGCTTAAGGCGCGAGTTGAGCATGTCGACAGCTGAGTGAAAATCCGGCACCCCGACTTCATGACCACAGCAGTCTACGACAGCGCGAGAGGTGCGGGAGTAGAAAGCAGGGCTGGTGTCGAGCGTCTGCGACGATGGCTGAGCGAGCGCGCCGAGGGATGGCGACGCTGGAGAGGTATACAACGGCCCGTTGAGAGTCATGACCACAGAGAATAGGGAGAACGGGGACAGTAGTAAAAGAAAAGGCCCAAAAAATCTGGTCGCATCTGTCCGAAGTAGATCGCTAGAGAATGTAAGCGCCTAAAAAGCCGTAAAGGAGTGGTACAAGCGCGAGCTGTGAGCTTTTCAGGCTCTCCTGGCCCTGTGCGGGGGCAAGTCGGGAGGAAAGTTCCTAAGCAAACGAGAGGGGCGAGTGGTCTGATGGTTTCTTGCGGCTCAGAGGCTGTTGGCGAGCCAGAGCTTGTGCTCTTTGAGCGGTTCGCCCGCGCGCTCCTTCACTCGCTGCGTGGAGACCTGTCCGTAATTCAGAACGAACTCGCCTTTATATCTGCAGAGTATGGAGAGCAAGATGTTCAGGGCGCCTTGGGGCGCTGCCGGAGCATCGCTGCGACACTCTCGCAGATCTCGCTTGCGCGCGTGCCGGAATCGGCCGAGCCGCAACCGATCGGGCAGCTACTCCCAGAAGCCCAGATTAGTGCCGACGCTTCCGGCATCAGCCTCGTAGGTGAGCGCAGCTCGCTCGCTTTTAGCTTAGCGGCGCTGCCTTCAGCGCTGGGGGCAGCAGAGACGGAGGTTTCTTCTGCGGCAGGAGGGCTCCGCGTGTTTGTGGGACACACTCCAGCCGTCACAGGCGTGTTTCGCTCCCTGAGCAGCTTTGTGAGCGCTGAGGTCGGGGAAGCTGGAATCGTGAGGTCTGTGCTGTCAGACCTCGTATTCCGGCATCTCGGGTATTGCATCGAGGTGCACTCGGGCGAGGCTGGAGTTGAGCTGTTTCTAACAGGACCGGGGATCGTCCGGCAAATAGGTGAGGTCGCATGAGAGACATCTTGCTCATTGATGACGATGCCGAGGTTCTTCAGAGCCTCGCGAAGGCGCTCTCTCCGCTCGTTCAAGGCCTCTCCCTCTGCGCCGCCACAAGCGCCACTGAGGGCCTAAAGCTGCTCACCTCGGAGAATCCCCGGGTTGTCGTGCTCGACCTGTGTCTCGACCCGCGTGCCAGCACCGAGAGCGGCTTCTCGGCGCTGCGAGAGATTCGCGCGCTGGACCCGCACGCCCGAGTGATAGTGCTGACAGGCCACGGCTCAACTGTAAATGGGGTGCGCGCGCTGTCGCTCGGCGCGTCAAGCTTCCTTGAGAAGCCAATCGACCCTGCGCACCTGGCTGCCTTGGTGAAGGACGCCGCGGCCCAGGCTGAGCTCAGGCGCGAGCACGCGCGGCTCGCCACGCGCGCAGTCAGCCCCGCGCAGGAGCTGCTGTGTGGCAGGAGCGTGGCTGTCGAGTCGCTGCGAGAGAGAATAGCCTTCCTTGCGGCGACACCGCAGTCGGTTCTCATTCTCGGGGAGACAGGCGTTGGCAAAGGCGTCTGCGCACGCGCTATCCACGAGCTTAGTGCCCGCCGGAGCGGGAAGTTCGTGCACTACCAGCCTCACTTCGGCGGAGGAGACATCGTGCACAGTGAGCTCTTCGGTCACGTCCGGGGCTCATTCACCGGGGCCACTGAGTCTCGGCGCGGCTTGGCGCTTGATGCCGACCGCGGCACGCTCTTCATCGACGAGCTAGACGAAGTTCCACTTGAGACACAGGTTAGGCTGCTAGACCTCATTCAGGAGAAGCGCGTGAGAGCTTTGGGCTCAGACTCGCTGCAGCAGATCGACTGCCGCTTCATCGCCGCAACGAACCGGGATATCGCAGAGGCGGTGGCAACGGGAAAGCTCAGGCGAGACCTGCACTTCCGTCTCGGCCAGAGCACGCTGCATGTGCCAGCGCTTCGGGAGCGGCTGGAGGATATCCCCAACCTTGTGGAGCTGTTCCTGCGCCGACTTCGGGAGCGCGAATCACTCAACGTGTTTGAGGCCTCCAGGCAGGTGCTTGAGGGCTTCGCAGGGCGCTTGTGGGAGGGAAACGTGCGCGAGCTGCAAGCGGCCACCGAGACCGCTGCGTACCACGCCCACTTTGCAGGCCGCACGGTGATCGAGCCGCTCGATGTGGAAGGCCCTAGCCGAGCCAGCCATTACCCTGTGGCCGCAGCGAGCGACTCAGGCCTCACGCTGCACGAGCAGGTGGAGCTTTTTAAGAGTGAGATAATAGAGCGCGCCCTGGCGCAAGCGGGCGGAAGCCAGGTGCAGGCAGCGCGTGTGCTTGGGGTTGACCGCGGCCTGCTGCGCCGCGCGTTAGCGCGCAGTGGATGCCGTAACGCGTAGGTTCCAGTAGCCCGGCACGAGGGAGACAGAGAGGCTGGTGCGGCCAGCGGTGGAGCTGGTGAAGAGCAGCCGAGCTTCCCTGTCTGAAGCCGCCGTCACGTCGATCTGGCGAATGCTCGATGGTTCTAGGCGCTTGAAGCCTTGGGTGCCCTCAATCGCAGAGAGGCACTCCTCGATGATAAAGGAGCGGTGCTGAAGGCCGAGCAGAAGCTCCATGCCCTGCCGCCTAATCGATCGGATCTCCTGCTGGAAGGCGTCCTGAGAGTAGAGCTTGAGCATGTCGAAGCAGTTGGGCGCCGCCGCCGAAACCTGCACGTGCGAGAAACAGGGGCAGTTGAAGGGGTGCAGCGACCATCCCTGGTGAGAGAGCACAATGAAGTCACCGGCAGCGTTTCTCGCTTCAGCCAAAAAGTTGATGGTGAGGGGCTTGCCGCTCGGAGCAGACACGACTCGCTCAGAGTGCACAAAGGTGCGCGTCGGGGTGAACCTCTTGCAGTTCGCGTGCTCTACGAGGAGGGCCTGGTACTGCTGGCGAGCGACGGCTGCCAGCTCCCGCTCCTCGAACGAAGAGGGGGAGCGCGGTCTTACCCCTCGGTTGTCCTCTCGGCAGATGCGAAAGTGCGCTTCAACCATCCCGCTGGTCCGGGCAGGAGAGCCAAGCGGCGGCGGCTTTGGGCCGTCGGACGGAAGCTCGTTCCCGATCTTTCTGAATGTCCTCTGGTCGCGGTGGGGTTCCATCAGCGTTGAATACTACGCAGAGTACGGGGCGAAAGAAAGCCAGCGCTACCCGCTTTTGAGATCTGAGCAATCTCTCCGAGAGGATGCAACTCCTTGTTCGGCATGTACATATCGTGCACGTGCTCCTGCACGTAAACGTGAACGTACCCGAAGACGAAGCGGCGTTCCCTCTTACGCCGCGTGCCCTCGTCGATCTATCCCACGCGATGACCCAGGTACCCACCGA
>OMIG01000069.1 GCA_900299035.1 Pseudomonadota bacterium
CCGTCTGCCTTGAGCGACTTTGACATCTGATCACCGGTCTGGCTCGAGACCGATGCGTTGAGGGAGTTAAGGGTGCCGGAAAGGGTCTGAGCCAGCGGCGGATTGACGGCTTGCATTAACGGCTGAAGCTGAATCTGAGCAGCCGAGGGCTGAGAGGTTAACGTGCCTGGCTTGCCCTGGACGACCTTTGTAGGGACCGAAATATTCCCGCCGAAGCCACGCACGTTGAGCGTGCTTACGTCGACGCCCTTCGGCGAAATGCCGACGGCGGCGTCAACCTTGAGAGGCGCGTTCTGGTAGTTCACTGAGAGTCCTTGCGTGGAAACCTTCAGGTTGTCGGATGCTCCGTTGGCGGTAATCACACCTGATAGCTTTGAGACCTGTTGTCCGCCTGAGAGGGTTGCTGCCACATCCTTCGGCGAGAGGGTTGCATCCACGAGGGTAGGGCCGCTCCCCTGCAGGGTTGCCTTGGCGTTGAAAGAGACCTTACCGGAGGGCTTCAGGGCAGCGAAGACGGGGGCAGCGTCTTTAATGTGCGAAGCCAAGGTGGAAAGGTCTACGGAATCTGAGGTGGCGGATATCTGGCCTTCGCGAGAGCTGGTCTTGAGCTCGATGCTGCCACGAACTGAGCCGGAATCTCCCGCCAGGGTAAACGAAGGGGCTCTCAGCATGGAGTCTGTTTGCGAAAACGAGAGATCCTGGGCCTGGAGCGAGAGCGGATGGGCGTTGTTTAGGCGGGCAGAGGCATCGATAGTTGGAACCTGAACGACGGAGCCAGCGATCGTTACGGCGGCGTCCAGAGAGATCTCTGTAATGGCGAGAGCATTGTCGCTGTTCCTTCCGGGCAGGGTAATGGTTCCGTTTTCTATTTCGATGCGCTCGATCGACAGGGCATAAGGAGCCTGTTGAGGAGTGGAGGCTGCTTGAGTTGCCGGTGCCGCAGTCGGAGCGGCTGCTGGGGGCTTGGAAGGATCTGGTTGCGGGAGCCCCTTGATCGCTAGGCCGTTGGCAGTCTCAACGAAGTGAACCGTTGGCTCCACAAGCCGCAGCCCCTTAATAATCACCTGCTTTGAGAGCAGCGGAAGAAGCTTTGCTTTTACCCGCAGAGCCTTGACGCTGGCGCCGCTGCGTCCGCCCTGTGCGTCATTGATGACGAAATCGTCCACCGAGAGCTCTATTGAAGGAACGACCTTCACGTACGCATCCGAGAAAGAGACCGGGGCTCCGAGTGCTGCCGAGATCTGCTGCTGGATCTCAGCTTTGTGGGACTCTACGTACGAGTTGGCGTAGAGCACGGCCGCGCCCACACAGCCAACTACCAACACGATGATAACGGTGAGGGCGATCAGGAGTTTCTTTTTCATGGAGAGACTTCGAGGGGTGTACAGACAGTTCGCTGGAGGATACGGAGATAGCTTGATTTCCGCAATAAAGCTCCTTCATATCGGGAGGTTAGCCCCCCTGGGCTATACGCCGGGGAGCAACTAAGGTAGAACCGCGTGGTTGCGCCCGGTGGGGCAGGTTACGTAACTGGTCCGTTTGTCTACTTTTCGCTCGGCTTACTTGAGCCTACTAGCAATGGAATGCTTCCCTCAAAGAAATCCAAGGAGAGCCCATGGGCCTGCGCGTTGTCATTAGCGCGGGCGAGGTGTCGGGCGACCAGCATCTCGCTAGGGTGGTTAGGAGCCTGAAGTCGCTCGTGCCGGATGCAGAGGTGCGGGGCATGGGCGGCAAGGAGTGCCGTGCGGCTGGCGCGGAACTCGTTGTTGACTGCTACAAGAGCGGCGCAGCGATGGGCTTCCTGGAGCTGTTCCGTTCTTTTCGCGGGATCTTTTCGTCCTTTAAGTCGATGACCTCGCTCGTCAGCTCTTGGAAGCCGCACGTGGTGGTCCTGGTAGACTACCCAGACTTTAACTTGCGGCTTGCAAAGAGGGCGAAGGCGAACGGATGCAAGGTGCTTTACTACATCCCCCCGAAGGTGTGGGCATGGCGTTCAGGCCGAGTGGAGTCTATTAAGCGCTCTGTTGACCGGGTTGCTGCCATCTTTCCGTTTGAGCGCGACTGGTACAGAAGCCACGGGTACGAGGCGGTCACCTACGTAGGGCACCCGCTCACCGACCACAACAAAGCTGCCACGCAGCAGGAGCATCGAAGCGATTCGGTGATCCTGATGCCGGGCAGCCGCAAGTTTGAGATTGAGCGCATGTTGCTTCCGATGCTCAAGGCATTTGAGCGCATTCGAGCGTCCAAGCCGACTCTCCAGGCTGTCGTTCTGCTGGCGGACAACATGTCAGAAGAGTGGGCGCAGCAGCAGGCGGCGCGGGCGGTGTCGGCTGACACGCTATCGGCGATAGCGTGGAAGAAGGGAAACGTAATTGCCGAGATGCAGCGCGCTAGAGCTGGAATTCTCAAGTCAGGCACCTGCAACCTTGAGGGTGCAATCGCCGAGCTGCCATTCGTCTGCGTGTACAGTGGCACCCTGCTGGCTAAGATGATAGTTTCGACCTTCGTTAAGCTCAAAGAGTACTCCCCGGTCAACATCATGAAGGCCGGCACCGTGAGGGAGCTCATTCGAGTCAAGCACGATGAAGTTGAGCTTGAGCGTGAATTGCTGCGCGTGCTGGAAGATGGTCCAGCGAGGCAGAAGATGATTAACGACCTGCGTGATGTTCGAGAAGCGCTCTTTAGCTTCGAGAGCTCGGCGGGCCAGGCGGCGGAAGTTGCAGGCAGGGTCGCTGCGGTGGTTGTCGAGATGTCAGGAGAGGTGGCCGCCCCGAAAGAGTCCCGGGCGGAGGCCGTTGAGAGCTAATGTACAAGCGCCTACTTAAATACCTTCGTCCGCACATCGGTGTCTTCATCGTGGCGCTGCTGTGCATGGTTCTCTTCGGCGCCACAGACGGAGTTGTCCCGTTCCTGCTCAAGGGTACCCTCGACGGCATATTCGGTGCTGAGAAGAACACAGAGCTGCTGTGGCAGCTTCCCTTCATCATTATTGGCTTCGCGGCAGTTCGGGCCCTGTGTGACTTCGGCCAGCAGTTTCTGATGGCCTCAGTTGGGCATCGTGTTACGGAAGATCTCCGCAACGACGTGAATCGGCATGTGCTCTCTCTGTCGCCTGACTTCTTCGTTCGTCACTCTACGGGAGAGCTGCTGTCGCGGGTCACCTCGGACGTGCTGCTCGTTCGTTCGGTTTTGACCGAGTCTACAGCGGCTATTATTCGCGACTCTATTCGTGTGCTGGTGCTTCTCGGATCGTGCATCTACCTCGACCCGCTGCTCTCGCTCTTCTCGGTTCTCTTCTTTCCGATAGCAGGCCTTCCTATCGCCAGGCTTGGCAAAAAGATGCGCAAGCTCAGCAAGCGCGGGCAGGACGCAATCGGCCAGCTTTCAGCGCTGTTCCAGGAGAGCATGCAGGGGCACCGAGTCGTCAAGATATTCTGTCGGGAAGACTTCGAGCAGCACCGCTTCGAGAAGGGCAACAAGGAGCTAACGAAAACCTTCATTCGCTCCGAGCGGGTGAAGGCGATGGCGGGGCCGATCAACGAGTTTATGGCTAGCCTCGTTGTTTCTGGGGTGGTCATGTACGGCGGCTGGTCGGTGCTTGAGGGCACGCGAACGCCCGGCGGGTTTATCGCCTTCCTCATATCGGTCTTCCTGATGTACGAGCCGTTCAAGAAGCTCACGCGGGTCAACGCGACTGTGCAGCAGGGCCTGGCCGGCGCGCAGCGCATCTTTGAGATCCTCGACACGCCATCGTCTATCCAAGAACCTTCGTCGGCGAAGCCTCTCGGCCAGAGCTGCGAGATTGTGTTCCACAACGTAAGCTTTCAGTACCCAACCAGAGGGCAAGGAGATGAGCCAACAGCGGCGCTCCAGGATATCTCGCTGCGAATTCCGGACGGGAAGAAGGTAGCCCTGGTTGGCTTCTCGGGCTCGGGCAAGAGCACTCTAGTGGACCTCGTTCCTCGCTTCATAGACCCAACCTCAGGGCGTGTGACTCTCGGGGGCGTTGACCTTAGGGATGCTAGCCTGGAGGATCTGCGCTCGCGGATAGCGATGGTTGGGCAGCACACATTCCTGTTCAACGACACGGTCTACAACAACATTGCATACGGTAACCCCGCTGCGACGGAGAGCGAGGTGAAGGCGGCGGCGAGAGCAGCCTTTGCGGAAGGATTTATCGAGAAGCTCCCGCTCGGATACCAGACCTGGGTCGGGGAGGGAGGAATGACGCTCTCTGGCGGCGAGCGCCAGCGCCTTGCGATTGCGCGGGCGATCCTCAAGAACTCGCCGATCCTTATCCTTGATGAAGCAACTGCATCGCTCGACAACCGCGCTGAGCGCGAGGTCCAGATGGCGATAGAGGCCCTTGAGCAGGGCCGTACGAGCATCATCATCGCGCATAGGCTCTCTACTGTTAGAGACGCCGACATCATCGTGGTGATGAGCGGCGGAAGGATCGTCGAGGAGGGAACTCACGACGAGCTCCTGCGGCGCGAGGCGGAGTACGCGCGGCTGCATGCGCTTCAGTTCCGTGAGGCCGATGCGGGTAGCCTGCCAACCTAGCTTCCCCGATAGTCCCACCGATAGGCTGGCTGCGCCATCTTTCCTTTATTGCGAGCTTCGGAGCAGCCGACTACACTTTCGGGAAAGGGAGATTTCTAGCAGCGTTTGTAGAATCCCCTCTGGGCTTCAGCCTGCGGTAGCTCGGCTGTGACGACGCCTTGATGCTAATCCCTTCTCGTATTCGGTGTAGATGGCGACATGACCATCCCTGCTCCACATCCGCCCGTGAGGCGCCTGCCGTGGATCGATTTCTGGCGAGGGCTGGGACTAGTAATAGTAATAGTAGGGCACGCCTACGCGCTAACAGGGTATGCGGTTTCGGGGGACTCTTGGCTAGCCTATTCGGCGCGGTGCCTCGTCGCTGCCTTCGGCAAACGGATTGTTGAGTTCTTCTTTCTCGCCTCGGGCTTCTTAATTTGTGGGATCATGTTGCGTCTTGAGGGGTCGAGGCGCCCTTGGCTCAACTACGTGAAGAATCGGGCAAGGCGGTTGCTACCAGCATTCGTCGCCTACCTACTGGCAATTTGGGCGCTTCACATCAGCGGAGTTGCGTTTGCAGCAGACCCAACTCTGGTGCCCGGTGGAATGTGGTGGGTCGTTGGTTTCGCCACGAATTGGCTGGCGATTCTGCACCCAGAGCGTGACCTCGGCATTCTTGTTATCCACTTCTGGTCATTGGCGACAGAGGAACAGCTCTGTCTAGTAGCTCCGATCATTTTTCTCGCTTTGCGCCGCTTCCCGAAAGCTGCCGGCAGATGCATCGTGTCAGGAACGGTTCTTGTGCCTCTGGCTGGCATCGCTTGGTGCTTAATCGTCGGCCCTAACCGGAATATTCTATGGAGTCCATTTATGCAGGTGGACGCCTTTGCTCTTGGGATGTGGCTGGCCACGATCCAGTCGCCTCCTCGCTTTGAGCGGGTTCGATTCCCAGCATGGGCAGCTCTCTGTCTCCCGTTTTGCGTCTCGGCGTGGGCGTACGGCACGAAAGATGAGTCGGTAGCCATGCTCGTTGTCACTATTTTGGCGGCGAAGCTATGTGTAGGACTTTGGTTTGTGCTTCTCTGTCGAGCTATCGCGGCGGGGCCTGAGTGTGTGAGTGTCCTTGTTGGCCGATTCTTTGAGTTGCTAGGCCGTCGAATCTACGGGGTGTACGTGTGGCATAACCTGATACTCCTATCGACGTTTGAGCTTTTGAGGGGAACGGGTTACGGCCCATTCGCACTCAAAAAGAATGGCGGGCTGTTCTGCGTGTTTGCGCTGTGGGCGGTGCTTGCTACTCTCACGCTCTGTCAGGTGTCATGGCTGCTCTTCAAGCAGTTCCGTGTGCGGAAGCAGAGCTAGCGCGCGGGCTTCTGACTGCGACAGACGAGCAGCCGAGCTAACTGTTCCTAGGAGGCAACTTTCGGGGGGCCATCACCGAAACAGGAGGTATGTTGCGCGCCATTAGCTCTTCCCTGATCGCAATGACTGTGGCAAGCGTCCCGCCAGCTTTCGCGGCTCCTCGCAAAAAGCAGGCCCTGGAAACTCGGGCCGCGCCCCGGACAGCCCTGCGTACGAGCGACCTCTCCGTTGTGCTCGGCCGTGCCCGCGGCCAGCAGGAGCTTCGGCACGTCAGTGTTGAGGTGAGGAACGTGGGACGAAACGAGGCCCACCAGGTGCAGGTCGTTGCGCGAGCCCCCGGCGGGGCGAGGGTGGTGCTGCGAGGGCCAAAGACGCTTCAGGCTGGTGGCAGGGCAGTCTACCTGACCAGCTCGCGCTCGCTTGTGGTGGGTTCTGGGCGGGTCTCGGTGGAGGCGGGCTGTCTTGAATGTCGCTAGGGCGCCTCAACAACCAAAAAGGCGCTCTTGATAAGTCACCGGCAGATTGCGGCGTATGACTGCCCCAAGTGCCGAAATTTTTAAGCCTTTTGACGACTTGCGGCTGGGCCGATAGACTGACGGCATGGCCAGAGGCGGTATCCTATCGGGTGTAAAGACGGTCGTAGTGGGCTCAATCGCTGCTGCGCTGATCACCGTTATCCGCTTCACGATCCGTTGGCAGTATGTCGGGTTGCCAAGCCAAGCCACGGCTCCGGATGCGCCACCGGCCGTGTTCTGTTTCTGGCATGGACGGATGTTGATGCTGATGGGGGCGTACTGGAGGCTGCGTGGCCGAAGGCCGACCCGCTCCTACATGCTTATCAGCCGCCACGGAGATGGCCGGCTCATTGCGTTCGCTATACGACTGCTCGGGATTCACTCAGTTGCCGGGTCTTCTAGCCGTGGGGGGCTCGCAGCACTCATGGAGCTCTGCCGCCGTGTTGAGGCTGGGTCGGACGTTGGCTTTACGCCGGATGGACCGCGCGGCCCAAGACACGAGTGTAAAGCCGGAGTGGTTGCGGTCGCGCAGCGCAGCGGGGCTCCGATTATTCCGATGAGCTACTCGACTCAGAGGAGATGGCAGCTCTCGTCGTGGGACGGCATGATTATTCCGAAGCCGTTCTCGCGGGGCGTTGTGGTCCTCGGCGAGCCCGTGAAGATAGCTCCCGATGAAGACCAGGAGAGCGCCCGTATCCGCGTGCAGCAGGCGCTCAATTCAATTACCGAGCAAGCTGATAGGTACTGGGATGCTCGATAAGGCTTACTCATTCGCCACAACGCTGGCTGTACCGCTCGTTGCCATCGGGCTCCTTGCATCGAAGCGGGGCCGGGCTCGTTACGCGGAGCGCTTCGGAAGTTGGGGAGAGATATCAGGCTCGCCCTGGTGGTTTCACGGAGCCTCGGTGGGAGAGGTGCAGGGCCTCTCCCCGGTGCTTCGCCTGTTGCGGGAGCGCCTGCCGTCAGAGCAGATCCTGCTCTCGGGCACTTCACCGACCGGGCTTGAGAGGGGATCTCCCCTCGTGGACTGGACCAGGCTTGCACCGCTCGACTCCCCTCTGCTCGTCCGTCGCGCCTTCCGGGCCTTTCATCCCGCTCAGCTCGTGATCGCCGAAACAGAGCTCTGGCCTGAGCTCATGCGACAAGCGCTTGCCAGAAGAGTTCCGGTCTCGATCGTGAACGCCCGCATCTCTGAGTACACCAAGGCTTGGTATTCAAGGCTAGGCTCGCTGTTCAGGCCGATTCTATCGGAGTGCCGACTAGTTTGCGTGCCTGATGAGCAGCAGCGAGAGCGATTCATCGCATTAGGAGTGCGGCCGGAGCGGGTGCACGTGACTGGGCACTCGAAGTACGATGTTGAGCCCAGATTCGCTGGCGCGGCGGAGCGAAGTAGGCAGCGTGCATCGCTCTTCGGTGATCTTACCGAGGCCTCGCGCATCCTGGTTCTCGGAAGTGCCCGACCCGGTGAGGAGCACGGCTGGATAGCAGCATCCCAGGAGGCTTGGAAAAACGGGAGTGACCTGCGGCTCGTGATTGTGCCGCGTCACCAAGAACGGTTTGACTACTTTGCGTCTGTTCTCTCTCAAGCAGCCGTGCAGTTTTCTCGCACGAGCCAGTTGCCGTCCGGCATGCCAGCCCTTGGAAAGGTGCTGATGGTGGACCAGATGGGAGCTCTTGAGTCCTGTTACGCCGCCGCTGACCTGGCCTTTGTCGGAGCGACTCTTGTGGACGTTGGCGGGCATAATCCTTTTGAGCCTGCGATGTACGCAGTTCCCGTTGTAGTCGGGCCGCACGTTGCCGTGATTCGGCACCTGGTTGATGAGCTGCGACAGGCTGACGCAATTTGTGAGGTCACGGGCGCAGCAGATATGGTGAAGCTAGTGCAACGCCTCTTCCTGGACCCCGGAGAACTGCGTCAAGCCGGTGAGCGCGGTCAACAGGTCTGGATGCGGCACCGCGGCGCCGCTGGTCGAGTGCTAGAGCATCTCTTGGAGGCCCCGAGAGCATGAAGGCCTTCTCTAAGCTTGCATCATTTCTATACGGCGGAATCGTCTCGGCGCGAGGCTTGGCGTATGACCTAGGCGTTCTGCGTCAGTACAGGTCAGCGCTGCCGGTTGTCAGCGTTGGCAATATCACAGCGGGCGGCAACGGCAAGACGCCGCTCTGCCTCTTCCTTGCTGAGCAGCTTGCAGAGCGCGGCATGCGCCCGGTGATTCTCTCTCGCGGGTACGGCGGCAGCCACCGCGGGCCGCACCGAGTGCAGCCATCCGACAGCCCGGGCCTGGTTGGTGACGAGCCCCTCCTCATGGCTCAGCAGGGGGTTGCTCCAGTCTACATCTCTCGCGCTCGCGCGCGAGGGGCGCGGCGGATTGAGGAAGACCGGGCCGGGGACGTAATCATTCTCGATGACGGATTCCAGCACCGTGCGCTCGCGCGCAACGTCGACATTGTCTCAATCTTTGCAGGAACGCCACTCGCCGTTGAGCAATTTGCTGAGGGGAAGATGCTCCCAGAAGGACTGTTCCGTGAGCCGCGCGACCGCGCGCTTAAGCGCGCTTCTCTCTTTGTCGTGTCTGAGCGTCGAGTTCTCGCTAGCCACGAGGCGTTAGGTGCGCTCGATGAGCGGCTGCTCGCAACACTGCCCCAGGGCACCAGCGTGTATCGTGCCTTTTTTGAGGCACAGGGCGTTCGCTGGATGGAGAGTGGCGAGCCGCTCTCGCCTGGGCGTGTGCAGGCTATGGCGGCTATTGCGAATCCGGCAACGTTTTTCGAGTCTCTCTCTCAGATGGGCTTCGACTTGGCGGCTTGCGTTGAGTACCCCGACCACCACTCGTTTTCGGAGGCGGACGTGCGAGAGCTTCTGGCAAAGGCCCCTGGTGTGCCGCTGGTCTGCACCGCAAAGGACGCGGTCAAGTTGCGCGCCATGCCCGCTGAGGTTCGGCAACAGGTGGCAGTTTTGTCGGTGAAGCTAAAGGTTGTGCCAGCCGATGCTTTCATGGTTCATGTGCACCGAAAGCTTCTCAGCGGAGTTGTGAGCTAGCTGCTATGCCGAGTTCAGGAAACGCCAAACAGCTTGCCTACCTTCGGCGCCAGGTGGCGCATGCGCCGGAGGCTCCGGGCGTGTACCTGATGCGGGATGAGAACAAGGCGGTCATCTACATCGGCAAAGCCAAAGACCTGCGGGCGCGCCTTAGAACCTACTTCGGCGGCGGAGGCGACGGGCGGTTCCAGATCGAGTACCTGCTCCAGCGAGTCGCATCGTTTGAGACGATAGTGACCCAAACCGAGTCTCAGGCGTTTCTGCTTGAGCGAGACCTCATCAGCAAGCACAAGCCGCGCTACAATATTCGGCTCAAGGACGACAAGGCCTACCTCTCTATTCGCATTGACGAGAGCGCCGAATGGCCGATGCTGGAGACGGTTCGCAGGCCAGAAAACGACGGCGCGACCTACTACGGGCCGTTCGCGTTCAGCACAGAGCTTCGGAACGTCCTTGAAGTCATAAAGAAGGTTGTGCCGCTTCGCTCCTGCTCCGATAGCGTTCTGTACAATCGCCAACGGCCCTGCCTGGAGTTTCAGATTAAGCGCTGTTGCGCTCCCTGCTGCGAGCCTGTCTCCCGAGACGACTACCTGGAGCTGGTCCAGCAGGCGGTGGCGATCCTGCAAGGAAAGACTAAAGGCGTGCTCTCAACGCTTCGCCAGCGGATGGAGTCAGCGTCCGAGGGGCTGCGCTTTGAGGAGGCGGCAGCGTGGCGTGACCGTATCGAGATTCTGGAGAAGTTCCAGTCAGGCCATTCGCTCATTTCGTTTAGGGGAGAGAACCGGGACGTGTTCGGAGTCGTGCGCGAGGGGCCTCACGCGGCTCTGTGCGCGCTGCTGGTGCGAAACGGCCGAATTGCTGAGACCAAGACCTTCCTGCTCGAGGACGTCAGGCTCGCGGATGACGAGCTGATTGAGTCGGCAGTCCAGCAGTTCTACGAGGGAGGGCGCGAGATTCCCTCGGAGGTACTTCTGCCCCGCGAGATTGAGAACGCGTCGTTGCTGCAGGCCGGGCTTGAGGCGCGCAAGGGCGGAAAAGTTGAGGTGGCCTGCCCTCAGCGGGGCTCCAAGGCCCGCCTGCTCTCGATGGCGGAGCTTAACGCGCGCCATGCCTTCGAAGGATCGCGCACTCTTGAGTCGCGCTGGACTGAAGTCGCGGCCAGCCTGGCGAAGATTATCGGGCTCAAGCAGATGCCGCGGCGTGTTGAGTGCGTCGATATTTCGAATTTTCAGGGCTCCGACACAGTTGGGGCGCTCGTGACGTTCTTTGACGGAGTTGCGGAGAAGGGAGCATACCGCCGATACAAGGTTGCGCAGGAGGGGAAGCCGAACGACTTTGCCTCAATCTACGAGGTCGTGTCGCGCAGGTTGCGTCGGGGCGCAGAGGAGAACGACCTGCCAGACTTGCTCGTCATAGACGGCGGGGCTGGACAGCTCTCGATGGCGCTCAAGGCCCGGGAAGACACAGGCGTGTCGGTGGATATTGTGGCGCTTGCCAAGATGAGGACGGAAGGGGAAGTCCTCTCGCAAGAGATCTCCCGAAAGCCTGAGAGGCTCTTCATTCCGGGACGGGAGGAATCGCTGCCTCTCGACGAAGGCGACCCTGTTACACGCTTCCTGGCGCGCATTCGAGATGAAGTGCATCGCTTCGTCATCACGTTCCACCGGGAGTCTCGGTCACGCCGCGTTTTCCGCTCGGTGCTGGACACGGTCTCCGGCGTTTCCCCAGAGAGCCGCACCCGGCTGCTGCGGCACTTTAAGTCCATCGAAGCGATAGGAGAGGCTGAACTGCAGGAGGTCGCCCGGGTGGGCCGCATGCCTGAGGCTCTGGCAAAGAAGCTCAAGAGTAAGCTCAAGAGAGAGGAGTAGGGGCTGAAACGCCCAATGTTTCCAATGCCCTGCAAGGGTGATTGACAGCTCCTGCCAGAGCGGCAGCAAAATGACTCAAAGTGCGCTAAAGGGTCCATAATAATAGTATGAAGCTTCGCACCACCGTTTCTCTTTCAGTTCTAGCTGCCTTGTCAGTCTTGGCCCTGTCGGTCGCAAGCCACGCCGAGCGATTTCGATACATGGACAGCTCAGGAAATATCCGGTTCGCCGAAAGTATCGACCAGGTGCCGAGGCAGTATCGCCAACAGATCTACCCCCCAACACCCACTCCCGTGCTCGACAAGCGGGCGCAGGCAGAGCTGCGCCGCAAGCAGGAGCGGGAAGAGAGCAGGAAGCTGCACGAAGAGCGCGAGAAGAGGCGCGAGGCTGAGAAGCGGAAGCACGACCTCGAGCTGCAGCGCCAGCGAGAGGAGCGCGAGCTTCGCCGCCGGGAAGAGGCTAGCAGCTTAATCCGCTCGGGACGCTAGGAGCCTTCAGTTCGCATCGCGCCTCGATACAGGCGAGCAGTTCATCAGCCGAGAAGGGCTTCTGAATCCACCCGATTTGCGAGGTTCGCGAGGCCCCTGAGAGCCGCAGCGCCGTGC
>OMIG01000070.1 GCA_900299035.1 Pseudomonadota bacterium
CCCCCGCCGAGAGCCGCTAACTACTCTCTCGAAAAATCTCAAGGAGGCGCGCGAAGTCATGCGGCAGAGCCGCCCGGAAAGAAAGCCGCTCCCCAGAGACTGGGTGCGTAAAAGCGAGCGTCGCTGCATGCAGCGCCTGGCGCCCGAATGCCGACGCCGCCTGCTGGAGCCGCACCGGCAGCCCGGAGAAATCACCGTACGTTCGGTCGCCCACCACGGGCGACCCGATGTGGGCCATGTGAACGCGAATTTGGTGGGTTCTCCCAGTCTCGAGAGAGCACTCCACCAGCGTGCCGTAGGGAAAGCGCTCGACTGCCGTCCAGCGAGTGACGGCGTGCCTCCCGCCTTCAGTCACAGCCATCCGCTTACGGTCCGTCGGGTGCCTTCCGATCGCAGCAACTACCTCCCCCTGATCGTGCGCCTGCACCGCACGCTTCGCGCGTGGTGTAGTGAACACCAGGGCCGCGTAGCGGCGGTCGATGCTCCGTTCAGCGAACTGCCGAGAGAGCGCGGCGAGTACCGGGGTAGTTTTCGCTATCACGACGACTCCTGTCGTATCCTTGTCGAGCCGGTGCACGATGCCCGGACGATCCGGCGACCCTACCCCTGCCTGCTTCTTGCCGACATGTGCTACCACAGCGTTCGCGAGCGTCTGGCTTGAGTTCCCGGCTCCAGGGTGCATGGAGAGCCCGAAGGGCTTATTCACGACCAGCAGATGGCTATCTTCGAAAAGCACGTCGAGTGGCATCTCGAGCGGAATCAGTGTCGTTGGCCGCTCCTCAGGGATCGCAACTTCAACGAGGCTGCCGCTCTCCACCCTGAGCGCTGGCTTGTCGGCTATCTGGCCGGACACCCGCACCCTCCCCTCTTCGATCCAACGCGCCGCCTGTGACCTACTGCAACCGGTAGCCCCCCCGAGCTCGGCTACAATGACCTTGTCTAGCCTCTCAGCCGCGCCGGTGTGCTCGAAGCGGCGAGTCTTACCTTCCATGTGCAAGGGCCTCTCGAGCCGCCTCGACATCTCGACTGATCTGAGCGCAAAGCTCCTCCACGGAACTGAATTTCTTCTCCTCGCGAAGCCTCGCAACGAAGCTTACGTGCATTCGCTTGCCGTACAGGCTGTGGGGCGGGAAGTCGAGGATGTGGACCTCAAGCCGCTCATCCCGCGCATTGAACGTCGGGCGGATGCCGATGTTCGCCACCGCCTTGTAGTGCTTTCCCTCCACCTCTACAAGGCATGCGTACACTCCACGTTTCGGGATGAGCCTCCTGCCCACGGCGATGTTGGCCGTAGGGAACCCTATCGCAGAGCCCCGCTTGTCTCCGTGCCCCACTCGCGCGGAGATAGTGAATGGCGAGCCTATCAGCACGGCAGCATCCTGTACGTCTCCTGCCTCGACGTAGGAGCGAACGGCACGAGAGCCCGCGCGCGAGCCGTTTACCTCGAAACGAGGCACCACGTGCAGCGCAATTCCATGAAGGGGCAGCTCTCGGCGCAGGAAATCAAGGTTTCCCTCCCGATTATGCCCCACTGCAACATCTTCACCGACCACAACTGATTTCGCGCCGATCGCTTCAACCAACACTCGCGTAATGAATTCGATCGCAGAGAGCCTTGAAAAGGCTCTTGTGAAGTGCACTAGGTACAGCACCTCAACGCCAAGCTCCGCAAGCCGCTCTGCCTTCTCGCGCACGGAGCTGATGCAGCGCGGCTCGTCACCCCCCCGCAGCACGCGAATGGGGTGCGGATAGAATGATAGCGCGACCAGAGGGCTCTCCCCGGCCACCTGCCTAGCGACCTCCATGACCTTGGCGTGTCCAAGGTGCACTCCGTCAAAGTTTCCGATCGCCACAACCCCACCACGCCACCTCTCGGGAAGCTTTCGGGGGTACCGGGCGAGCCGGGCACGGTTCTGAAGATCCATTCAAAGCCCTCTCGACGGCACCACTGCTGCGTGCCGTCTCATGCCGCTACTTAAGCTCTTTCAGCCTCTCCTTGGCAACCGATGCCTCGGGCGACTTGGGATAATCCTTCAGGAGCTTCTTTAGGCTGTCACGCGCCGTGGCCTTGTCTCCAAGGCGAACCAGCACATCCGACTGGCGCAGCAAACTTGCCGGAGCTCTCTTGCTTTTGGGAAAGCGGCCCACCACCTCAGCGTACGAGCGAAGGGCTCCTTTATTGTCCCGAAGCCCGTCGTACGCTACGCCCTGCCAGAAGAGCACAACTCCGGCCTTCTCAGCTGAATCAGCCTGCTCAGAAGCCGCTTGCAGCAATGGCAGGGCATCCTCAAAGCGGCCATCCCGCAGCGCAGCCATGGCGTCCATGAAAATCTGTGCGGTCTCTGCTGGAAGCTGGTTAGCCCAGACCTCGTCCTCCTCAAGCTCAGCAACAGGAACGGCAGCCGGTGGCGGCACCCTGCGCCGCAGGGACGAGACGTCTTGCTTGAGCGCGTTGAGGTCGGCCCCCATGGTCTTGTGGGTGCCGAGCTCAAGCTGCTCAAGGCGCCCTTCAATCAGCTTAAGCTGAGAGTCGAGCGCTTCGAAGTCCTCGCGCTGCTCGCGCTGAATTTGACTTAGATCCTCCATCCGGCGCTCAAGACGGCTTACCTTCTGGGTGCTTACGCAACCGCTAACAGAGAAGAGGATGATGGCTAAAACGAAGCGCCCCATACGATGCACGACCCCAAAAAAAAGACCCTAGGGCTGCCGAAATCGGCTGCCCTAGGGTCCATATAAAGCCGCGGTCTCTCAACCGCAAGACTTTAACTGCTAAGCTTAGTCAACCTTGAAGTGATCGCGGCGGTTCTTAGCCCATGCAGCCTCGTTGTGCGCCGGATCGAGCGGGAGCTCCTCTCCGTAGCTAACGGTGCTGATGTCCGAAGCAGCGATGCCTAGGGTCTTGAGCTGCTCAGCTCCAGCCTTAGCGCGGTGAGCGCCGAGGATCATGTTGTACTCAGCCGTTCCACGCTCATCGCAGTGTCCCTCAACCTGGACCTTCTTGCCCGGGTTAGCCTTGAGCCAGTCAGCATTGGCAGCGATTGTGCTCTTAGCCTCTGCATCAAGCTTCGACGAATCGAACGCGAAGTGGATATCCTTGAGCGGACCATCGCCCGGAGTAGGAATGTTTCCACCATCACCAACAGTGCGGCAGTGACATCCAGTTGCAAGAACTGCGACCACGCTTACTGCCAATACTTTCAAACCACGCATATTTTCCTCCCGAAAAGATTGCCAAAAGTGCCCTCGGCGAGCTCACAAGCTGCAACGAAACTCCTGTCGCAGGTTCTGCCCGACGAGAACTAAAAACCTCCGGTAAGGCCGTACCGAAAGGCACGACAGACCCGCAAATCTGCCCTGCCTCCCGAAACAACCTGCCTGAGGCCCATCAAACGAAAGCAACTCCTGGGACTCTTTACACCGACGGCGGCTCCTTTCGCGTTACGCCAAAGGACGTTCCCAAGAATTCTGTCGTCCGCGGTACCGACTTGATACTTTACAAAGGCGGTCTTTGCAAGAAGGTAACCGCCATGAATCACAGGTGGCGATGACCGGCCTCACTTTTCCGCATATCTGGCTACTTAGGGATCGGGCCCCACGCTGGCTCAAAGTCCCCACCGCGGCTGCGGGCCACCTGCTTGAGATTTGAGCCGTCCGTACGGATGATTGCGATGCTCCTGCCATCCCCGAAGGAAGAGCTTGAGAACACTATGTAACGGCCGTCCGGGGAGAACTCAGGGTCTTCGTTTGTCCCAGAGCTCGTCAGCTGAACAGCGTTTGATCCGTCGGGATTACTGACGAACAGCTGAAAGTTACCGTCCGCCCGACAGACGTAGGCTATTTTATCATCCCCAGCCGGCGACCATGCCGGAGACGTGCAGTAGTTCGAGGACACAAAGCTGACCCGATGCGCGTTAGAGCCATCACTTCCCATGACGTAGATCTGGGGTCCTCCCCCCCTGTTCGAGCAGAAGGCGACCTGGGAGCCGTCACGCGACGGGACCGGCGACACGTCTATGGCGCGGTTAGGCGGGGTGAGCTTTCGGATCACCTTGCCATCCAAGTTGAGCAAGACGATGTCACTGTCCGAACCCTCCGTCTTGGAGACAAGGACTTCATTTGAGTTCAGGTAGTGGGCGCCCACCTCCAGCTCTGTTGAACGGGTAAGTTGGCGAGACGATTTTGAGTCAACGTCAAGAATGAAAAGGTCTGGCACTCTGTTCCGGAAGCTCGTGTAGACGAGCTCGGTCCCCGAGGGATCCCAAGAGGAAGACAGAGCGAGGCCTCTCTCTGTTGTGAGCTGCCGAATGTTTGAGCCGTCCATGTCCATCACGAACAGCTCCTTGAAACGGCCAACTCGCGAGGAGAACGAGATGCGCGAGCCAAAGGGCCCAGGGGCTCCAGTATAGTAGCGCATGATCTCGTTTGCGAACTTGTGCGCTATGACCCTCGCTTCCTCGGGGTCTGCGTCGGTGTACTGTTTAGCAACAACTTTTGCTCCGCGCTGCACGTCAAGCAGGTACAACTTGGCCGAAAGGTCGGAGCCATCGAAGTCGATCTCTCCCTTCACCAGCCCTTCAGCGCCGATCACCGTCCAGTCTGAAAACGCCGTGGCCTCTGGATCTCCGCACTTTCCGGGCGTCTCGATGTAGCCCTTGGGGTCGAGCACCTCAAAGAATCCCGAAAGCTCCAAGTCTCTCGCAATGATCTTCGGAATCTCCGCCTCAGGCCCCTTGTCCTCGCCGGGATTGCAGAGCTTTGGGAGTGCAATCGGGATGAGGCGACCTGCCCCGCGGATGTAGAGGTCGGTTTGGGCGAGCGCAACGGCTGGCGCAGCTAGGACACACAGCGCGGAGAAGAGCAGCTTCTTCATGAGGGATATCTCCTAAGGCAGAACCTGCCTGTAAAAATGCCTTAGTGCGGCTTAGGGCGCAACCCGATCACAGAATAACGCTAGGACGCGCCAAACTTTCACTGGGCTGCTAAACTTTCCACCCTTCGGGGCGAATCGACGGCAGCCTTAACGCGGCGACCGCAAGGGAATAGGCTCTCCGGAAAACGAGCTAGTCACGCGGGTCAAAGGTCACCCGAACGTCCTTCTTGAAGTACTGCTCGTACACGCTCTCGGGCGGAGGGGGCAACGGGCTGGCCTTTTCGACAGCGCGCACCACCGACTCGTCGAAGCGGCTCTCGCCAGAGCCGCGCAGAATGCGCACGTTCTTTACAACCCCATCCGGCTCGATATCAAACGAGACCTGGGTCTTTAGGACCGTATTCGGGTCGTGCCAGCGCCACGCGTCCTTGATCCTCGACTGAATAATCTTGCTGTAGACGAAGAAGGCTTCCGGACGCACGACGCCACCTCCCATTCCCTTGCCTCCAACAGAGCCGGCGCCGAAGCCCTTGCCACCAGCGTCAGAAGACTCACCGAGGTAGCGCTGCAAGGCGGCCTGAAGCCGCTTGTCGACATTGTCACCGTCGCTCTTCTTGGTCTCCTTGTCCTTCTTCTCGGCTGGTTTCTTGGTTGGCTCCGGCTTCGGGGTGGCCTTCGCGGTTGGCTTCGCTGTCGGAACTGGCTTGGGCGTCGGCTTTGCCTCTGAGGTGCTAACTTCCGCGTCTTCCGGAGCTTCTTCGACCTTTTCGTCTTTCGGCTTTACGGGCTCTGGCTGCTCCTGCTCGGCCTTCTCCTGAGGCGCCGTCACATTTTTGACCGGGGCAAGTTCGCTCTTCTTGTCGTCCTTCGGAACCTGGCTCATTCCGCCCAGGCTCTTGCCGCTCTCAATGGAGATTGAGTACACGACCGGCTCAGGAAAATCTCCGAGGTTCGGAAAAAGCCGAAAGAAGACTAGGTACGCAAGCACCAGGTGTCCAACCACTGAAACCGCTATGCCGGCCCGGTAGTACTCGCCTGGCTTTTGCTCAAGAAGCCTCACAGACAATGGCCGTCCCCTTTACGCTCCCTTGCCCTCTGGAGATGCAGACACTAACCCTATCTGAGTGATTCCGCCCTCGTGAAGCGCAGCCATAACCTCCATGACTCTACCGTAGCCGAGCGAAGAGTCTCCCTTGATGTACACTTTGTGCTCCTCTGGCGGCTTGTTTGCGAATATCGCTTTTACCTTCGCGGCCAGCTCTGGCACTTCAACCTTGTTGCCTGCTCCAAGGAAGACAGCGCCCGCTTTGTCCACCGAGATCACTATTTGCTCACTTGAGCCGCGCAGCGGCGCCGTCGTGGCTTTCGGAAGGTCAACCTCAACTCCCTGCTGGAGCATTGGAGCAGTGACCATGAATATCACCAGGAGCACGAGCATCACGTCTACGAGTGGCGTGACGTTAATGCTCGCTATCGGCCCGTCGGTATCAGACTGAAAATTGCTGCCCATCTCTCTCCTGTCGGAACGACTACTCGTGCCCGGCTACTTTACGAAGTAGCGACGGGCGATGTTGAGAAACTCCTCTGAGAAGCTGTCCATCGACTGCCGAAACTTGCGAATCGAGGCAGAGAAGTAATTGAAGGCGATCGCCGCGGGAATGGCCGCAGCCAAGCCTACTGCCGTCGCAACCAGGGCCTCTGAGATGCCCGGAGCCACTGCTTGGATGGTTGAGCTCTTCGCCTCGCTCAAGCCGTGAAACGCGTTCATGATTCCCCACACGGTGCCGAACAGCCCGATGAAGGGTGCCGCGCTAGCCACTGTCGCGAGAAATGTCACTCCGCGCTCCAGCCGATGAGTCTCCTCAAGCTCCGCACGACGCAGGGCTCGCTCGACCGTTCCGAGCTCAGAAGCCGGATCCCCTGACACCGGACGGCCCGAGTCTTTGTTCTCCTGCAAAGTGAGGAGCAGCTCCCGGTATCCCGAGGTGAAAACCGTCGCGAGCGGGCTGTCGATCAGTCGGCGCGACGTCTCATCGATACGGGCGAAGTTCCGTGAGTCCCAAAAAACTTGGGCAAACTCGCCTGAGGTGCTCTGAGCTTTCCGAAACTGAATGGTCTTGGCAATCGTGATTGCCCAGCTCCAAACTGACAGAACAATCAGAAGGATAAGCACGCTCTGGACCACCAGCCCCGAGCCGAAAACCATGTTAAGGATACTGGGGGCCTCGACTACCGGCTGCGCCACCAATGGGGGAAGAGTCACTGGATCCACGAATACGCCTCCTAGAACTAGGTATAACGCCCTGAAATATGCCACATACCGACCCTCCGCACCAGACGTGGGTGGGGCTGTTTCTTTTTAATCGACAGGGGGTTATAACTGCCGAGCTCATTACTGAGAATTATTGAAAAGGAGACTTCATGAGCGTTTCTATCGCTATCAACGGATTCGGCCGCATCGGGCGTAATATCTTGCGGCAGCTCTTCACTAACCACCAGTCAAAGCTGGTAAAGGTCGTAGCAATCAACGATCTGACCGACCCTGCCACCCTGGCTCACCTCCTCAAGTATGACTCCGTCCACGGCCGCTTTCCAGGCACTGTCGAAGCAGGTGAAGGCTTCATCAAGGTCAACGGCCAAGAGATTAAGGTGCTGGCCGAGAAGGACCCATCCAAGCTGCCCTGGGGCTCGATGGGGGTCTCGATAGTGCTGGAGTGCACCGGCATCTTCACCAAGAAGGACAAGGCTGCCCTGCACCTCCAGGGCGGAGCTAAGAAGGTGCTCATCTCGGCGCCGGCTCCGGACCCAGACCTGACCCTCGCCTACGGCGTCAACCACACGGCCTACAAGCCGGCTGAGCACCACATCATCAGCAACGCATCCTGCACCACGAACTGCCTGGCGCCTGTCGCGAAGGTGCTGGTGGAGAACTTCGGAATTGTGCGCGGCACGATGACCACTGTTCACTCGTACACGAATGACCAGCAGATCCTCGACCTGCCGCACAAGGACCTGCGTCGCGCTCGCGCCGCGGCTATGTCGATGATTCCGACCACAACCGGAGCCGCAAAGGCAGTAGGTCTCGTTATCCCAGAGCTACAAGGCAAGGTGGATGGGTTCGCAATCCGCGTTCCGACCGCCGACGTGTCTGTCGTGGACTTCGTGGCTGAGCTTGCCCAGGACGCTTCGGTTGACGACATCAACCGCGCGCTCAAGAGCGCCAGCGAGAACTCGCTCAAGGGCGTTCTCGGCTTCTCGAACGAGCCGCTCGTGTCGGTCGACTACATCGGCGACACGCACTCCTCAACGGTCGACGCCCTCTCGACCATGGTCGTCCAGAAGAGGATGGCGAAGGTTGTCGCATGGTACGACAACGAGATGGGGTTCTCGGCACGCATGTGCGATGTGACCGAGATGATCGCCAAGAGCCTCTAGCTCTTCGGTGCCGTGCCTATAGGGCGGGCGCGCAAGCGCTCGCCCTTTTTTCGTTAACCTCTCTATTCTGCTCTCGCTATGCGCCCACGTCACTTACTGATCGGAAACTGGAAGATGAACCTTGGCCCAAAGGAGGCCCGCCCCTTCGCGCGCGAGCTCAAGGCAAAAGCCTGCGCAACATCGCGCACGGATGTGTGGGTCACGCCTCCGACTGCTAGCCTTGAAGCAGTGGCGTCGGAGCTTTCAGGGACGCCCATCGCTGTAGGAGCACAGAATGTTCACTGGGCGAACGCCGGCGCGTTTACAGGAGAAACTTCGCCGCTCTTCTTAGCGGACCTGGGCGTAAAGTTCTCTCTGGTTGGTCACTCAGAACGCCGCACTCTCTTTGGAGAGACCTCTGAACAGGTAGCCCAGCGAACGAAGAACGCCCTATCGGCAGGGCTTACTGCCGTGGTGTGCATCGGAGAGACTGAGGCTGAGCGAACAAGCCAGCAAACCGAAGCGGTGCTCTTGGAACAGCTCACCCCGGTGCTTGACGTCGTCGACGCCAACTCAGCGGTCCGCGTCATAGTGGCGTACGAGCCTGTTTGGGCGATCGGAACCGGAAAGGTCGCCTCCCTGCAAGAGATTCAGGATGCGCACCGTTTCATCATTTCGACATGGAACTCTCGCAAGCTCTCCCGCCCCGCCGTCGTGCTCTACGGCGGCAGCGTGAACCCGGGTAATTTTTCAGAGATCCTGCGCTTGCCTGAAGTTGACGGCGCCCTCGTGGGCGGCGCCAGCATTAAGATCGACCAGTGGCTGTCGCTCATCTCGATAGCTGAAGAGACTCCCGTCGGGCAGTAGACGCCTCGTGCCTGCTGTAGAATCGATCGCCGGGACCGCAACGTCCGGCAAGGGCCCTGGCTAGAACTGGGCAATCATCGGATCGCTTGTCCTGCGTCCGCCGCCGGAGCTTCCGATCAAGAAGAACTTATCGAGCGAGTTGCGTGCTGAGCCCGGCTCGAAGGCGATGTCGTACACTCCGCCCAAGCCCTGCGGGAACCCCTGCACTCGCGGGTAGAAGGCGTAACTCTTGCTGTACGGTCGGGCTCCGTACTTGTCGAATGCGATAAAGCTCCAAACTCCCGTTGCGTCACCCGCTACTCGCACGAAACGGTCACCGTTGGAGTCAGGGCGGCCGAGCTTGATGTCCCGGACGATCTGTCCGTTGTTCATCACGCGAATCGTTGAAACGTCCGAGCTATGAACCAAGAGCTGCAGCTTGGCGTCTGCCAGAGCACCCTGACCGAGCCCCCACATCGCCGGAGAGCGCTCGCGCACTGAAGCCGAGACCAGTGACATGCGCGGCGCAAAGAGCGCCCGAATCTTCTGAGTTGCGTGAACTCCGGTTCCGTCATCCACAAAGGCAACAGCGGGAATCGAGAGCCAGTTCATGAGGTCTCCCCGGTCCGCTCCTGACGCTGAGAGGTCGCGCAGCGTCTGCGCGTGCAGCGTTGCAAGCCGTCTCACAATTTCATCGTTGGGCACACCCTTGACTCCCGCGCCCAGCTCGGCCAGGGCGTCGCTGTAGAGCAGCATAGCGTCTGTCTGCCGCCCGGCAGGTACCTTGTTGCGCTTAATGAATCGCTTCACGTCAGCCGCACCGCTCTTGAAGAAGGCCTGAGCCTCCTTGGACTGAATTGAGTCAAACGTGAGCCCGGCAGGGATCCCAGCACCGCTTCCATCAGCATTGGTTCGGGCCTTAACCCTGAAATTCCAGCCCGAGAAGAATCCGTTATTGCCGTTACCTCCCTGTGCGGTCGGATCCGAAGGATCCGCCTTCTTTGGCTGTGTTGGGCCTTTAGCCTGCTGAGACTTTTGATCCTGAGAGGATGGTTTCTGCTCTGGTGCCGACGCGCTAGCGACGGTCGTCACCTGCTTGAGCTTGTCTGGATTGAGCGATGCCTTCTGGTCGACTGCGGTCTTTTCACTCTTCGCTGCAACTGCTGCAGGCGAGGCTTTTTGCTTAGACTTTCCCGAGCCCTCGAACAGGTACTTGAGGGCCGGAGGCATGAAGAAGAGCCCTACGACGACGCCTGCAACAGCCAGCGTGAGCCAAACTGCCCGGGGCGATAAGCCGAAGAAGCGACTGTCCTGAAAATTTGCCATGCGTCACATCTCTCATTAGAGGCGCTGGGGCGACCGTTTCCGCCAGTTTGCGACCACGCCTCACTTGGTGAGCCAATATCGAACTCACTCGTTCCTGGTATGGCGGGGTTAAGCTACCGTGTGACATGCTAAATGGGCTGAATCCACTAAGCAAACCGGCCCTGAAAGATCAAACACTTGCGGATAGGAAACGACTACCGCTCTTGGCTGTTCCGCCCTCTTTGGGGCAACCAACCGAGCCGGTCGTGATTCACCTACGCCGACTCCCAGAGACGCTTAACGTCTCCTTTAAGCCGGGCCCCGACCTGGATAATGACGTTGTGCGCGAGGAAGCATGCCTTACGCGCAGCCTCCGCCGGGCTGTGGCCGTGGTTGATGCCGTACAGGAATCCTCCCGCAAATGCGTCTCCTGCTCCCGTAAGGTCACGAGGCTGGCATGGAAACGCGGGCACGTGGATCTCCTCGCCTTCCCACCATACGAACGCTCCCCGAGGGCCAGCAGTCAACACTACGTGCGGGAACCGGTCCTTGAGAGCACGACCGGACTCGACCACATCTCTCTTCCCTGAAAGGGCCGCCGACTCTTCCTCATTCGCAAAGATGAGATCCGTGTGCCGCAGCACCTCCTGCAGCGGATCGGAGAATCCGCTCACCACCCAGGCGTCCGAGCAAGTAACAGCGATCTTTGTGTTTCCCTCGCGCGCCACCTTTACTGCCTCCCGAATGGCGGCCCTGCCGTCGTCGGAGTTTGAGAACACGAACCCTTCAACGAATAGCCACTTAGAATCCTGAATGAGCGCAGGGTCGATGTGCGCATGCGAGAGCTTCACGCAAGCGCCGAGCGAGGTGCGCATCGTGCGCTCTGCATCCGGAGTAATGAGAGAGACGCACGTTCCTGTTGCCCCCTCCTGCGCAAGCGCCACTGGGACCTTCATCCCCAGCGCGAGGCACTCATCGCGGTAGAATCTCCCGTACTCGTCATCCGCAAGGCGGGTGTATATGGCGCTCTTGCCCCCAAGCTGAGATATGGCGATCAGGGAATTGGCCACGGAACCTCCGCTCACCACTGTGGGCTTGCCTCGGGTTAGCTCCTTGAGAAGGCGCGACTGCTCGTCCACCTCTACCAAGCGCATCGTACCACGCTCATACCCAAGCGGAGAGAACTGCTCCTCGGTGATATCTGCAAAGATATCCACCAGGCCATTGCAAACGCCGCTCACGTCAATTGACTTCATGTTCCCTCCCTCTCTTGGTGCCGCCAGATACTACAACAGAGCTGACCTGCGTCATACCCCCCGGAGCTGGCCGGCATCACGGTAGTGGCCGCGGACCGGAGTTAGACTGTCCAGCCTGTTTCCAAGGAGCAACGATGCCCGAATCTCTCAAGCCCCTAGCCGACCCACTCCCGTCATGTGCGACCTGCCAAGCCCTTACGTCCCGGCAGGCTGTAGAGGAGCTTACAGATGAGTGGCGTGCTGCGACCAGGACTGGGCCACACTCAGGCCCCTTCTTCCAGCCTGAGTGGTGCCTGGCAACGCTCGACGCGTTCTTCCCGGCGGCACAGCCGAACTTCATCGCGACACGGCGGGAAAGCGATCGTCAGCTCCTCGGCGTGCTCCCGCTCGTACGCAGCCGCAGCATCTTCAAGGGAATGCCGCTGCGGTCCCTACGAGGGCCGGTTTCCGCACACTCCTGTCGAGCGGACTTTGTTGCAGGCGGAGAAACGCTACCGATTGCCGCCCGAGCTGTCTGGGATGCCTTGAAAGCCGACTCCTGGTGGCAGGCGATTCGCTTCAACGACGTGCTGTCCGAGGGGGCGTTCCGCCAGATCATGAGGCTGGCCAAAGAGGACGGCTACCCCACTGCGAACTGGCGCACTCGCTTGAGTCCTACTATGCCGGTGACCGAGCCAGATCCATTCATCACCTGCCCGAAGCGGTACAAGAGCTTTCGAAACCGCATGAAGGGCAAGCTGCAGCGGCTAAGCGAGATAGCTCCGGTCACATTCAAGGTCGAAACCTCACCGGGCGAGGAAACCATGAAGGTCTTCTACGCCATGGAGTCATCTGGCTGGAAGGGCGCCCGCGGGTCGGCCGTCGCTTCCGCACCTCAGACGCGCCAGTTTTATGGAAGTGTGTGGCGAAGCGCTGCGGCGCACGGGTACGCTCGCGTCTACTCGATGCATCTCGGGGAAAAGCCCATCGCCATGCACTTTGGCCTCCTGCGCGACGGCACGTACTACACGCCGAAGGTCACTTACGATGAGAGCTACCGTGATTTCTCGCTCGGTCACCTCCTCATGCGGCACGTCATTCAAGACCTGGCTTCGGCTGGCGCTGTTCAATTCGACTTCCTCGGGCCAAACGCCATCTGGAAGAGTGTCTGGACAACCTCACTCCAGCGACACGACAACTGCTTTATCTTTAGGCCCACCATTACCGGTCGCGCCGCTCACGCGGCACTAACCCAGGTTGGCATGCGGCTTCGCGCCATTCGTCATCGCCTGTACGGAGACCCTCAGGACCTGGAAGGAAAATAGCCGTCATAGCGAAGCCCGTTATGGCTCGGCACACTCGCGCCTTCGGCTCCATCGCCGCCTGGAGATGCATATGGTAACAATCAGTCGCGCCAAGTACGGGGTTCCCATCACTGATATCTTCTTCGACCACGGCATCCAACCCGCGGCGCCCAGTGCATGGATCTCTTTCTTCGTGCAATCAAGTGCCGCTCAGCCGGGGTTCGTCCCGTTCAAGACTCGCATCATTGATCTCGACAGCTCTGCTTCGGCGATCTTCGCTGGCATATCCAGCAACTGCCGCTACAAGATTCAGCGCGCTGAGCGCGAAGGCTTCATCCCGGTTCTCTCTGGCGCGCCAAGCCAGATCGATATTGATGCCTTTTCGGATTTCTTCGACGGCTTCGCCCGGCAAAAATCGCTGCCGCTTGCAAACCGGGCCAAGCTCTCGGCTCTGGCCAGCGCAAACGCACTTATCCTCGCGAGCGTCGCCGAACCTGGCGGCGAACCCCTCGCAATGCATGCTCACGTGAAGGATTCCGCCATAGGCCGAGTGAGGCTGCTTTACTCTGCCTCCCACTTCAGGGGTATCGGCGACTCAGGGCTGCGAAACCGCATCGGCAGGGCTAACCGGCTGCTCCATTGGCATGAGATCCAGCAGCTTCAGCAGCAGCAGTTCAAGCACTACGACCTAGGAGGCATGCCGATCGACAGCTCCGACGAAGCGAAGAACGCAATCGCCCGCTTCAAGCGAGAGTTCGGGGGGCGCGACGTGGTGGAGTACAATGGCCTTAAGGGCAACAACCTAGCTGGGCGGCTCCTTCTTCGGTGCTCTGGGAGGCTCCCATGCTAAAAGCACAATACCTCTTTCGGCTCGATGACATCACGCCAACCATGCACTGGGGCCGCTTCTGGGGGCTGCTCTCCGTCTTGCTGAAGAGCCGGGTGCGCCCCCTGCTAGGGCTCGTGCCCGACAACCAGGACCCGGCGCTGGACGTGGCCGACGAGCGCCCCGACTTCTGGACTGTCATGCGGCAGCTCCACAGCGAGGGGCTCGTTGACATTGCGCAACACGGGTACCAACACACCCTGAGGTCCCGTCCGGGGCTACAGGTGATCGGCCGACGCTTCGGGATAAAAGAGATGTCTGAGTTCGCAGGAGACTCGTACGCGTCGCAACTCAGCCGGCTCGATGCTGGCCAGCGCGTGCTTGAATCCGAGCAGCTCGCGACACCCTTCTTCATGGCTCCGAATCACTCGTTCGACCTCAACACGCTTCGGGCGCTAAAAACATGCGGCTTCTCCGCGCTCTCTGACGGCATCGCCCTTTTCCCGTTCGAGCGGGCCGGAATTACGCTAGGCCCCCAACAGCTCTGGAGGCCGCTGTGGATGCCGTGCGGTGTGGCTACTATTTGTCTTCACACCAACGAAATGGGTCCCCACGAGGTGGGAGCAGTGCGCGCCTTCCTGCGGACACGGCCCAAATTGACTTGCTTCGCCGAGCAGGCGCGGCGCCCCGCCAGCACCATCTTAAGGAGGGCAACGAACGCATCATTCACAGTGGCGTATGCCAGCGCACGCTCAGCTAAGCTCGCGGCTAATTCGCTGCGAGCAGCCGGTCAGCCGCGGTTACCTCGCGGGCTCCCGGAAAGAAGCCAGCAATCTTGCATATGACGGCCTCAACCATCGCGTCGGGGCAGCTCGCGCCTGCCGAGATGAGAATACGGACGGGCTCCTTTGTGGGGATCCAGCCGCGCGTGTGCTCGCGCCGCTTGGTGTGAAGGTCGAGGTGCCGGATCTCGTCACGGCTGAGAATCTCTTCAGCGTCACGGACGTAGAATACGGGCAGCCTCCCCTCGGCCAGCTCAACTAAGTGGCTCGTGTTCGAAGAGTTGTACCCGCCAACGACCACCGCCAGATCTCCTGACACGGCCAAGAGCCCGCGCATCGCACGCTGGTTTTCTGATGTGGCGTAACACAGGGTGTCGCGAGTGTCTGCGTAGTGCTCTCCACCAGCCTCAGGCCCAAAACGAGCAGCGAGCGCCTCTTTCACAAGCAGCGCAATCTCGTGAGTCTCCTCTGCCAGCATGGTGGTCTGGTTCACCACCCCAAGGCGCCGCAGGTCTCGCGGAACCGTGAAGCCCTCTGAACATCGCCCCTCGAAGTCACGATAGAATTGCTCTTCTGGGAGCTCGCCGCGGATGTGGCGGCAGAGAAGCTCCGTCTCGGCTTTGTCTCGCACGACGACGCTCGGCCCGTCGACGCGGATGTGAGAGAACGTCGCTCGCGTCTCCTCATGCGTATGCTTACCGTGGATGACGATTGAGTATCCTTGCTGGGCAAGCTGTTTACCGCGCTTCCAAACCTTCTCCACGAATGGGCAGGTCGCGTTGTAGCTCTGCGGGTTAATCCCGAGAGACTCTAGCGTCTCAAAGATCTCCTTGGTCGTCCCAAAAGCAGGTACAATTACGACATCATCTGGCCGCAACAAGGAGAAGGGAATGAGCTGCTCTCCGTCAGCGGTCTGCAAAAACTTTACGCCCAAGCGCACGAGGTCTGCGTTTACATTCGGGTTGTGTATCATCTCACTGAGAATGAAGACCCGCTTGTCTGGGTTCTCCTCTAGCGCGCGGTACGCTATCTCAATTGCGTTTTCTACCCCGTAGCAGAAGCCGAAGAAGCGCGCGATGCGAAACACCACTGGCCCGAGGTCGATCTCGGTCGGCATTAAGTTCTCTTTGCGTGGGTCATCAGAAGACCTGCGGCGCTTAATCTCGCCTATCAGGTCCGAGCGGTACCCGCGGGGAATGTTGAACTGCTTCGGCATGGCTAAAGCCTACAACGGAGTAGGCTGTTAGTCCATTCAACGGCCCCCTTCGTCGCACCCCAGCACCAGGCGCCGACGGGACCACGAGAGCATCGAGAACACTACGATTTCAGCGCTGGATAGCCGCGCCTGCAGAACGCCCGCAACCCGGCAGGACCGAATAATTATCATCCGAAGCCAAACATCGGGACCGTTGACCGAGACTGTTAACGTCCCCCAACGACCGCCCCATAGACAACTTCGCCCTCGGTCTCCGGAACGATTCCCGGCCCCTTAAGATTATTCTCCGTGGCTGGCTCAGCCTCGGGAGCGCCGAGCACCTTCGGAACAGCCACCTGCTCCAGGGCTTCGGCCTCAAATACCTCAAGCTTGGATGGCGTCGCAAAGATCAGCGCCGCGCTGTGCGGCGGCGTGGCGAATTCCCCCACGGGCGTGCCACTGAGTGGCGTGACAACTGCTCCTAGGCCAGCCGTCGGCGCCGCAGTCACCTCAGCAGTCGGAGCCGGTGATGTCTCAATTGGAGCCAGCGTCGGTGGGAGGGTCGGCAAAGGAGTCGGCGTAGGGATGAAGGTGAGTCCATCGCTTCCGTTGGTATAGATCGGGCCCGCCGAAAGACGGAGGTCCTTGAAGCCCTCAAGCCTTAAAGCAATCGAGATCGCTCCCACGCAGGTCGGTCGAGCAAGTCCATGCGGCCCCTCTCGAATGAAGTTCGAGAACGGAATCACCAGCTCATCCGCCTGCCGCGGCACGGGCCGCTTGAGCACAGAAGCAGAGAACCTCTGCCCGGTCGCATCGCCCGCGTCGTAGATGCGAGACTCAATCTCAAGCGGAGGGCACTCACCGTTTTCCGCTCGTTCTACACAGGAAGCCTCCACTGCAAGGGCTCTCAGGACGAATGCAGATGCTCCGTTTGCCGTCAGGTCGAAACAGCCAAGGCCCGCCGCTGAGAGAACCTGGGGATTAGAGTCACCATCCCAGATCAAGGTCAACGAATGGACCGCCTCCCCTTTTCCGAGAAGCTCCATCTGCCTCTCGTCAGCAGCACGAAACCGCAGCTTCGCTACCCCCTCGCTACCCGCCGCCAGCACAAGCCCCGTAACTCCGCCGAGAACAAACTTGGATCGGACCGATTTGTTACAGACAGAGTCGTGTTCGCACTCAAGCTCAAGTGGGCTCTCGAAGCGTTCCAAGGGAACGCCCCACGCGTGGCGCGCATAGGCAACTCCCCCAACGATCGCAAGCAAAAGAGAAAGAGAGGTTTGAAAACGAGGCATACTATCCCCAACGGCCGTGGCCGCAGTGTAGCCGTTGGGCGAACCCGGGACCATTCAATATCTGACCTTCGCTCGCCCCAAAAAACCGGTTGAGCGGCGTGAATCGCTTTATTTCTAGCCGCAGATCGAATATGTCACCCCGGAGAGTTTCGCTGTAGAGGATTGAGCATGATTAAGCCTGACCACTGGATCCGAGAGTTCGGCGAAAAGGGCGGCATCTACCCCTTCATACCCGAGCACGTTAACCCGGCTAGCTACGACGTGACCGTGGGAAGCCACTGGGTCTGTCCCACCCGAGACCCAGAGGAGCTGGTGTCGGACTCCATCGTACTCTTCCCAGGAGAGGTGATCCTGGCCACTACCCAGGAGTACCTCAAGATGCCGCGTGACGTGGTGTGCGACCTCAAGCTGAAGAGCTCGCTCGGTCGACTCTGGCTCAACCACAGTCTAAGCGGTTGGATAGATTGTGGTTTCGAAGGTCAGGTCACCCTTGAGCTACAGAATCTCGGTCCCTACCCGCGCGAGCTAGTAAAAGGCATGCGGGTAGCGCAGCTCGTTTTCCTCGGAATGTCGGCACCCCCCGAGCTTGCGTACGGCGAAGGCGGGCGGGGTCACTATCAGGGGCAGTCAGGGGCGACCAAGGCTTGGTCTGACGACTTTTTCCCCCGCGTATTGGGACCTAAAAAGGCTCCAAAGTAGCCCGAACAGGGCAAAAATCAGCAGCTTTCCGAGGGGTTGCATTGGCCCCATTTGTTGAGATTGCTCGCTATCCGTGGTAGTCTCCGCGGTCGTTGTTGTTGGAGCTCCCTTTCTTCGGGCGCCTAGCAGCTGCAGTAATGGGGCGGTAGAGAAGCCCTCTTTTATAATTAGGCAGTTATGGCAAACCACAAGTCTGCAATTAAGCGTCACCGTCAAAGCATCAAGCGTCGTGATGCAAACCGTTCAGCGCGCGCAAAGGTCAGGACAGCTCTCAAGAGCGCCTCGGCTGCGACTGCTGCTGGCAGCAAGGCAGAGGCCCAGACCCTTGCCCGCAACGCTGAGTCCCTGATGGCGAAGGCGGCCAAGAAGGGCCTCTTCCACAAGCGCACTCTAGCCCGCAAGATCAGCAGGCTTCAGAGCCAGGCAGCCAAAGCTGCCAAGAAGTAGGCTTCAGGTCCGGAGGACACCTTCCGGCACTTCGAAACCTCTCTACAAAGAAACCGGCGCAGCATCTCAAGAGAGAACGCTGCGCCGGTTTCTTTTTATCTGGATGATACTGGAGGCGCCGAACTGTGAATGCGGCTGGCAGGATTCGCCGAAAGACGCAGGGCTACTTGAGCACCTTGAGAACCTCTGCTAGCACCTCCGGCTCGAATACCGACGCCAGCAGTGCGTTTCGCATAAAGTTGGACTGGGGCACCTCTGCCGACGCTAGACCCTGCCCAATTAGCTCATCAACGCTCTTCACGATCTTTTTGAAAGTGGCAGCGTCCTTGACAGTTACGCCGCCCTCTCCCCGCTCATAGGTGGCGTTGAATGCTTCAGCGTGGGTGTCGATAATTTTCCCTACTGTAGACTCAACCAGCTCTGGGTGCGCGTAGCGGGCTATCCCCACGAAGAAGATCTCTCTCTTTGGGTAATTTCGCTCTAGAAAGGCGCGCATCGCTGGGGCCTTGGCCGAGCCAGCAGCAGCCCGAAAGTCTTTCGCAAATGCGGCCGCCTGCGGGTTCGCCGTTCCCTCTCGCTTCAAGAAGTTCTTAAGGGCCGAATTGAGATTCTTGGCCTTTAAAAAGCTCTGTTCTACTTCTTCAATCGTTGTTGGCAGCATTATACCCTCTCAAAACAACGGTACTGTAGCACACACTAGCGCCTTCGAGGCAACGCACCTCGCCCGTTTTTACCAGCGTCCTGGAAGAACCTCTGGAGCAGCTCAGGGTCGAGCCGTGAAGCCGGGGCATCGCCTGATACCATCGGCTCGAAGGGCAGGAACGCCCTGCCCTCGTCGGGTAGCCGCTGAAATCCGAGCCTCTCGTAGAATGACGAGCCTATCTCAGAAAACAGCAGGAACCGGATATCCTTTTCATCGGCGCGAAGCAGCTCCATCACTGCCTGTAGCAGCATCGTTGCATAGCCCTGCCCTCGACGCTGAGGTTCAGTAACTACTCGCGAAAGCCCGTACCGATGCCGGGAAAGGCGAACCGTGTTGAGCGCCGAAACCCGGCTGCCGTCGAGCAGCTCCAGCGAATAGGCCGTGCCTCGCAGGTGGTGTGCATCATCCTGGTACGAAGAGATGAATTCCTCGAGCGTCCTGCCCGCCCCCCATGCGGCGAATCCCATCGCCAGCACCTCGCGCTCGTCTTCGGGAGCGACAACCCTGACGCGCGCTAAAGGAGTAAAGCGGGGCTCGCCGGAGCTAAGGTTCTCGTGAAACATCTCCAGAGGGCGAATCCAGGAGCGTGACAGCTCGTTATCGTAGAGGCAGCGGTAGAGCTGGTAGGGCTTAAGGTCTTCGGAGTGCAGCGCCGTGCCGCCAGCAACGTACAGCATGCCGCGCGAGTGGCGATAGATCGTCCACATCTCTAGAAGTCGGGTGCTACAGCCTTGTCGTACACCATGCGCGCCGCATCCGAGGTCATCGTGAGCAGGGCCTGCTGCTGCTGGCCTCGAGCAAGCTCGCGCTGATTTAAGCCCGAAAGATCTGAAGTCGCTA
The DNA here is from genome assembly GCA_900299035.1 of Pseudomonadota bacterium. GTDB lineage: Bacteria > Bdellovibrionota_C > UBA2361 > UBA2361 > OMII01 > OMII01. The sequence continues at coordinate 19,762 of OMIG01000070.1, forward strand.
TAGAGCCGCTCGCGAAATCCGGCGAAGAGGTTACAACAGTGTTGGAGTTCGTGGCGAAGTTCTTGGAGACTCGGATCTGATTATCCCTCCAGAGCACCTTTCCGGTCACTCGGCGCAGCTCGCCCGCTAGGATCATCGTGCTGTCCATCTGGTTAGTCGTGTTCGTGGACGAAACCGTGTCTACGCTCTGTATGAGAGACACGATGCGAACTCGCAGCACTGCGTCCGCCTGGCTCTGCTTGTCTACCACGGTTACTGCGCCGTAGCTGTCAAACTGATCTCGAAGGGCATCGGTCACAAGGTCAGCGAGCCCAAGCTCCGTCGACTCGTTTTCCGCCTTCGGAATGTAGATGTTTTTCACGTCCGGCGGCAGGACCGTGCCGCCTCCTTGAAGCACGTAGCCACAGCCCGAAAGGACCGAGGCGGCCACAGCCAAGAAACCCAAAACAAAACTCCTGCCCATAGCTACCCTCTCCTCTTGATGGTGCTGATCCTCTTCGGGAGGTGGTCCGTGTAGGCCCTGAGGCCCTTGCCACGCACCCTCAAGCTCTTGAGCGACCGGTCCACGCTCGCACGCATCTCCTCAGTTAGCCTGATAACGGTAGCATGCTGCGCCACAATGCGCCTACCCAGCTCAGCTTCACTGGGTAGCAGCCCTACCTTGCCGTCTTTGCGGCGTTTCCAGCCGCTTTCCCACTCCGCAAATGCGTCGCAGTATCGCTCAAGCTCATCGAGAGCCTCAGGCGATGATTGTTCAAGGGAGGATACCAGGGCGCGCCCGAGCTCAAGTACGACCTTAGCTTCACTAGAAGGCCGTGAGGCAGACATAGCCCTCTTGCTAGAAGCCCATGATGCTGAAGCCGCAGTCGACGTACACGACTTCGCCGGTAACGCCGGAGCCGAGGTCGCCGAGCAGGTAGAGCGACGTGTTCCCCACATCCTCCTGCGTGACGTTTCGGCGCAGAGGCGCCTTTTCGGCGAACGCTGTGAGCATGTCACGAAGGCCCGGAATGCCGCTCGCTGCGAGCGTCTTGATCGGGCCGGCGGAAATGGCATTAACGCGAATGTTGTTCTGTCCGAGGTCTGCCGCCAGGTACCTAACCGACGACTCCAGAGCGGCCTTAGCAACGCCCATCACGTTGTAGTTCGGAACAACCCGCTCTGCGCCGAGGTACGACAGGGTAAGGATGGATCCGCCCTTCTCAGCCATGAGTGGCAGAGCCCTCTTTGCAACTGAGATCAGGGAGTACGCCGAAATATCAAGCGCTGTCTGGAATCCCGCCCTGCTGGTCTCAACGAAACGCTTCGACAGGTCTTCCTTCTCTGCGTAAGCCAGAGAGTGAACTACTGCATCGATCGTGCCCCAACGCTTCTGGAGCTCGCCGAACATGGCGTCGATCTGCTCCTCGTGCTGCACGTCACAAGGAAGGACATTGTTGCAGCCGATGCTCTCTGCAAGCGGGCGCACGCGGCGCTCGAGTGCTTCGTTGAGGTAGTTGAACGCCAGCTCAGCGCCCTCGCGGTGAAGCGCCTCTGCGATTCCCCACGCGATGCTCCGCTCGTTGGCGACTCCGAGAACTAGTACCTTTTTGCCGTCAAACATTCCCATACGTGGGCACTCCCTTACTAGGTTGAACAACGATAGATACTGCGAAGGAATCCGAGAACCGCCGCCAATTTCGGAGCGATGAGCAGCCCTGCGGGGCTACTTAGACGCGCTCTTCTTCTTTGCAGGCGCCTTCTCGGCCGTCTTCTTTGCTGCTGCCTTCTTGGCTGGGGCCTTCTTGGCAGGAGCCTTCTTCGGCTCAGCCTTGCCCTCTGCCGACTTAGCAGTAGCCTTCGAGCTCTTGTCGACGAGCTCGATTATTGCCATCTCCGCTGCGTCGCCCGGGCGCACTCGCGTCCGAACGATTCGCGTGTAACCGCCGCTGCGCGAGCTGCAACGTGGGCCGATATCTGTGAAGAGCTTTGCTACAACTGCCTTGTTGAGCAGGTAGCTGTAGGCCTGGCGACGAGCTGACAGGTTGTCGTTCTTGCCGATGGTAATCAGGCGCTCGACGATTGGCCGAAGCTCCTTGGCCTTTGGGACGGTAGTCTCAAAGCTCTCTGCCTGAAAGAACGATGTAGCCATGTTCCGCAACAGTGCGCGCCTGTGGCTCGTGTTTCTGCTTAGCTGCCTTAGGGCCTTACCATGTCTCATACTGCACCTCGATAACTACTACGACGCTGAGCTGCCCCAGCCAACCTCTAGTGGTCTGTCTGCTCCTTCATCTGGTCAAGATCCCGACGAGCAGGGAACTCCTCGAGCTTGAGCCCGAGCGACAGGCCCATCTCCGACAAGATCTCCTTGATCTCGTTGAGCGACTTACGCCCGAAGTTCTTCGTGCGGAGCATCTCTGCCTCGCTCTTCTGAACGAGCTCGCCGATGTACTTGATATCAGCATTCTCAAGGCAGTTTGCCGAGCGCACGCTGAGCTCAAGCTCATCAATGCGGCGGAAGAGGTTCTCGTTCCACTTCTTCGAGGGCTCCTCAGACTTCGGCTCCTCACGCTCAACGATCAGGTCTTCGCCAACGAAGATGCCAAGCTGATCGACGAGGATGTGAGCGGCCTGCGCGATCGCCGAGCGCGGGTCGATGCTGCCGTTGGTCCAGATCTCCATGGCAAGCTTGTCGTAGTCAGTGCGCTGGCCAACGCGAGCGTTGGTAACTGCGAGGTTGACACGACGAACCGGCGAGAAGATCGAGTCGATGAAGATAGTGCCCATAGGCGCTCCCTCAACCTTGTTCTTCTCAGCTGGGACGTACCCACGGCCGACCTTAACTGTGACTTCCAATCGGATCGACGCTCCCTCGCCGAGGGTTGCGATGACGAGCTCAGGATTGAGAACGGCAACCGCCGGGTCGCCAGTGAGCATGCCGGCCGTGAGCTTGCACGGGCCCTGCGCCTCAACGTGGAGAAGAGCCTCCTCCTTATCCTCAAGCCTCAGAACAACCTCCTTGAGGTTGAGCGCGATCTCAGTCGCATCCTCAGCAATCCCCGCGATCGTTGAGAACTCATGCGAGACTCCGTCGATGCGCATCGAAGTGATGGCTGCGCCCTGGAGCGAGGAGAGCACGATGCGGCGAAGCGCCGTGCCGATCGTCATTCCGAAGCCGCGCTCGAGCGGCTCCGCAATAAACTTGCCGTAGCGGCTGTCGCCAGTGGCGCCTTCAACTTCTACGCGGTTTGGGCTTATTAAGTCATTGAGACTGACCTTCTTCATGTCTCCAATCCTATGTGCAAAAGACGGTTAACCGAGCTCCCCTCTCCCGATGAGGAGAGGGCCGTTCGGGGGATACTACCTTGAGTACAATTCTACGATGAGCTGCTCACGGAACGACGGCGGCAGCTGCTCGCGTGTCGGAACCGAGTTCACGGTTCCGCGCACCGCTTGCTGATCGAGCGAGAGCCACTCAGGAATTACGCGCGAACGCGCCGATTCCATCGCAGCGATGACCAACGGGTTCTTCTTGCTCTTCTCGGCAACTTCAACCACATCTCCAGGGGAGACCGAGTATGAAGGAACAGAGACACGCTTGCCGTTAACCAACACGTGACCGTGGGTGACGATCTGCCGAGCTTGGCGACGCGAAGAACCGAGACCGAGGCGGTACACGATATTGTCGAGACGGCGCTCGAGAAGCACGAGAAGCTCCGTTCCCGTTACGCCCTTGGCGGTTGCCGCCTTGTCGAAGGTGGCGCGGAAGCGCGCCTCAAGCAGCCCGTACGAGCGCTTAACTTTCTGCTTCTCGCGAAGCTGGATCTTGAAGTTGGAGAAAGCCTGACGGCCGCGGCCGTGCTGACCTGGACCACCCTCTCGCTTCTCAACAGCGCACTTGCCCGTGTAGCAACGATCGCCCTTGAGGAAGAGCTTCTCGCCCTCACGTCGGCACAAACGACAAACTGAACCGCAATACCTTGCCATGACCTAATGCCTCTCTACCTTAAACTCGACGACTCTTTCTTGCGCGGCATCCGTTGTGTGGAACCGGCGTGATGTCCTTGATCAGCGTGACCTGGAGGCCTGCGAGGTGGAGCGCGCGCAGAGCCGACTCACGGCCTGAGCCCGGGCCCTTCACTCGAACGCTCACTGCACGAACTCCCGCTTCCTTGGCCTTGCGTGCGGCGGTGTCGCCAGCAACCTGCGCTGCGAATGGAGTTGATTTGCGTGAACCCTTGAAGCCATTGGCGCCGCAGCTCGAGGAGGCAATCACGTTTCCTGCCGGATCAGTGATCGTCACAATCGTGTTGTTGAAGGTAGCGTGAACGTGAGCAACGCCCACTGGAACATTGCGCTTTACCTTCTTCTTCTTCACCGCCGATCCGGCGGTCGCCCCTGCTGCTGTTCGTGCCTCTGCCACAACTTCTCCTTACGCGAGCAAATCAAATACAAGTCAAACTGGATTAGGTCTTCGTAGCCGCCTTCTTGCCCGCGATCGGTGCACGGCGCGGTCCCTTTCGGGTGCGCGCGTTGGTGCGGGTGCGCTGGCCGCGCGACGGGAGATTCTTGCGGTGGCGCAGTCCACGGTAGCAGCCCAAGTCCATCAGGCGCTTCATCGACGCAGCTACCTCACGGCGAAGGTCACCCTCCACCTTCTCTCGGCGCTCCATGATCTTTCGAATTTTGTCTACCTGCTCCTCGGTGAGGTTGTCGGTGCGAGTGCTCTGGTCGATCCCTGCCTCAGCAAGAATATTCTTCGACTTCGTGAGCCCAATTCCGTAAATGTACGTGAGGCCGCGAACGACTCTCTTGTTACGGGGAAGATCTACACCTGCGATACGTGGCATGGCCCTAAACTCCTAACGACAATTATCCCTGGCGTTGCTTATGCTTCGGCGTGCGGCTGCAGAAGACGTAAATCTTTCCCTTCCGCTTGATGACCTTGCAGTAGCTACAAATCGGCTTTACAGACGCTCGAACCTTCACAACATCACTCCAAAGAAAGCTAGTTCTCTACTATCAGCTTCACGAGAAGCTTCCAGAGCCTCGACCGAGCGTTACGCTCGGACACCGGAAAGCATGCAAATTCACACGCTTAGGCCTGTGAGACCATTCCTCTTCAGGGGTAAAAAAATACCACAGGCAAAGAGGAGCCCCGCTCAAGGACGCCAGATTCTACATATTTTCACAGGCTTTACAACCCCCCCACCCCGCCAAGTTGGGCGTTTTTTAAGGGGTTTGAGCCAACTCAGGAGGAGCGGCCAGCGCCCATCCCGACAGGCGCCGGGACCCGCTCAAAACGGCGATTTTAGCGCTCTACAGCGGCGAAAAGGCGTTCGGAGACCTCTTCGACAGTACCCACCCCATTGACCTCTACCAGGAGCCCTGCAACGCGGTAGAACTCGGCCACAGGGGCGGTCTGGGCCCAATAAACTTGGAGGCGTTTAGCGGCCACCTCGGCTGTGTCATCAGTCCTGGCTCCCGCCCCACCGCGGTGCCGGATCCGCTCCAGGAGCACCTGCTCAGGCACCGAAATCTGAACAACGCTCGTAAGCGCAGTTTTGCTCTCGGCGAGCATATCGCGCAGGATCTCTGCCTGGACGACCGTTCGAGGCACGCCATCAAGCAGGTAGCCACGCGCGCAGTCCTCGCGCCGCAGCCTGTCTGCAACAACCTGCATCACCAACTGGTCCGTGACCAGCTCTCCCGAATCGAGCACCGACTTCACCATCTTTCCGAGATCGGAGCCGGAGGCAACCGCGTCTCTCAGCATCTCGCCTGTGGAGATGTGTGGAATGCCGTACTTCTTGCAGATAAGGACCGCTTGGGTTCCCTTCCCTGCTCCCGGGGGCCCTAACAGGACGATTCTCATGCAGTTGACCTAGCCTCTCAACAACACCACTACTTGCGGGCGAGACGATTTCGCTGGTAGCTCGCAGAGCCCATGCCGCCCTTCACTTTTGACGACTTCGACATAAAGGCCTCATAGTTTCTTGCGACGAGCATCGACTCAATCTGGCTCGCAGTGTCGAGCGTCACGCCGACAACGATCAGCACGGCGGTTCCGCCGAATACGTAGGCGAATTGGGCAGCCCCCATCTCGAGGTACACGATCTGAGGCACAACGCACACCGCTGCGATGTAGAGAGATCCCCACAGAGTAAGCCTGTTGAGAACGCCGTAGAGATAGTCCGCAGTCTCAGCTCCAGGACGCACGAGCGGAATAAAGCCGCCGTTCTTCTTAAGGTTGTCCGCAACCTCCACCGGGTTGAAGACTACGGCGGTGTAGAAGAAGCTGAACAGGATGATCAGCGCCACGTAGAGCGTCTCGTAGCCCCAAGCGCCTGGAGTGAGAAGCTGCGCGAACGAGCTCATGCCGAGGCTCGGAATTACCGTCATGAGAGTGGCCGGGAGCATCATGATCGCCGAAGAGAAGATCGGCGGAATTACTCCCGACATGTTGAGCTTGAGCGGCATGTACTGGGTTTGCGCCATCGTGCTGCGGTTGCCCACCATGCGCCGCGGGTACTGCACAGGGATCTTCCGGTGCGAGCGCTCGACGAAGATGATCGCGTAGATGGTGAACAGCGAGAAAACAATAAGGAACAGCATCTCGAATGGCGAGATTTCGCTAGTCCGAACAAGCTCAACCGTAGATCCGAACACCGACGGCATGCGCGCCGCAATGCCCGCGAAGATGATGATGCTCGTTCCGTTGCCGAGACCACGCTCAGTAATCTGCTCGCCGATCCACATGATGAAGGCGGTGCCGGCTGTGAGAGTGATCATGGTCACCAGCTCAAAGTGAAGCCCTGTCTCTAGCGCTGCGCCTTTCGACTCAAGAGCTTTGGCAATCATGAAGCTCTGCACGAGAGCCAGGAGGATGGTGCCGCGACGGGTGTAGCGGGTGAGCACTCTCCGTCCTGCATCGCCCTCCTTCTTGAGGTTTTCGAGAAACGGAATGCTCGGAGTAAGAAGCTGGATAATGATCGACATCGTGATGTACGGGGAGATTCCGAGCACGAATATCGAGAACTCCTCAAGGGCGCCTCCGGAGAAGAGGTTAATGAGCCCGAAGATGGTGTTCGCGCTCTGCTCTACCCCCTGCCGAATCGCGTCCACGTTGACGCCAGGAGTCGACACGAAGATGCCGAGGCGGTAAACCGCCAGCATGGAAATCGTAAACATGAGGCGCTTCTTGAGCTCTGGAATCTGAAACACCTGGGCTATACCACTCATCGGATCCTCTCTGACACGTACGGTACCTGCGCACGAGCGCGCAGTCGCAATACTACAGTTATTTCAAAATACGCCAAGCGCTAATACCACACTGCCGGCGAATTTTAGCCTGCTGAAGACAGCCCGAGTTTCGGTGCCGCAGAAACGAAAGCGGCTCCCGAAGGAGCCGCTCGAAGGAACAGAACTGAAGACCCGTGACGGTTACGCCGACACAATCTCCACAGTTCCGCCTGCTGCCTCAACGCGCGCCTTGGCGCCGCTTGAGATTGCGTTTACTTTCAGGTGCAGCTTCTTGGTGAAGTTGCCAGCATCGCCGAGGATCTTAACGCCCGCCTTGCGCGAACTCTTCTTCGCGTAGCCAAGCTTCTTGATCGCCTCGATGTCAACGGTTGCGCCGTTCTCCAGACGCTCCAGCACCGAGAGGCGCACGACATTGTAGTCATTGGACCCGACCACTGCCACGCGAGCGCGGAAGCCGACCTTCGGAATGCGCCTGTACAGCGGCATCTGTCCGCCTTCGAATCCTGGCTTGATCGTTCCACCGGAACGGGCCGTCTGGCCCTTGCCGCCTCGACCTGAGGTCTTGCCGTGACCCGATGCCTCTCCGCGTCCCACGCGAGTGCGGCGCTTACGGGAGCCGACATTCGGCTTCAAAGTGCTAAGTGATAACGTCATCTTCTTGGTCATACGCGACCTCTCTTCAAACTACCTTACGCGTGATTACTTGGCGGCCTTGACCTCAAGCAGGTAGTCCACCTTCTTGATCATGCCCTTTACTGCCTCATTGAGCGGCAGCTCCGCCTGCTTGTTGATGCGGCCGAGACCGAGCGCCTTCAGAGTCGCCCGGACAGCCGGGGTTCGCCCGATGTCGCTGCGGACCTGCTTAACGATTACCTTGCTCATAGCCACTACCTCTCTGAAACTTACTTCCCTAAAGCCCTACTAGTACGGGTGGTAACCCATCTCCTCAAGCTGCACGCCACGAACAGCCGCAATCACCTCTGGCTCCTCAAGCATGAGAAGGCCGGCGAGCGTCGCTCTGAGCACATTCTGCGCCGTCGTTGATCCCAAGCACTTGGTGCGAATGTCCTTAATGCCGCATACGTCCATGACCGAGCGAACCGTCGCGCCGGCGATAACTCCGGTTCCTGGCTTGCCGGGCTTCATGACGATCGACGATGGGCCAGCCTTGCCGAGCACATCGTGAGGAATCGTGCTGCCCTTGAGCGGGACCTTGATCATGCGCTTGCGGGCCTGCTCAGAGGCCTTACGGATCGCATCCGGAACCTCAGCGGCCTTGCCGAGCCCGAAGCCGACGTGGCCACGCCCGTCACCAGTTACCACGAGGGCACTGAAGCTGAAGCGACGTCCGCCCTTCACTACCTTGGCAACACGGTTAATGAACACCGTCTTGTCTGTCAGCTCACCGCACTGGTCAGCCGAGATTCTGCGCTTGTCGAGAGTATCCTTAAAAGCCATGTCTTCTCCGAACTAAAATTCCAGGCCTCCGTCGCGGGCTCCATCAGCCAGCGCCTTCACGCGGCCGGTGTACACAAACCCGTTACGGTCAAAAACTACCTTGCTGACCTTGTGCGACTTCGAGCGCTGCGCAAGGACCAACCCTACTGCACGAGCTGCCAGCACCGACTTGCTGCTCGACTTGCTGTCCTTGGCTTCCTTCGAGAGCTTTGCAAGCTCCGCCTGGACCTCCTTGTCGAGGGTCGATGCGCTGGCCACCGTCTTGTTCGCTTCGTCAGCGATGAGCTGCGCGTACGTGTGCTTCGCGCTCCTGAAGATGCTCAGGCGCGGCCTCTCGGTCGAGCCCGTGATCTTCCGGCGAATCTTAAGCTTCGTCTTCTGTCTCTTGGTCGAAGCGACCTTCTTGCTTTGCGTTGCCATACGGCACTTAACTCCTAGCTCTAGCGGCCAATCCGTTACTTCTTGCCCGTCTTTCCAGCCTTACGGCGGATCTTCTCTTCGGCATACTTGATACCCTTACCAAGGTACGGCTCGGGCGGCTGAACCTGGCGAATCTTCGCGGCGTAGGTGCCGACGAGCTCGCGGTCAGCTGACTCCAGCTCCACTGAGTTCTTCTGCACGTTGGCCTTGATCTCGTTGGGAAGCTCAATCGAAACCTCATGAGAGAAGCCGACCGAGAGAACGAGGTTCTTGCCCTGAAGCTTTGCTGCAAAGCCTACCCCGTTAAGCTCAAGCAATCTCTTCCAGCCCTTGCTTACGCCCTGAACCATATTGTTGATGGTGGCGCGCGTCGTGCCGTAGTCAGCCTTGCTCTGAGCATCGTTGCCAGTCATCGAGACAACAAAATTGCCTTCGGCAACCTCAACTATGACGCCCGGGCGAACCGAGAACGAGAGCTTGCCCTTGGGGCCCTCTACCGAAACCAACTGACCTGCGACAGCGGCCTTTACTCCCTGTGGGATGGCGACTGGCAGCTTACCGATACGTGACATGTGACACCTCTACAAACTATCCGAACAGCGCAATTACCTCGCCACCAACGCGGAGCTTGCGCGCCTCGTGGTCAGCCATGACGCCTTTCGACGTTGAAACGATAGCAATGCCGAGACCGCTGTTGACTCGCGGCAGCCTGTCCGAAGTCGAGAACTTGCGGCAGCCAGGGCGAGACACGCGCGTAGCACGGCCAATAACTGGGCGCCCGCTGGAGAAGTACTTCAGCCCAACGCGAA
>OMIG01000071.1 GCA_900299035.1 Pseudomonadota bacterium
AAGATGGTCAATCTCTTCGAACTCAACGGGCTCCTTGCCAACACTACCCATCTCCACGGGAAGGGTGCCGCTCGGCAGAGGCGCCAAGTGCTTGACCCCGAAGTAGGTTCTCTCTGCCATCACCAAGAACGCCCGCTCGGAGGCTCGCACCGCAGAGCGCTCCATGACTTCATCAATGAACGCGACACACTCAGAGATCGAGCGTGCCATGAAGGCGAAGCCGATCGAGTAGTTCCCGCCAACTCGAACAATCCATGTGACCCGCTCTGAAGCCGACAAGGTGTCGATCAGCTTCTTCTCCTCGGCAGGGGTGTTGGACGCGAGCTTGAGGAAGAGGTAGTACTCAACGAAACCGATTCGGTAGAGGTCGACGTACAGAAGACGGCATATGACACCGGCTTCCTCCATCCGAGAGAGGGCGTGTCGAACGGTATGCTCCCGCATGGATAGGGCCTTGGCCAAGACATTGACCGGTGTGTCGGCGTCGAGTTGGGCATGGGCGAGGATCGCTAATTCGGTGTCGTTGAGGCGTACCATCCGGCCTAGGGTAGCCTATTGGATGCATTAAGAAAGACGCTTTCGTCGCCGAGTGGTGAGCAATAGCTCTGAATCGACCTCCGAAGGCTCGCTCACCCAGGGGTCGAGTTGACCGACAGTCCTGTGATATCCCAAAGGGCAGCCTGTCGAAGGAACCACAAACAGTCGTAGAAGGGGGGCGTTATGATAGAGCGGAAGTACATAGCGTTAGTATCGGACCAGCACGTCACCGAACCTGCTACAAAGCTAGTAGGGCGCGACACCAACGCGGCTGTTCAAAAGCTAGTCGAAGCGCTCAAGCAAGAGACCCTGCCGGAGCTTTTCTTGTCTCTCGGTGATGTCGCGGACACCGCAAAAAACCCGAACCGATTCGAAGCAACAGCTACGGAGGAGTCCTACCGTCTGGTCCAGGACATGCTCAGCGAACTGTCGCTGCCCAAGCTCACCGTTGCCGGCAACCATGATCACCCGCAGCTTCTCGATGAGGCCTTTCCCTCGCTGTGGCACGATGCGAGGCACGGCGTTGCCCGGTTTCCTTTTCATGGCGTCGAGATCGTCCGCGTTGATGCCCGGACCGGCCCCGAGGCAACGGGCTTTGTGTCCCGCGAGGCCCTCAAGGAGCTTGAGCGAGTGCTTGAGAGCATTGCTACGAAAGCCATCCTGGTGTGCCACTACCCCTTGGTAGGGATGGACAACGGCTTTATCGACTCAGACCTTTCCGTCACCAACCGAGACCAACTAGCGCCGCTGTTTTACCGGTACAAAGACAAGATAGCCGGCATCTACAGCGGACACCTGCACGAGTGGATAGCTGGCAGCCAAGGGGGCTTGCCGGTAACGAGTGTCCCGTCATCATCATTTGGGTTCAAGATTGAGCCGATGACCAGCCAGATGGAGGTTTCATCGAGCGCGCCGTGTGGCTACCTTCTGCTAGGCGTTGGAGAGGACGGATCGGTGCTTTCACGCTACCGCTTCCTGAAGGGAGTTACCGCTAAAGCCGAGTAGGGACAGCCTCTGCGTGGATTCGCAAGACATCGACGACAAAGAGCATCGCCAAACAGCGGCGACAGCTTCCTTCGCCAATAAACAATAAAAAAGCCGACCACGAGGGTCGGCTTTTCTTCCACGAACCAGCGTAGGTACTGAGACCTACTCGCCCTGGATCGAGGTGTACGCCATGAGCCCGAGGCTCTGGGCGCGCTTGATGGCCTTTGACACCTTGCGCTGGTTGTACGCAGTGAGGCCTGTCAGGCGGCGCGAGAGGATACGACCACGCTCGCTCACGAACTTCGAGAGCATCGCTACGTCCTTGTAGTCGACGGTCTTGGTTGGATCCTCGGTGAAGGGGTCAAGCTTCCTGCGGCGCTTGAAGAGCTGCATGCGCTGAATCGACGGGAGCGGCTCGAAGCGGCGCTGTCCGCCCTCTCCAGCCTCGCCTGAGCCAGCTGAAGGGCCAGCGTTCTTGCCGCGGTCCTCGCACACCTTCATCGGGCGGCCGTTAACGACCTTGTTGTTGAGCGACTCGATAGCCTTCTTGGCGTCGTCCTCGCTCTCCATCTCAACGAAGGCGAAGCCCTTTGAGCGCTTGGTCTCGCGGTCAGTCGCGACGACAACGCTGATGCAGCCGCCCAGCTCCTCAAAGAGCCCGCGTAGCTGATCACTGGTAACCTCAAAGTCTAGGTTACTGATAAAGAGCTTCTTCTTGTTTGCACCCGAATTCATGAATACTCCTCGAATTTTGAGAGAGGCGGAGGGTATATCCCCATCTAGCAAATGTCAAACAGCACAACCCCCAAACTGCTGAATAATAAAACGATGTGTTACTTAAAGTAACTTAAAAAGACTATTGACGTTAGATCGTAACCAGTATAACTTCCTGACCCAGATTCGTGAGCGAGCGCAACGACTTGCGCCGGTTCATTCTCAGCCGGGAAACTAGGTTTTGAGGGTGATTTTTGGGGGTCAAGGATGGCCTAGGTCATTCCCAGATCCCGAGAATCGGAGGGGGCTCTTACATGGTCATTTCTCTGCGCGCCGGTTCGACTGAGGTTGCGTTTCACGAAAGACAATCCGCCAAACAACTCGCTTCGAGTTCCTTTTCAACTCAAGTAAATCCCTAACAAGCTGTAGATACTGGAGAGCGTGTCAACGTATGAGTAATTCTGCGAACAAGTTTCTGCCCGAAGATGAGGCTGAGGTATCCTCCCCCGTTAAGCCAGAGAGAAATCTTCTAGCGGCAGTGCTTGCCAGGGCGATCTGTGACGCGTTCGGGACAGCCCACTGCGAGCGTCACGTGGTTCGCAGCGCGCGCCAGTGGCTCTTCGGAAAGATTACTCCTAAGCGTCCCTTCAGCTTCGCGTGGGTTGCGCTTCACCTAGACCTCGACCCGCTATCTCTGCAGGAGAGCCTGCGTCAGTACGAGGGGAACCCAGAGGCGATCCAAGAGCGCCTGAGCCTCCTGCGCTAGCAGCGGGAAAAAAAGGGGACAGGCACATTTATTTGATCGGCCCGGCCGGAAATAAATGTGCCTGTCCCCTTTTTCGTGCCTGATGTTTAGGGATAGCCTTCTCGGCGTGATGTCGACCGAACAACCGGAAATAGCGAACTACAACCGAAACCTCTACCTCGGGGCTGTAGCCGTCAGTGGGCTTTGTGCCTATCGCCTGCTCGTTACTGCGGCTGAAACAGGCAACTGGCGCGGCGCCTGGTTCTCGCTGGCGCATGTGCTCCTCGTCGCTGTGGCTGCAGTCGTAGCGCTTCGCCAAGCCCGCTAGCGAGAAAGGGGACAGACACATTTATTCGCGTATTGGTTTAAGCCTTCGAAAACTTAGGCGCGCGCTTCTCTTTCACCGCCGCGAGCCCCTCAGCGAACTCCGCGCTACCGTAGTTAACGCTCTGGCAGACTGCTTCTCGGGCGAGGGCGTGCTCAAGGTGCGCAGAGTCGCCACGCATCGTTTCAAGGAGCTGTGCTGTGGCAGCGGGGCCGCACGAGAGCATCTCGCTGGCTACGGCGTGCGCCTCACTGAGGAGCTTCTCACGCTCGCAAACCTTTGAGACGAGACCGATGCGCAGCGCTTCGTCCGCTCCGATTATTCGTCCCGTCACGAGCAGCTCAGTTGCCCGGCCTGGACCCACAATTCGGGGCACGAAGTACGTGCCGCCCATGCCGGGGTGCAGGCCCAGCTTGAGAAACGTGAACCCGAGCTTTGCGTCGTTGCTAGCAATCCTGACGTCGCACGCACACGCCAGGCACAGCCCAGCGCCGACCGCCGCACCGTGGAGAGCCGCGATTAGGGGCACGTGCAGGTCGAGGATGCACAGGAACGACTCGTAAAACGCGAGCATCTGCGCGCGGTTTTCCTCACCCCCGAGCGAGCGCTTTGCGTCGAGCATCGCTAAGTGTCCGCCGGCCGAGAACGCCTTGCCCGCTCCTGCCAGAATGACCACACGGGCCGACTTCTTTGCCTTCAGGTCTTGGACTGCTGTCTTGAAGTCCTTCGCCATCGTTTCGCTCATGGCGTTTAGGTTTGCTTCGTCGCACAAAGTCAGCGTTGCGACGCCATTTTTGTCGATGGTGGTTGAAACGAGGGACATGCGGCTCTCCGATGGTGGCAGATTGTCGAAACTGGTCTATCATCGGCCAAAACACGCCTATGTCGCAACGTAAAGCTGTCCGCTCCCTGAAAGAGTTCCTGACGATCCTCAGGCGCGAGCGAGAACTGGTAGAAATTTCAGCTGAAGTTGACCCGCACCTCGAAGTCGCCGAGATCCACCGGCGCGTCATTGAGCGGGGCGGCCCAGCGCTGCTCTTCTCCCGAGTGAAAGGCGCAAGCTTTCCGCTGGTCACGAACCTCTTTGGAACCACTCGACGCGTCGACCTCGCCTTCGGCAGCCGGCCGGAGGAGCTCATGCGCGAGGTGGCAGCGCTGCCGCATACGCTCATGCCACCGAGCCTGGGAAACCTGTGGGAGCACCGCCGCACCCTGGGCGGCCTCGCCCGTGTGGGCCTGAAGCGAGCCTCTTTCGGCTCCTCCCTCGTCGTCGACCAGAAGCCGCGCCTCTCTCGGCTCCCGATGATCACCTCATGGCCACTCGACGGCGGTCCGTTCATCACCCTGCCGCTGGTCTACACCGAGCATCCAGCAACGAAGGTGCACAACCTCGGCATGTACCGCATTCAGCGCTACGACGACGACACCACGGGGCTACACTGCCAGATCGGCAAGGGCGGCGGCTACCACCTCGCAGCGGCGAAGGCCCTCGGGAAGAAGCTGCCCGTGAACATCACAGTCGGCGGCCCGCCGGCCCTCATTTTGGGCGCGATCGCGCCGCTCCCAGAGAACGTTCCGGAGCTTCTCTTCACCTCGTTCGTGCTCGGCGAGAAGCTGCGTTTGGTCGACAATCCACTGGGCGAGCTCCCACTGGTAGAGAGCGCCGAGTTTACCCTGGTCGGAGAGGTCGACCCGAACGAGACGCGCCCAGAAGGGCCGTTCGGTGACCACTACGGCTACTACTCGCTGCAGCACGACTATCCGGTGTTCCGCTGCAAAGGGCTCATCCGGCAGCCCGATGCCGTGTACCCAGCCACCGTGGTCGGAAAGCCCCGCCAGGAAGACTTCTACATCGGCGAGTACCTGCAGCGTTTGATGAGCCCGCTCTTTCCGCTCGTCATGCCGCAGGTTCTCGACCTGTGGTCGTACGGCGAAACGGGATTCCATGCCCTCGCGTCGGCGGTGGTGCAGGAGCGGTACGCCCGAGAGTGTCTCCAGTCGGCCTTCAGGATTCTCGGCGAAGGGCAGCTCTCGCTCACGAAGTTCCTGCTGTTGACAGATCGCCGCATGGACCTGAGCGACTTCCGAAAAGTGCTTGAGCACATCCTCTCTCGCGCAGATTTCTCGACCGACCTCTTCGTCTTCTCAAACACGGCGATGGACACCCTGGACTACACAGGTCCCAAGGTGAACCACGGCAGCAAGGGAGTGCTAATCGGCTGCGGCGAGCCCAAGCGAGAGCTGCCGCGACAGGTGCCACAGGCGCTTCCGGGCGGCACACGCCGTGCCGGCGTTTTCTGCCCTGGATGCCTGGTGCTTGAAGCCCCGACGTTCTCCCAAGAGCCTCAGTACCCACGCATGGTGGCGCAAGACTCAACGCTGCGCGGCTGGCCACTCGTAGTGCTGGTGGACAACCTGGACGAAGCTCTAAGGGACGCCAGCGCCTTCCTGTGGACGACCTTCACGAGATTCGAGCCCGCGGCGGATATCTATGCTGCGCAAGAGACGCTGGCTCGCCACCACGTGAGCTACACGCCGCCGGTGCTGATCGATGCCCGTGTGAAGCCGTGGTACCCGCCGGTTGTCGAGTGTGACAGCCAGACTGCGTCACGGGTGGAAAGCCGCTGGGACGAGTACTTCGCGTAGCGGCGATACAGCATGGGCTTCGGTGTAGCGCCTAAAGCTGGGTGTCAACGAACTGCGTGACCTGGAAGCACGCTCCAGGCTCGACCTTGAGGTCAGCTGTTCGGATGTGGACCGGTGGCCAGTCTCGCAGATCAAACTCGCTTACCTCGACGGAGGCCGCTGAAAAGACCTTTCGCAGATCCTGCTCAGGCGTGCCGAAATCGAGCCGTGACTCGACCGTGGCCGTAAAGGGCAGCGTGATAGGAGTGAACGGATGGCTGGATTCAGCTGGCGTGAAGCTCTTGAGCGTCACGGTCGCCATCGTCGAGGTGACGGACTCTTTAGACCACTGCTCTGGGAGCGCCACTCCAGGTGAGCCAAGCACGGACGCGACCACTTTAGCCTTTGAGCCAGCGGGAGCTCCGTAGAGCCCGTCTGCCTTTGTCTTGATGAAGTACCGGGCTGACACGGGTTTCCAGCCTGAAACAGCAAGCTTCCCGGGTGCCACGTAGTTGCGTGGGCATAGGACGACTGACCTAACGCCGCATTCCCTTACGCTGGGGATGAGAACGAGCATGTTTGAGCTATTCTTGCCCTCAAGCCAGATGGGGCGGGTGTGGTCACTCGGAAACGGGACAGAGACTCCGGCAGCTTCTGTCGCAAAACGCGGCGTCGATGACCTAAGCAGCACGGTCGAATCGCTCATCTGGACGAGAAACGAGAACTCTGCGGCAACGGGAGTGTTTCCAGCTGCGGACTCGTTCTTGAATCGCAGCTCGAGATGCATGTCGGCTTCGGTGACGGTGAGGGCAGCCTTGATGGCAGCTTGCGTTGAGTCAGGGCGACGGATTACCGCTGGGCAGAGCTTTTCACGCGTTTCCGAGCGCTCCTTGTGGTCAGCGGTGGTTGCCAGGCGCAGCAGGCGACGGAGCAGCTCGCGGCGCTCACCGTCGAGAACGAGGGGCTCTATATTTGGGGCAGATGGGTACGCGAGTGGCGCGACTTCTGGCAGCTCCGAAGCGGGAGCAGCGGTCGAGGTGCTGGTGGCTGTTTCAGCGTGCGATCCCTCCGATGAGATTTCAGCAGCGGTCTCTGCGGCAGCCACATGAGCGAAGAGCAGGGACG
>OMIG01000072.1 GCA_900299035.1 Pseudomonadota bacterium
AGCCGAGATAGGAGCTACGCCGGGTTCTTAGGGGAGGTGCCCCTAAGCCGTCATCGAGGTCTTGGCGCAGCCAAGCCGAGATAGGAGCTACGCCGGGTTCT
This sequence comes from Pseudomonadota bacterium, assembly GCA_900299035.1. Lineage (GTDB taxonomy): Bacteria > Bdellovibrionota_C > UBA2361 > UBA2361 > OMII01 > OMII01. The sequence goes on from OMIG01000072.1 coordinate 102, forward strand.
TAGGGGAGGTGCCCCTAAGCCGTCATCGAGGTCTTGGCGCAGCCAAGCCGAGATAGGAGCTACACAGTATGCCCAGGGCCGGAATCGAACCAGCGACACGCGGATTTTCAGTCCGCTGCTCTACCAACTGAGCTACCTGGGCGTATCGAATAGGGTGCTTTGGTTACCATGCCGCAGGGGTAATGACAAGAGAGTGAGGGGAATCAGGGAGATAAAGCGGTATTTGGGTCTTTCCCGCCCCCAATTTTCGGCTAATCAACCGCGTCGTCAGCCCCCTTAATCAGGGTGCCGAAGATACGAGATGCCGAGTCTGAGGGTAGTGTCTCGGGACTGGAGGGCTGAGAGGCGCTAGGTTCAGCAACTAAGTCTTCCTTTTTGGCTTCCAAGAACGTCGGTGCCAGCTCCGACCCAGAGGACTCAAGCAGAGGGATTATTGAATCTCGAACAATCTTGAGAAGCTCGGCTGCGAGCGAGCTTGTGAAGTCAAACTTCGCGGCTTCTGCTCCGGGAACGTGGGCTGAAACGACGCCAAAGAATCGGTCTCCGATGTAGAAGGCAAACGTTGCTGTCCGGTTTACAACTCTCGATGAGATTACCTGCCCGCCCGGACCGTACGTCTCGTGTCGATGGTCTCCCGTGCCTGTCTTTCCGCCGATGGTGTAGAACTTTCCGTCGGAGCGGGCGTACGAATGGAATACTCGACGGGCCGTGCCCGATTCAACGACGTTTCGCATCGCTCCCCGCAGCGCTTGAGCGACTTCTGGCTTTAGCACTCGCTCGCCCTGGTCTCGCTCGCTCCGGCGCAGCACGGTCTCGTAGGGTGTGTCTGAAGCGAGACGTACTTCGTCGAGGCGAACGAGCGGATACTTAACCCCATCGTTGAGGATGATTCCAACCAGATCGGCGAGGGCAACGGGGCGGTCGCCTGAGCTGCCGATTGCGGACGCGAGCGAAGGAACCATCGAGTTGAACGGGTATCCCATCTTTCGCCACTGCTTGTGGATTTCGAGGAAGGACTCGGTTTCCATCAGGGTCCTGATGCGGCTCTCTTGAGCCTTCACTTGGGGCGTCTTAAACAGCCACTCGTACACCTGCTGTCGCTCATCGTGGCTTGCCGCTAGAGCGGCTTGAATAGTTGCGCCGGGATGATCTTGGAGGTACTTGACGAGCCACAGCTCTAGAGGATGGATCCGAGCCAGGTAGCCCTGATCGTTTAGGTTGTACTTGCCCGGGGGGAACTCGTTGTACCACTTCGTAACGAGGTTCGGCGGCACGTTTGAGTTGGACACGTTGTCCTTGATGAATGAAGCCAGTTCTGTTTCAGTGCCCTCGGGCCGCACGTACCGGTACATCACAGCCGCATGCCGCGCGGACGCGCGAGTGCTCTTCACGAGGCCTTCGAGCAGCTCGTTGGAGGGCTTGCCTCGGTACTTCTCGTAAAACCGTCGCATGAAGTAGCTGCCTTCCTGGTCAGCGAATTTGCGCAGGAAGTGCATCCGAAGAGGATTTGAGCGGTCAGTCTTTAAGCCGCCGAGCTTAAGTCCCATCTGAGCCGTATAGTAGCGAGAGACGTCGCGCATCAAGCGCACAAAGGGCAAGTTGATTGAGGCAGTGAGAGCCTCCTGGATAGTTGGATTCCTGCCGTTGTCATCTTTCTTGAAGTTCTCGAACGTGTGCAGTCCGCCGCCGGTAAAGAATGTTTCGTGCGGGCTGGCTGAGTAGCGGCGTTGGAGCGCCCGAGTCAAAAGAGATGGAAGCGTGAGCTTCGGGTTTTTGGTGAACTCGTTGACCACAAAAACTGAAATAGGATCCAGGCCTCGCCTGTCTACCCCGCGCAGCTTTTCGGCAGGCATCCCTGAGTACCGGTCAAACAGCTCGCCAACGATGTCGAGGTACGTGGTCAGGGTGCGCAGCTTGGCGGTCGAGCCAAGGTCAAGCCTGGTGCCCTCGTTGATGCTGAACGGGTTGTCGAAGTTGTCGGTCTGAATGCGAAGAATGTTTGCGTTGCCGCGGTGCTCGTACAGGGTGACGCTGTAGATGACCTTTGAAGGGTCGCCACGATCGAGGTTCCGGGCGCCGTTTAGCCCCAACTTTTTTACACTCTCCGCATCCTTGATCTGCTTGAGGACGTTCGTGACGCCCTCATTTGCCTCGTTGTCCATCGTGCTCTTGGCGGTGACATCGACCTGGTCGAGGTCGTACAGCTGAGGGTAGTTCGTCAGCTCAAGCAGGCGGGTGCGGATGGCGTTGGCCGCCTTGCGCTGCACAAACGAGACAGCTCGGGATTTTGGGGCGGCTCGACGGAGCGTCAGAGGGATGCCTTTGGCCGCGTCTCGAAGCTTCGGTGAGATAACTCCCTCCTTGGCGAGCAGGTCGAGGTGCGTGTTTGTGAGCTGATTGAGCTCCTCTAGTCCCGACAGAAGGTAAAAGCTTGGGCGGCGATGAGCGATGAAGAGGCTTAGGGCCTGCTTGTAGGCCTCTGCGTACGGCGTAGGGTCGTCAGAGGGACGGAGGTTTCCAAGCTTCCGCAATTTCTGGTTAACGGAATCGAAGTCAAGCCCGTACCAGGCCCAAAGTCCATCACCGAGCCCATTTACTTCTCCGTACCCTCGCAGCGCAGCGAGCGGAATTGAGTTGATGTACGAGAGCGTGATGAGCTTTCGAGTCCTAAATGTCTCTCGCCCGAACATGTAGGCGCGCAGGCTTGCGGAGAGCATCTGCTCAAGCTTGTCACTAATGCCAGTTGTGCGGCCTTCACGGGAGTGTCGGTACTTTTCGAGTTGTGTTGCTATCGTGCTGCCGCCTGGCGCGTTTATGTCGGGAAACAAGACCTGCTTCAGTTTCTCTGCGATAGCCAGCGCAAAACGATCCCACTCAACCGCAGGATTTTTGTACGGGTACTCGGTGCTCAAGATCTCTCGGTTCTCGATGTAGAGCAGAGACTTAACGATAATCTCTGGAACGTCCTCAAAGCTTTCGTACGTGCGTTCTGGGCGGTAGGCCGAGTAGATAGTCGTGTTGTTCTTGTCTAGGATAGTGATGCCAGCCCGCGTCTTCTCTCTGTACGGCGGATACAGGCCAGATGCGGCCAGGCTCCTGAAGCGCTCGGTCTGTCGGGCCTGGGAAACGATGTCGAAGCTGTTCCTCGTCAGATTATCTACCACGCGCGGTATGCGCGTGTACCCGAGACGCTCGTCGTACGGACCGAAGGCAGGGAACCACATCTCGTCACTTGGCCCGTCTTTTACTGAGTAGGTCGCCTCGGACGCCAACTTGGCGAAGTAGATCGACTGCCAATACGAGGTTCGCATCTCGTAGACGGCCGCAACGATGAAGGCTATCCAGAAGGGGGAGGTGAAGAGCGCGAACTTAAAAAACTTTCGGACCAGGCGTCTCCTAAAGTTCCTCAGCCGCTCAAACCACCCTGGGGCAGAGCTTCGCTGCATGGCAGAGCCGTCTTGGACTTCAGGCGTCTCGTGCAGAAGCAGTGCAGAGCCTATTCCTAGCTCCAGGGGGTTAGCTGGTTTTGAGTCGTTCGCCACGGGACTTTCGGTAGAAGCAGACAATTGATAGATGCTCACAATTTCTCTTTAGGTCCAGATACGTTAAAAGACTTTTCGGGGCCATTGGAGAAACGATGTCTTCCTCTTTCGAACAGCCATACATCGAGTTCAAGCACCGACCGACGTACGCCGAAGTCTGTCTAAACTCCCTGCGTTACAACCTGGGCCAGATTCAGGGCTTTGTGGGCGGTGCAAAGGTCATGGCGGTAGTCAAAGCCAACGGCTACGGACACGGCTTTGAGGCGGTTTCTAAAGCCCTCCAAACGGCAGGAGTCCACTCATTTGGCGTCGCGTACATTGAGGAGGCGGTTGAGCTCAGAACCTTGGGGATCACCGCTCCAATCCTTGTCTTTGGAGGGCTTCTCAAAGAGCAGCTCGACCTCTACATAAAGCACGATATCGAGGTAACCGCTTCATCGGTCACAAAGATGGAGCAGATCGATGAGGCGGCTGCGCGATTGGGCCGACGGGCCAGGGTGCAGCTTAAGGTTGACACAGGCCTTGAGCGGATCGGCGTGCACTACTACTCCGCGCCGAGCCTCTTCGATGCCGCTCTCAAGGCGAAGCACTGCGATGTGGTCGGCGTTTACTCGCACTTTGCGGATGTTCGCAAGGAAGACCTCACGTTGACCAAGCTCCAGCTTGAGCGCTTCCAGGAGTGCCTGCGTTACTTCGAGGCGCGGGCAACCGCGCCATTCATGCGCCACATAGCTGCTTCAGGCGGGTTGATGGCGCTCAAGGAGAGCCACCTGGACATGGTCCGCCCCGGGCTTTCCCTGTACGGCGTTTACCCCAGCCCAGGCCTTGCAGCCACTCTTCCGCTCAAGCCGGTTCTCAGCCTCAAAAGCCAAGTCGTATACTTCAAGGTCGTCAAGAAGGGCGCTGGTGTCAGCTACGGCCACACCTGGATTGCCCCCGAGGACACTCGGGTGGTTACCGTGCCGATCGGCTACGGTGACGGATTCCTGCGGAGGCTCTCGGGCAGCAGCGATGTGCTTATCCGAAACACTCGACACCCGATTGTGGGAGCGATCTGCATGGACCAGCTCATGGTGAACGTAGGGCAGGGAGTTGCCTACAACGGTGATGAGGTCGTTCTCTTCGGCCAGCAGGGAAACCAGAGGATATCAGTCGAAGAGGTGGCGCAAGCGAGTGGCATGAGCCCGTACGAGATCCTTGTGACTTTAAATCAGCGCATTCCTCGCGTCTTCTTGGGATAGCTTTGCAGAGATGAAAGCAGGAGGCTGTGGCTAGCGTGAGTACAGGAGCGAGGAAGAAGCCGGTGCTAGTGATCCTGGTGGCAGGACTCCTAGCCGTTTTGTCGTTCCTATCGTTGTCGGTCTTTTTTCCGGGGAAGAAGCCGAAAACGGTTGTCGTAGTAGTGCTAGACACAGTTGGATTTGCGGGCGTTTTCTCCAGCCCGGAGCAGGCTCCGTTCCTCTCTCAGCTTGCCGCTGATTCAGCACAGTTTACCCGAACATTCTCCACGGCGCCGTGGACTAAGCCGTCTGTGGCGTCAATCCTCACCGGGTCTCTGCCAGCCTCTCACGGTGTTCGTCATCCAAAGTCTCGGCTTGCAACAGAGTCTGTCACGATGGCGGAGTATTTCTCCCAGGCGGGTTTTGCAACGGCTGGTTTTGTAAGCCACACCTTCATAGGCCCAAAGACAGACTATCGCCGCGGTTTTGGCACCTACAAGCAGGCGCGCTTTAAGGGGCATGTGCACGACGCTATAACCTCTGCCGAGATAACGACCCAAGGCCTTGAGTGGCTAAAGAAGCATAGGCTCTCAGAGGAGGGCTCAAAACAGGACGCGTTCCTGTTCCTGCACTACTTTGATCCACACTACAACTACAAGCACCACCCCGCATTTAGCCAAACCGATTGGTACAACGGGAGCCTCTCGGATGACATGGAGTACCGGGTGTTCAAGGAGAGGGCAGAAGGGCTCTCAGCCGACGATCTCCGCTACATTAAGGGACTCTACGGAGAGGAGATCCGCTTCACAGACCGCGAGCTGAGGCGCCTCTATGCGGGGCTTTCGGAAGCTGTTCCAGAAAGCGAATTCGTGCTCGTGGTAACTGCGGACCACGGCGAAGCGTTCCGCGAGCACAATCACATGGGACACGGTCATTTCCTCTACAATGAGCTAGTGCATGTGCCGCTGCTCATCCACGCCCCGGGAAGAGTGAGTCCTGAGATTGTCACTGAGCCGGTATCCTCTGTCGACATCTTTCCAACGCTGGTCGACCTGCTGCGCATGCCGCCTCTTGCGGCACGAGTCGACGGGCACTCGCTAGTGCCTCTCATGGAGGGAGCCGCTGCTGATGGTGATTCTCCGATGCCCTCCTTCGAAGTTGAGTACCACACTCGAAAAGTGGGGGCCGTGCGTTGGCCCTGGAAAGTCATCTTCGATCGAGACTCAGGGCGCTGGGAGGTTTTTAACCTAGAGACGGACGGCGCTGAAGCTGTTGACTCTTCTTCGACTGCCCTTGAGGTTCCAGCGGTCGTTGAGGCGAAGGAGCGTGTGAGCCGGTACATCTCCCAAGAACAGCAGGCTCCGCCCAAGGCCACTCTCCCCCCGATCGAGTACTCTGAAAAAGAGGTCAAGAAGCTCAAGACCTTGGGATACATGATGTGAGGCTTTAAGCTTGCCTCCTTTGCTATCGACCTAGCAGCAAGGCAGCTCTATGCTATGGGCATGGCCGCTTCCTTCGAGTCTCTGATCAAAACGTACGAGTCTGTAGCCCACCGTGACGACGGAAAACGCCGGCAGTTCTCGCTACAGGGGCCTCAAGCTGCTCTCCTCTTCTACGGCAGCCAGCATGTGAGAGAGGTCGGGCATCCGATGTGGGAGGAGATTAAAGAAGCGCTGGACAACATGAATCCAGACCTCATCTTTGTAGAGGGAATTAACGGGCTTCGACGCGAGGTGATGGAAGCTAAGCGAGCTGCCTTGCTAAACGAGATACTCGGCCTGACTCTATTAGAGACAGTGAGGCGCTTCGGCGAGAGCGGGTTTAGCGCCCGATACGCGGCGGAGCGCGGGATTGCGGTTGAGTGCCCGGAGCCATCTTTCAAGGAAGAGGTTAGGCATGTCGAGCAGCTCGGGTTCTCGCGGGACGGTATCGTCGCGTACTACGTCTACCGCATGGTCCACCAATGGCTGAACACTCCTGGAGCACCGACGCTAGAGGAATACCTTACTCCGAGCATTGACGAGCTTTGTGCATCGACAGGCTGGGGGGATTACGACTGGGCACTTCCGAACATCTTTTCACTCAGCGAGAAATTTTGGGGAGCTCCACTCAAAAAAGACCAGAAGTATTTCTACGCCAGAGCAGTAGCTCCCTTTGGCAGCCGCCGTGAGGGAACGGGCATCGAAACCAACGAGGTGTGCTCAGCGTCCGCGCTCTTTCGGGATCAGGCAATCGCTCGAGCTATCGTGGGCGCGCAAGGGAGAGCTAAACGGATCGCTGTCGTGTACGGCTCTGGGCACTCGTTTACCCTGGAAGAGGCGCTCAAGGCTGCTTTTTCCGCCCCGTAAGGTGGGAGTCGCGCAACGGCAGCTACTGGGCCACGGTCCCACACGAGGCTCGACTAACTCGGAATCTGCGCTATCAGCTTCGCTATCCCTTGCCAACTGATCTGGGCACCGATGCACGCCACAAGGAACGAGATGAGCCGCATGAGAACGGCGGTTCCGGCGCGTCCGAGGTGTCGCATGAGACCGCTTGAGTACTTGTAGCAGAGGTACACAAGGATCGAGACGCAGACGATTCCAACGAAGTATCCAAGCTGCGTCAGCACGGTGTCGATTGCATCTGCGTGCTGGCTGTGCGCGCTCAGGGTGATTGCAACTGCGACGCAGCCTGGGCCAACGGTGATTGGAAAGGTGAAGGGATAGAAGACGCTTTCCCAGAGCGGAGAATTCGAGCTGACTTTCGCGGCGACCTTGTCGTGCTCGTCGGCGGAATCCTGCTTGTTGAGCATCTTCCAGCCCATCGACGCGAGCACGAAGCCGCCGAGGGCCTGAACGATAGCGACTGAGACCCCAAAAAATTCAAGTAGCTTGCTGCCGACGAGCAGAGACACCACTAGCACCATTGCGGAGTTGATAGCGATGCGGCGGGCAAGCTGGCTGCGCAAGCTCGCGTCTGCGCTCGAGGTTAGCCCAGAGAGAATGACTGCCGTGCCGATCGGATTGACGACAGGCATGAGGGCAGTGAAGCCGATTGGAACCGCGGTAAGCAGAAGCGAGAACCTCCCGAGCACTTCTTGATAGAGTTCACTGTCTAGCATCTCAGGGATCCTCCCAACGCACTCTTGGACTGTAGGCAGCAGCCGAAAGCTGGTCAATAGCTAGCGGGCACCTGCGCCACCGAGCGCCCCTCGACAAGGCCTAGGCGGCTCCAACTCGCCGCGGGTAGCTTTTGCCGATAAGGCCGCTCGTAATAAAGAAGTCGGCTGAGGCACGGTTGCACGCGATGGGAATCTCGTACAGAGCGGCGATTCGGAGCAGCGCCTTCACGTCTGGGTCGTGGGGCTGGGCGGTGAGCGGATCCCAAAAGAAGATCAGCATGTCGATCTTCTCGTCTACGATTAGGGCGCCGATCTGTTGGTCGCCCCCGAGCGGGCCAGACGCGCACTTTGTTATGGGGCGACCGAGCTCCTGCTCAAGCAGGGAGCCTGTGGTGCCAGTCGCAACGAGGCTATGGGGCTTTAGGGCGTCGGCGTGCTTCTTTGCCCAGGCACACATCTCTGATTTCTTGCCATCGTGGGCGACGAGCGCGATCCGCTTGTTCTCTGGAAGCGGCGGCAGTGCGTGGTCGAATGCAATTTTGCTCATGGGGTGTCACCTTCTTGCGATACATAGCGCCGTCACCGCTGCGAGCTCCGACCTCAGGGTAGTTGGCCCAAGCGTTCCTTGCTTGAAGCCTGCGGCCAAAAGCTGCGCTTCTTCTGCTGGCGTAAAATCCCCTTCGGGGCCAACAGCGATAACGGTAGCTGAGAGACCAGAGGGCAGCAACTGCTCGAAGGGCTGGGCTGCCTCCGCTAGTGAGCAGGTAATGCGCACCGAGGATGGTGAGCTGCCGAGAAGCTCAAGCGCCTCTTGCAAGCTTTGTGTGACAGCGACAGAAGGGGGGCAGGGCTGCTTGCTCTGCTGCGCCGCTGATTGCGCTATCTTCACCAGCCTTGCGAGCTTAGCATCAGCGTCGTCTTTCCCTCGCAGCCGAACGATGCTGCGGTCTGACTGCCAGAAGATTATCTCTTGGCAGCCGAGTTCGGTGGCCCAGTCGCACACGAGGTCATTTTTGTCGCCTTTGCACAGAGCGAATAGCAGCGACAGCGGCCTGGCGGCGTTGCCGTGATTCGGCAGCTCTTCGAGCAGCTCGACAGACACCAAGTCTCCCAGCGCGAGCACGGCTGCGCGGAAGAGCTTGGGCGAAGCCTTGTCACCTAGCTCAAGCGGCTCTCCTGGGCGCAGGCGCAGGACGTCTCGAATGTAGTGGCTCTCTTCTCTGCTGAGCTGCTGGACCCCTCCGACAGACGCAGAGAGCCCCTCAACGAATAGGCGGGGACCTCTTCGCTGAGGGGCTCTCTGCGTCGTCATGCGCTAAACGGGCTACTTCTTGCGAAGGCCCATCTTGTCGAGGCGCTGGGCGAGGTATCCGATCTTGTCGTAGCCCACAATGCGCTCTCCGCTCTCGAAGACGAAGGTGGGAGTATCAAATACGCCCAGCTTGCGGCCGCGCTTGTAGATTCCCTTAACACGCTCACGGGTGTCCGAGGATGAAACCTTGCTGAGGAAGTCGCCCAGATCGATGTCGAGGTCGTCACACAGCTCGTTCATGAATGCGTCTTCGTTTGGGTTCTCGCCGAGTCCCCACCACTTGTTGAAGACCTTCACGTTGTACTCAAGCAGAACGCCGAGGTCGTTCGCGATGAGGGCGCCACGTGTGAGGCGTCCCGGATCCGGCTCAGCCTCTGGCCAGTTCTCCGGATAGGTTAAGGCGAGGCCGCGCTCTTGAGCGAGGCGCTTTGTGTCCTCAAAGAGGTACGAGAGCTTGTCCGGCATAACGCCCATCGGAGGCACCGGCTGGCCGGAGGCCTTAGCAGAGAAAGGCTGCCACAGCAGCTCCACGTCGTACTTGTCCGCGATTTCGTAGATCGGGTCCATCGCCAGGTACGAGTATGGGCTCTGATAGGAGTAGAAGACCTCAACATTCACTGTCATACGCTTACTTCTCTTTTGATAAAATGCGTTAACGTGTCTGCCTCTTCCTCGGAAGTGAGCGCCCTCGATTCTAGGAGGGAAACCAACAGACCCGACATCGGAAGCACAAAGGGCCCGGTTAGACCCCTGAGTTTTGCACCCCTACTGGCTATTGCGACTGCGACGGTGAGCTTTCGGGAGGGGGTTGCTAATCGGTGACGCCGCGCAACCTCTCCTTGAGGCGCTTCGGCACGGCTGGCAGCCCTAGGTGGTGGTTTAAACCATTCTAAACGTCGGTGAAGGTACTGGTATTCCTGTTAATTTGCAAGGTTATCTTCGGCTATAAGAGGGGCCTCGATGTAAAAAGTGCCACTGCGGGGATTGGCGGGTGGCAAGCGCACCTTTTCTGGTGTAATTACCTCTAGTAGTTAGAGTTTTCGTGTTGCCTTAGAAGGTCAAAAACTCGCCCTCTAATCATCTTATGGTTATGCGGCACAGGCACGGAGCCAGTGCAAAACGCCGAAACGCTTTAAAATTTTCATGACGACGGGAATCGATACTCTCCTTGGCCAAAACGCGGACCGTAACCGCCCGCTGATCTGCATAGAGGTCAATCCTCCGCGAGGGACAGACGTTGAGGCAGTGCTAGAGCGATACGCCGGAATCGAGGGGATCGATTTCGTCAACGTGACCGACTCGGCGCTCGCAAAGATGCGGCTATCGGGTCTCGCATTCGGGTCGCTCTTCAAGCAGCGACTCGGCATTGAGCCGCTGGTAAACCTTTCCTGCCGCGACAGAAATATTATCGGGCTACAGTCGGATCTGCTGGGCTCATGGGCTCTTGGGGTTCGCTCCGTGGTGGCCCTCACGGGTGACGCAGTGACGGTCGGAGACCTGCCCGATGCCAAGGGCGTGTTTGAGGTGAACTCCATCGGACTTCTGCATATCCTCTCCACGCTTTCGGGTGGCAAGGACCTGGCAGGGGTCGAGCTTAAGGGCAAGCCTGGTTTTGTCCCCGGAGTTGTCGTTAATCCGAACGTGAGGAACCGCGACGCCGAGCTAAAGAGGCTTTCTCGGAAGAAAGAGGCGGGGGCCGTGTATGCGCTCAGTCAGCCTGTATTCGATGCTGAAGCAGCGAGGCTATTTTTTGAAGCCGCGAGACCTATCGGCATCGACATGTTTGTCGGACTCCTGCCGTTTAAGTCGGCTAAGGCCTTTGAGGGAATCGCCAAGGTCCCCGGGATTAAGATCGCGGACTCGATTGTAGAGAAGGTCCGCACGCTACCCGAGCCGGAAGTGGCTGATTACTCGATGCAGGTAGCGATGGATATCGCGGCTTCAGTCAAGCACTGTGTGAGGGGATTCCACGTGGTCAGCGGAGGGTCTCCCTTACTTGCCATTCAGCTCCTTCAACGGTTAGTCTCTTGGAGTCGCGGGCACGGCTAGCCATGCGAATCCAGGCGCCGTCTAATCCGCGGTGCAGGCATTGAACCAAGCCAAGTTTTAGGTTGAGGCAAGTCGATGAAGCGTCGCGAGGAGATGACATTCCTTGAGCGGATCTATGTGGTCGAGATTGCGAAGGGGCTCAAGCTCACGTTCGGGAAGCTCCTCGGCAACCTGTGGCTACACGTGCTGCACGCCATCGGCGTCAAGACTGACGTGGCGGCAGGAGTTGCGATTCAGTACCCGAATGCCCGGCGCCCGTACCCAGCCCGTTACCGAGGCCGTCATCGGCTAACCCTTAAAGAGAACGGCGACATCAAGTGCACCTCTTGCTTTCTGTGTGCGACTGCGTGTCCAGCCCGCTGCATTTACATCGAAGCCTGCGAGCACGACGACCCCTCGATTGAGAAGTTTCCGAAGCGATACGAGATAGACACGCTCCTTTGCATCTACTGTGGGTACTGCGTGGAAGCGTGCCCTGTTGATGCGATTCGGATGGACACAGGCATTCATCCTGAGGTGTACCCGCCAGACCCGCGCCTCTTCATAGAAGACAAGGAGACCCTGATGCATCGCTCGAGGATACTTGAGGACGAGGGCCCTCAGCGCCTGTACGACATGCACATGAAGCGCATGCAAGAGCTTGAGCGAGTTATCCTCTAGCCGTGCTGGTTAGGCGTGGGCACAGATGCGCGTGGCCGCGACGGAACATCGAAATCATCCAACTGCTCGGCTCAAAGAGTCTCTTGAGGCGCCAGCCATGAGGATTGGCCGACGCGTCTCGGTTTTGGCAGCCCTTCTCGGATTCTCGGTTGTTGCGTTTTGTGAACCGGTGCCCCTACCGCCGGGAAGTGGTCCCGTGCCGGCCCTATCTGAAAAGGTGCGCGTCGGAGCAATCGTTGGTGCAGAACAGGCTGAGTTGTACCGGGCGCTCTTGCCGCCTGAGGTGCTCGACATGGCTGCTCGTGGCGACCTGGCATTTGAGGCTGCTGATGTGGAGCTTCCAAGGCCCAGTTCGCTCACACCGGCCATCTCCCCGCGGCTCCTTGATAGCGGTGAGATTGATGGACTGCCAGCGCACGTTGAGGCTCCGATATTTAGTGCCGCTGCAAGCGATATGGATCCGCTTTCACCAGCAGCCCGGGGATATCGGTTGTTGTGGAATGCAGAGGCCATTGGGTGGAGCCAGGGAGCATTCTCCGAGTCTCTCCGCATCTCAGCCTTTCCGAGCAGAAAGTCCGAAGGGCGGCAGCTAGAGGTAACTTTTGCCAGGGCTTATCCGGCTGCTTTGGGATCGGCGACCGCTGGTTCGAAAGCTCTGTTCCGCGAACGGATCCGATTTCAGTCGCCATCCGCACTGCTTGGCCTTACGTGGCTCTCCTTCCGGTTGCCGGGCAGATCTGATGACTACGTGTGGGCGTCATCCCCGGTTACTTTCACCGTGCGCCAGATGGCCGGGAGCGTCCGCTCTGACGATATGTTTCCGACAGGCTTTGCCGCCAACGACCTGCACGTATGGTCGGGAAAGATTGAGTCGGTAGTGCCCCGCAAAGTTGATCGCACGGTTGTGCTGGTTCCCGTGCTGGCCGACAGGGTAGACCTCGTCAGGGCGGGCAAGGAAAAGTGCGTTTCCCTTCCGGGCAATCGCCCCTTGGTCAGCTTGAATGCTGAAACCCGCCGGTATCCTCCGTATCCAGGCTGGGTCCCCACTAACGTCCGACTAGTGCCACGCCGGGCTTGGCGCTTGGAGCTTTCATCCAGGGATCCCTATGACTTGGATGCAATTCAGGCGCTCTATGTCGACGAGGAGACCTCTCTCCCGGTTTACCGCGTGGCGTGGGGAGAAGACGGCGCTTTGCGTAAAGTAGTTCTTGGAGTGGTGGGCTTCCTGGGGTATGAAAACCGCGAGTTGCCGTGGATCCTAGGGGAGCTGGTGCACAGTGTTTCATCGGCCTCATCGCTCGCGTTGCGGGTGACAGCCTTAGAGCTCTGCTCAGCGCCAACTCCCGGGAATACGCTGGAGGATTTTGACCCTGCGGCGCTTTCGGCGGCTATTGATGCCCTCAAGAAAGGGAGGGCGCCTGATGTGGCAGTGGCGGAGGGGGCTCCGCCTGAGTCGGAGTAGCCACCTGCATCGGGCTCATTAAGAGGCTTTCGTTACATGGGCGGAAGAGTACACAAGAACATTATCTCTCAGGTGCAAGGCCCGGGTGGAATGCCCGTCTTCGCATTAGAGCACGCCAGTGGCTATCGCCTCTCGGTCAGCGAGCACGGCGCTCAGGTGCTCTCCTGGATTCATCCCTCCGAGCGCGAGCTTCTCTTCTTGAGCCCGCAGGCTGTTTTTGAGGCGGGCAAGGCCATCCGGGGTGGCATACCGATAGTGTTTCCGCAGTTCGGAAAGGGCGCTCTTCCCTCGCATGGCTTTGCACGCACCAAGAAGTGGAAAGTGGTGAGGCAGCAGGTCCGCGAGGATGGCCCAGTCTCGATAGGATTTCGTCTTCAGTCAGATTTCTCCACTGAGCAAGTGTGGCCCCACCAGTTCGCAGTTGAGCTAGACGTAGAACTTTCGGAGACGCTGCTAGTGGTCCTGAAGGTTTTCAATACGGGCTCTCAGCCATTCTCTTTCAACTCAGCGTTGCACACCTACTTTGCGGTGGGAGATGTTGAGAGGTGTGCGGTGTTGGGCCTGCGCGGGGCCGACTTTGTTGATTTTTTAACGGGACGGGCACGCGGCAAAGAGGATGCTACGGAGCTTCGCATCCGGGAGCCGATGGACCGGGTGTATCTCCGCTCCCCTGAGTGCTTGTCTATTCAGGATCGCGACCGCCTGTGCACCTTTAAGATAACCAAAGAGGGCTTCTCGGACACCGTCGTGTGGAATCCAGGAGCATCGGGGAGCGCGGCGCTGCCCGACTTGGGGGATGGCGATTGGCGCACGATGTTGTGCGTGGAGTCTGGCAATGTTGAGTCGACTATCACCGTCTTGCCTGGGGAGGCCCATGCGAGCGCCCAGATTCTTCGGGCCGAGGTAGAGGAGTAGCGGCGACTTACTTGACGCGGCGCAGGTGTCCCGGATTTGGACGAGATGAGCGGCCAGGACCGTACGAGTGGTCTGACCCGTGCCGTGATGCAGCTCGGCGCTCCTCCTTGTGCGCAAGAACCATCTCGAGGATCTCGTCCGGAGCTGCTGCAGCCCAGATGAACTCCTCGCCTCGAATCGATGAAGCGCCCCAGATGCTATTCCAGGGGATTTGGCAGGAGAAGTAGTCTTGTCCGAAGAGAAGCTCGGCAGAGATCTTCTCGGCATCAGTCGTGAGAGCGCCCTTGAAGAATCGGCTGAGGCGCAGGGTGACCGTCCTGTTGTCGAAAAGGTGGTTAGGGATCATTACGCCTTGGCACTGTGGGTTGATGTGAACGAGCACCTGCTCGTCATTGAGCAACTTCTCAATCGTTCTTTTCTGTTCCGTACGAGGCTCGCTGCCAGTGGTCATCATGTTCGTGGCTCCTTCAGGAGGGTCTTCCCGGCACTTGCGACTAACATCTCTATTTCGGTGCTGCTTCAAGCCCACGTGGGCGCAGCAGCGAAAACGCGTCCGGGTAATCTCTATAGATGCACCCTCTTCTGGGAGGGCTTCGTCGGAATGCGCACCCCCAAGAAGCAGGCATCGCAGGGAGTGGCTCGAGGTCGGCCTTAGGCTGCTGCTACTAGTAAAGTGACTGCATTTTCAGCAGCTTATTGGGCATTTTAAAGCCTCGCGTCTTGGGAACGCTGTTATGTGCCAACGGACTTCCGTGTTCATAACTTTTGCGCCCGTTACAGCTGCGCGGTAAGGTGTCGTCCGCCTGAATAAGGAATTTTAGTTGTGGAAGAGACACCAGCAGTGCGGGGGCACGATAGAGCTATTAAGCACTCGTTTTGGCTCGTGGTTGTTCTCGCATCTCTCCTCTCGTTTCCGTCCCTCAATCGCGCTTTCTATACGCGAGGGGAGCCCCGAGAAGCGCTAGTGGCTCAGTCGATGCTAGCGACTGGCAATTGGATATCCCCGCCAGCGTACAACGGTGCGGTTCCTTCAAAGCCTCCATTCTCTCACTGGCTGATTGCGCTCGCATCGCTGCCCGGCGGCGAAGTGACAGAGTCAACAGCGCGGCTTCCTTCAGCGGTCGCGTACGTGCTCTTCTGCGCAGCCTTCTTTCTCTTTGTGGCCCGCAGGGCCGGCGCCTCAACTGGTGTCGTGGCCTCGGGCATTCTGCTCTCAAGCGTTGAGTGGCTTCGCAGCGGGTCGACATGCCGAGTAGACACAATCCTGGCTACGAGCATCTCTGGGGCTCTGCTAGCTCTCTTCTGTTGGCAGGAGGAGGGCAGGCGAGGGGTTCCGTGGCTGGCTCTCGCGTTGCTGAGTGCGGCAGCTCTTACCAAGGGGCCTGTGGGGATTGTTTTGCCGCTCGGGATCTTCTCTCTCTACAGGCTGCTGGCAGAAGGCGCAGGCTTGAGGCCAGTAGCTCGAGTTGCTGCAAGCGCGCTAATCCTCGCTGCGCCAGTCCTGGTCGTAGCCTCCCTGTGGTACGTGGCTGGATACCTGGCTCGAGGTGACGATTTCTTGGCTAAAGTCTGGTACGAGAATGTCGAGCGCTTTGCGGGAACGATGGCTGATGAGCCCCACAAGCACTCCGTTGCATACCTCCTCGGCATGCTGATCTTGATGCTGCTCCCGTGGTCGTTAGCCTGGCTTGTTGCATTAGCTCGCGGGGCAGGGCTGCGTCGGGTGTTGAAGTCGCCGCTTACGGTATGGCGGGGGTTGAGCGATCTTGAGAGGTTCTCGCTTCTGTCGGCGACCTGCATCGTCTTGTTCTTCTGCATTCCCTCGAGCAAACGCAGTGTCTACCTTCTGCCGGCGTACCCGTTCGTGGCGCTTTTGGCGGCTCTGTGGCTCTCTCGGTGGGAAGAGAGAGTGGCGGGACTCCTGCGTATGTTGAGCCTCGTGGCCTGTGTCTTGTGCACGCTGCTCCCTGCGGTGTCGCTAGGCTTGCTTGTGTGGCCGTCAGCGTTTTCAGTGCCGTGGTTTCCGAGCGCTCTCTGGGCGGCCGTCGGGCCCATGAAGGTGGTTCTGGTTGTGGCTGGGCTGGCTGCTGTTTGGAAACTTACAGAGGCGCAGGCTAGCGAGCGTCTTGCAGTGCGCGTGGTTGCTTGCGCCGCAATCGCCGGGATTACGGTTGTCGATGCTGGAATGTTTCGGATATCGCCGCAGCAATGGCTTGCGTCTCCGGCGTTCGTGGATGCAGTCAAGCCAGAGGGGCGAGAGCGGCTCTACTCGTTTGGCTCTGAGGCCTACGCCGCAAGCTTCTACCTGAAGAAGCCTTTTTTCGGCGCTACGCGAGACATGCCAGCAGGCTCGGCGATCTTCGTTGAGCGGAAAAATCTTGAGAGGTTCCGCTCTGAGTTCGGCGGCCAGGTGAGAGAGCTTTCCAGCTACTCATCAGGGCTTGAAGGCAAGCGAGAGACCGTCGTGGTCGAATGGGCGCCGTAGCGTTGAACTAAAGAAAGCTCAACAAAAAACCCTCGCTGTCCGGCCGTGGGGTCCACAGCAGGAAGCGAGGGTTATCAGCCAGCGCGAGCGAGCGCTAGATCTCGAGCTACCAGCTCGACTTCGTAACGCCTGGCAGCAGCCCCTTGTGGGCCATCTCACGGAACACGATACGGGAGATCATGAACTTCCTGTAAACACCGCGCGACCGCCCCGAGAGCTGGCAACGGTTGCGAATTCGCTCCTTGGCGCCATTGCGTGGAAGGGACTGAAGCTTCATGCGAGCCTTCTCGCGATCCTCGTCGGAGATCTTTGGATCGATCGCCTTGGCGCGAAGCTCCTTGCGGAGGTTGAGCTGCTTAGCTGCCATCTTCTTGCGCTTTTCGTTGCGGAGAACCGTGCTTTTCTTTGCCATACGTGCCTAACTACTTCGATGTTGCGCCTAGTGCGCCCACATCATCCTTATCATTTGTGCTAAAAATCCGCGCCGCATGGCCGAAGCCGGCAAGGCGCTTGCGGATCCGCTCGGTGCCTTTTCGGACCACCTGTTTCGGAAGCGCGCGAATAATATCACAACTTTAGCTAGAGTCCAGCATACCCCGGAATGGCACCCATTCGCCACAACCTATTGTTATTACTTGCTAATATTCTGTCGCGCGATGCCCTTGATGAAGAATAGCTGCACGGTAGCGAGTGACATTAACCCTGCGCTAAGCCACATCAGAGTCGTGAGTGGATAGATATCAAGCAGTGCGAAGGCGACCACCGGAGCGAGGATGCCCCGCACTCCGGTAAAAAATGTGTGCACTGCCATGTAATCTGGAACCAGGCCTGGGGGCGCAAATTTCGTTACCCAAAGGTTCCATGCCACGTCGCCGCCCGAGTTGCTGAGCCCGAAGATGAGCGCCGCAACGCCAAGCATCACGATATTGCTGGTCGAGAAGAAGGACAGCACGCTGAGCAAGAAGCAGCAGTTAATTGCGATGCGGAGAGAGAAGAAATTGAGCCGGTCGAAAAGGTGTCCCCACACGGGGCTCGCTGCCAGTCGAGCAAGGTGAGGCAGCGTCGAAACCAGTAGCGCAATCTCTACTTCCGAAAGGTCGAGGCCGTGCTTTTTGTTCGCGAGGTACTCGATGCGGAGAGGCGTCATCATAAGGTTGCCGAAGCCGAGGAACATCCACGCGATGAGCGTGTCACGTAGAATCCGATCGACTCCGATGTGCTTAAAGCAGCCCAGGAGAGGTCGCGGCTCAAGCGCCCCTCCGCAACGCGGGATTCGCCACATGAGGAGCGCTGAAGCGGCTAAGGCGAGCGCATAAATGACAATCAGGATTTGGTAGTGGGCAATCCGCCCTGAGAGTGCCCAGCCGGCCGTGATGCCGAACAAGATGCTGGTGCCGATCTTGATGCTGTTGTTTTGGGAGTAGAGGAGCCCGCGCCGCTGGGGGGGGAAGTTATTGTTCATTATCGTCGTGAGGAGAGGTGAGTTTGCGGCGACGACGAGCGAACCGAGGCTCGTCAGGAGGACGAAAGCGGCTGGGCTGGGGATAAGGGCCGCAAGGAGGTAGAGCGCCGAGGCGAACCAAAAGAGGAGCGACATGGCCTGCGACGGTGCCAATCCGAAGCGTCGAGTGACGAACAGGGTTAGTGGGGTTAAGATGAGTCCGCTCTGGTAGGCGGCAGCGATCATCGACTTTTCAAGGCTTGAGCCGTTCCAGGCCCTGACGAGAATGAGCAACAGAAAGGTCGAGGGGGCGCTCTCGAACACCCCAGTCGCAACCGCCCGCATCCGCTCCAGCCGGATGGTTCTAGTCACCTCCTCCGGCGAGGGTGCGTGAGGTAATGGCTCTAGAGAAGTCACGCTGTATAGTCGCGCGCTTCCCTGTGAGGCGCAACGGGCAACGGGCATCGGGCGATTGCGTGGGGCAGGGCGAGTCTGCTACTCACAAACTCATGGGTGGGGATTCCAATACGCTAGACGCTGCGAGGGCTCGACGGGTTCTCATTGAGAGCCTTACGCGCTACGAGCATTGCTCGGAGGAAGACCGGGTGTGCGCGTCTCGAATTCGTGAGCTTGTCGAGCGAGAGGCTCGGTGTGCGGAGCGAGACTGTTTTCCCGCGCACTTGACTGGCTCAGCCTGGCTGGTGAATGCGAGAGGCGACAAGGCGCTCTTGCTGCGCCACGCGAAGCTCAACAAGTGGCTTCAGCCCGGCGGTCATGCGGACGGCAGCTTTGACCTCTTGAGCGTGGCCTTGCGAGAGGCTTGCGAGGAGTCGGGGCTCTCATCAATCCGCCCACTCGGCTCCGCTATCTTTGACGTTGATATCCACGCGATCCCTGCGCGCCCGTCGGCGCCCGAGCACTTCCACTACGATGTACGGTTTTTGTTCACCGCAGATGAGGACGAGCCCCTCTCAGAGAGCGACGAGTCCGAAGGATTGCGTTGGGTAAGCCTTTCTCGTCTTGAAGAGTTTACCGAGGAGCTTTCGGTCACTCGCCTACGGCAGAAGTGGCTTGAGCGGAGAGTGGCTACTTCTTGAGGAATCCGCGCAGCTTGTTCACCTCCGACTGGGCGCCCTCGAGGCTCTCGAGCGCAGGAGTTTCAAGGATGAATGGAATGGAAGCGAGTTTCGGGTGGAGGAAAGCGCGCCTGAGCGCCTCTTCGCCAATCAGCCCGTCACCGATGTTTTCATGCCGATCTTTTCTGCTGCCAAGCTCTGTCTTGCTGTCGTTGAGGTGGATAGACCAGACCTTCTTGAGCGATAGCTCCTTGTCGACGGTCTCTACAACCCCTTCAAGGTCGGTTACGAGGTCATACCCCGAGGCCCACATGTGTTGAGTGTCCAGGCCGAAACCGACCTGCTCTTTGTTCTCGAGTTGGGAATAGATCAGCGCAAGCTCCTCCACTCGGTCGCCGATGACGCTGCCTGAGCCGGCGGCCACCTCCAGGATCAGTCGGGAGCCCTTTGGTGCCCGCTCCATGACCCAGTTGAGTCCCGATACAACCCGGTCGTAGCCCTCAGCTTCGTCGGGTTGGTCCTTCATGCTGCCGACGTGAAAGATGACGCCGGCTCCGCCGATTCGGGCGCTCAAGTCGAGGTAGTTGACGAGGGAGGTCTTGGCGAGGTGAAACTTTTGGGGATCGGGGGTCGCCATGTTTATGAGGTAGATGGCGTGGAAGAACACTTTTTCGAGGCAGGAGCCGTCTGTGAGAGCGAGGAACTCATCTTCGATGCCGGGCGCAAAAGGCGTCGTATTCCAGCGCTGAGGTGCCGATGGATGGACCTGTATGGTGTTGATGTTGAGCTCTATCGCTGCCGCAGCCGCATTCTTGAGGCCTCCGGCGGATGAAACGTGCGCTCCGAAGTATCTTTTTGTGCTGGTCACTTGTCCTCCCTGGGGGGCATCCGGCCCTTCGCCGTGCGCTTTCGTCGGCTATAGTTACCAGAAAGACGAGGGTCTTTCAAAACGGCTAGTTGGTAGGATGTACCGTGCGTGAAGCCCCGAACTTGGGTTACTCTTAAAGAATCCTAAAGAAAGGTTTCCCATGGTAAAGCGCGCTTCGCTATTTCTTTTTGGGCTGCTCGTCGGGGGCGGCATGGTTTGGGGGCTCGGCAGAGTCTCATCGGCGCCGTCTGTGCGTAGCGAGCCGGAAAAGCCATCTCAGGCCGTGGTTCCTGCGGCTCCTCTCAGCTGCGATGGAGAAGTCGCCCCTCTCAGGCGAAGAGTTGAGGAGCTTGAAGGGCGCCTAGCGAATGTCGAACGTCCGGTCGATGGCCCGGAGAAAGCTGTTAACGACATAGCAGAGGCACTCGAGGTTCCTGTGCAATCCGATGCTGCGGAGGAGCAGCAGATGCGAGCAGAAGCAATCAAGTGGCGCGTTTCTGCGATTGAGAAGTTTGTTCCTCTTACGGCCGCGCAGAAGGATCGGCTAAGCGAAAAATTCAAGCGCGAGTCGGAGAGCAACGGGGAAGAGCCGGAGGCGGAAACTCTGGATGATATCCTTGGAGCCGAGAGCGCGAGCTTTTACCGACAGCAGGTTTCCGCTGCGTTTCAGCGAGTGCAGGACCAGGAGGTCGACAAGGAAGTAGTCTGGATCTCTCGGCAGCTTTCTCTCTCCGCAGACCAGGAACGCTCTGTTCGGTCTGTCTACTCGCGGGTCGAGAGCGAGGTCCAAAAAGAGTTCGGCGGAGAGGGGCACGGGACGACGCCCCGTTCTGCGCAAGATCGAGTTAAGCTCATGGTGCAGGAGAACAAGAGGCGACGTGAGCTGATCAACTCGCAAATGAAGGATATCTTGAGCCCAGAGCAGTACCAAGCGTACCTGCGCAACGAGGCCGAATCTGCGGCCTCCGATGTAGAGGTTTTTCACGATCCAGGATAAGACGCGACTACCGCGCTGAGCGGGCCTTGCCGACCAGAAGCCGGTAATCTTCCATGCTTTGGCGAATCACGCTGTGCGCTGCTGCCCGTCCGTAGGCCGATGCAACTTGGACTGGAGCCGCTTTAGCCGCACCTGGAATCTCTTTGTAGGTTAGGAAGTAGTGCCGCAGCCTGTTCAAGATACCTGCGGGGATATCCCGAATATCCTGCACATCTGCGTAGACGTCGTCCCCTTCAAGAACTGCTATGATCTTGTCGTCGGCTTCAGAGCGGTCGATGAGCTTAAATCCGCCAACAGGGCGAGCTCGAACGAGGATATCTCCGTGGAGAATCGGCCGCTCCGTGAGTACGCACACATCTATGGGATCTCCGTCTCCCCGTATCTTGCGCTTTGAGCGGGTCGATTTCGCGCACAGCGCCCCAACCCCATCCCCGCAGAAGGTTTGGGGGATGAATCCGTAAAGGGCGGGCACGTGGTTCGAGTATTTCTGGGGGCGATCGACTTTTAGGATGCCGGTCTCCTTGTCGATCTCGAACTTGACCGTGTCGGTTGGCACGATCTCAATGTAGCAGGTGACTGTGCTTGGCGCGTTTTCTCCGATTGGGACCCCGTGCCACGGGTGGGCCCTGAAGTGTGGATGCTTGCTCATGGCAGCACTATATTCCTCTTTCCTGGCGAGGAATACCCTCTAGTCTGCTAGGTGACCGAAGACGGTAAGTTCGTTCTTGTTGGCTGTCAGCTGCTTGCCTCCGTGCTCAACGCAGTGTTGAGCGAGGCTGCGCTTGACCGAGGCCAAGACGCCGAAATCAGGGGAGCCCTTAAACTTCACCGTCACGCACAGGGAATGGCAGAGACGCTCGCGAAGCCAGCGCTCGATAAGCGCTGCCGTCTTCTCCGGCGCCGCTATAACATCACACACGAGCCAGTCCAGGGCCTTCTCAGGGGTCCAGGAGAAAGCGTCTCCTGAAGCGAATGAGACTTGCTTGCTGTGCATGAGCTTGGGGTCAAGTGGGCTCCTGTCTACAGCCGACACGCGGCACCCAGCTTCAACAAGCACGTGTGTCCAGCCGCCTGGGCAGGCACCGAGGTCGGCGCAGCGCATCCCAGGCCGAAACGAGAGGCCGAACCTCAGTTGGGCCTCTCTCAGCTTTTTAAATGCTCGGGATGGCGGCAAACGGTCGTCTGGAATGCTGACGTAGCCTGCGCGAAAAGGGGAGATGACAGGAGAGAGAGCTTTAACCTGGGGGGCAGAGGTAATGCTTAGGTATCCGTCGTCTGGCGAAGTAAGGACAAGCTGCGCGAGCGCCGCGTGCTTGGAGGGATCCTTACTTAGTTTCCTGAGCAGCGATCTTCTCTTTTGCTTTAGTAATGCAACGGTCTCCTGTTCGATGAGCCTAGCGCGGGAGTGCTGTTTGCCTGTCTCCGCGGTTGACTGGTCAAAGACTTGGAGTCCCCATGCTTCTGTCTCCTCAGGGATGGAATTCACTAGAGCCTCGAGGAGAAGGGCGGCCCAGCCCTTGATTGACTGCGAGGAGCACGGCACAGGTTGGGGAAGGAGCTGGCATGCGAAAAAGATGCCATTCGCACGAATCTGCTGCTCTGAAATGCCGGAAAGCTCTACCACCCCAGGAGCAAGCTCAGTACACTGCGGGGGCACAGGGCAGCTTCTGGCTTCCTCTTTGATGAAGCATTCCTGGCCGAGCCGGGTGATGCAGATGTAGCTATCAGGGTTTTTCATGTCTAAGCGCCGACCTCAGTCCAGTACCACGAAGCGCCCGTCCAGGGGAGGGGGTAGCGGGATTGGGGCCCATCGAATGCAGCGCGAGAGCCTCACGAAGTTCTTCGGTGTGCAGTGCTGTCATGCCATCTTCGAAGCTCGCAGAAACGAGGTGCGGCGAGTTTTTGTATCGCCCGAGCTCGAAGAAAAGTTCGGCCGTGTGCTGCGATGGGCAGACCGCCGGGGCCTGCCAGCACGAGTGGTTTCGGATGAGGAGTTGGCTCGCGTGGCCGGCACGGAACACCACGAGGGTGTATGTTTTGAGGCGAAGCCGTTAGCAGGGCTTCAGCCAGGCGATCTCAAGCGGCGATTAGCAGATCTTCAGCGAGGGGTCATTGTAGTTCTTGAGGGTGTTGAAAACCCGCACAATGTTGGCGCGATTCTTAGAACAGCCTGCTTCTTCGGCGTTTCAGCGGTCATACTTCGTTCTGCAATAGTCAGCTCGCTTTCGGGGGCGGCGTGCCGGATTGCCGAGGGGGCTGCCGAGCATGTGCCGCTGTGTATAGTGCCGGAGTACAGCAACCTTTTCTCGGTGCTCAAAGCGGCCGGCTTCGCGGTCGTCGCGACCACGCCGCACGAGGCACGGTCGCTCTACAGCGTTCGCTGGCCAGAGAAGGTAGCGCTCTTTTTCGGGGCAGAGGGCGCAGGGCTGTCGGAAGCGGTCCTTCAGGCAGCGGACATAAAAGCTGCGATTCCTCGGCTTGGGCCGATTGAGAGCCTCAATGTTGCTGCCTCGGTGTCGAGCGTTCTGACAGAGGCTCGGCGAGACGCTGTGGTAAAAGGATTGGTTCGCAGGATTGCTGCTTCAGCCGCGGATGGCAGTGAGGATGCGTGAACTAAGGCGGGCGGGATTAAGGATGCTTGCAACTTCCGCGAGGTCGCCTAGAGGCTCATGCGTCGCCAGTCTCGCTATGATTTCGCCGGCCATTGGGCAAGATACCAGGCCGCGGCTTCCGTGCCCGACGCTGATGTATAACCCAGGAAGTGGCGCAAGTGGCACCTTTGAGCCCACGTCTGTGCCTGGTTGGTAGCTGGCGGCTGCACGGCTCATACCAAAGAAATCAGGCAGCATCCCGACGTACGGAAGTCGGTCTACGGTTGATGTTCGGAAGCACACTCGGGTTGAGGAAGGCGCAGCGTCAGCACTGAACAGAGCGGGGGCCCAGTTTCTGCATCGCTCGAGGATATCTTCGCTGTCTTGAACAATCGGCTCACTGGACGGGTCATTGTGGCGGTAGTGAGTTCCGACCAGGTGCTGCCCCTTGGATGCGGGAGTCACGTAGCCGTCGAAGCAGATGAGAGTCTTGAGTCTAGCGGACTCTTCTGTTTGCTCGACGAGGAGAGTTTGTCCACGCACAGGCTCAAGCGGCAGCATGGCGGCGCACGGAAGCGCTCGGGATTCGTAGGCTCCGCATATCACGACGATCGCGCTCTCTATTGGGCCTGAAGATTGGGCTAGAGCTATCCAGCTGTTGGCTTGCCGGCGAAGCTCCGAAACGGTCGTCCTGCTCATCACGTCAACGCCAGGGTGCGCTAGCGTTGACACGAGCATTCGGGGGTCGACGTATCCCGCGAGCGGGAGGTAAAACGCGTCCTTTTCAATCTTAGTGCCGGCTAGAGCCGATGCCTCCGTAGCGCAAACCCTGCGGACGCCTTGGCCCTCGAATAAGCTGTCTTCACCAGCCAGGAGGCGGGCCAGTCGGCGCGTAGAAGGGAGCTGAATGGCGCCGCTCTCAGAAAAGAGATTGGCGCTCGACAGTTCCGACATCAGCAGGTTGCGGGTGAAGGCAAATCCTCTCGAGTAGGTGCGCTCGAATACGGATGGCCGGTCAGTCACGTAAGGAATGACCAGCCCGCACGAGTTGCCTGAAGCTTTGCGGGCTAGGCCGGCCTCTCCCTCGCAGAGGAGGACCTTCAATCCTCTTCTGTGGAGGGCGAAAGCGGCGCTGGCGCCGGCAAGGCCGCCACCTATCACCAAAGCGTCGTATGAGAGAGTCGGCATCTGAGATAGGGTTTCACCCGGAGTGCGCCACGACCATCCACGGATCATATCCCCGGGAGCTGGGTAATGAAAGAAGAGGAATCGATCGGCTTGCGCCGTTGGCCGTACGCGAGTAGCGTCGCTTTAGCATTTCCGGGAGCCGTGCTGTGTCAGATTGGCTGATTGCTATTATCCTTGGCCTCGTCGAGGGCCTGACTGAGTTTCTGCCTGTTTCTAGCACCGGGCACCTCATTTTATTCGGCGATTTGCTCGGATTTACCGGCGAGGCCGAAGAGAAATTTAAAGTCATCATTCAGCTCGGCGCTATTCTTAGCGTGATAGTGTTGTATTGGCGGCGCTTCGCGGGGCTTTCGTCCGGACTCGCGCGGGACTTATTGAGGAAAGATGCGTGGCTACAGCCAGGACTGGAGGGAGTTCGGGGGCTTGCCAAGCTTGCGCTCGCTTCTTTGCCAGCCCTGCTGGTTGGGTTTCTCTTTCGGCACCAGATAAAGGACTACCTTTTCTCGCCGACTCCAGTTCTCGTGGCTTTTGCCGTAGGTGCGATCGCTATCCTGATCGTAGATCGAGAGCCGAAGGAAGGCAGCGACAAGTCGATCGAAACGATATCTTTGAAGCAGAGCCTTGCGATAGGCTGTGTTCAGTGTTTCGCCCTGTGGCCCGGAATGTCGCGCTCCGCCTCGACTATTGTCGGCGGAATGCTAGTTGGGCTGTCACGCGGCGCAGCGGCTGAGTTCTCATTCCTCGTTGCGGTTCCGGTTCTGAGCGCAGCCGCGTTTCATGAGCTACTCGATGCGATGCAGCTCTTTTCGGCGCATGAAGTTGCCGTCTTGAGCGTTGGGTTTGTCGTCTCTTTTCTCTCTGCCACACTCGCAGTCAAAGCTTTTATTCGCGTAGTGAGCCGATGGAGCCTGCGTCCCTTTGCCTGGTATCGCCTGCTAGTGGTCCTTGTTTTTTGCGTGGGCTACGTTCTTTCGGGTAACTAGGGCATTGGCCTTGCGACATGAAAAGCGCGATAGCACGGGTGATGCTAGTGAAGAATTTTTTTGGGGTTGGAATGGCGGAAGTTGAAAGAAGAAAAGTGGTGGGTGTGAGACGTCTGCGACCTTAAAAAATAACCTTTTGCGCTAATAGCGAAAAACAAATTACCTAAGAACGAATAAGCTGACCACCGCGTCACTCCCCGGGAGAGCAATCCGGAGGTCAGCTTAAACGAACAAAACCGCGCTTCAATTAAGAGGCGCAAACCTTGAGAGAAACCTTCTGCACCTTTGCTTGCAGAACGTCTCACACTCCGTACGATACCCCTTAAGGCAGCCTGCGGAGTCTGAAATCCCAACAATCACTAGTATAAAGGTAACAATACCCTAACTCAAAACAGTTTCTGCCCTCGTTCAGAGGCCCAAAAGTGCCTGCAATTCGGGCAAGATCTGGAGTTTCAGTTACTTAGACCCGACCGAGGTGGTGAGGAAATAATAAAGGATTCCGCGTAGTTTTCAGACTGGTCACGATAGGAGCGATCTATAAACTACGAGGACCACGTGATGACTTAGAGCAGCAGGTTTGCAGTGATGCGGAAGGTACTTAGTGTTCTGATGCCCCTTGAATGGCTGGTTGTGATTTTCGGGGTGCTCGCGTTAGGCCTCTATTACCTCCTCGAGCTGCCGCTGCCAAACCTCTATGCGGCACTCAATTTGCCGCTCCCCCATCTCTCGAGCGCTGAAGCTGCATCCGGCTCGACACAAGATGTGGCGTCAGCAAGTAGCGCTACAGTGAAATTTCTCCTGCCGTTCCTTTTGCTCTTTACCTTGAGCATCGAAAACTACGCGTTCATTTTGCTTGTGTTCTTTGCTTGGAGCGGGCTGGAGGTGCTGCTTGGAAGAGGTGGCGACCGCGGACGAGTTTCGTGGGCTCGCTTTGGGTCGTCGGTCCTTGGGAGAGTTTCTCTCGCGCAGATTTTCCAAGATTTTCGCTTTTTGAGCGCGATGGTGCTCGTTTTTGCTGAGTTCGCTGTTCTCAAAAACCTTACTCCTCGAGTCAATTCTGTATCGTGGGACTCGTGGCTCGTCGAGTCGGATAAGCTGCTTTGTGGCGGCAAGATGTGCTCGGAGATCCTGCTTGGATGGTTCGGCGTTGCGGCGCTCGACGCTATTTCCGATCATTACATCTTCTTTTTGCGTTACGTTTCGCTCGTCGCAACCTTCTTTGTGGTTGCGGCTCCTCGGCGCACCTCGCAGCAGTTTTTGTTTGCAATCACGGCAGCCTACCTCTTTGGCATCCTCTGGGTATACGGAATGCCTTCGACCGGTCCCACGTTCGTTAATAAAGAGCTGTATGCGTTTTTGGCAGACCATAAAATTGGGAAGCTTCAGCAAGGCCTGCTGGTCTCACAAAATGAGGTGTACCTTATCTCTGGCTTGCCTAGCTTACACGTGGCCATAGTGATGATTGGCAGTATCTTCCTGTGGAAGATCAGCCGTCTGCTCGGGGCTGCGAGCTGGGTGTTCTTCGTGCTGACCCTTAACAGCACAGTATATCTAGGGTGGCACTACCTTTTAGACGATGTAGCTGCCATTTTTCTCGCTCTCGCAGTGGTCTGGCTCGCAAAGCGATGCGCATGGGAGTGGAGAGGCTTCAGCAGCCAAGGCTTGTTTCTTGGGCTGAAAGACTGAGCGTTGAGCAGACTCTTAGGTGCTCGCCGCGTCAGAGGGCGCGGAAGGTCCTCCCGCGATTATCCGTTCAATAACGGATGCTACCTTCTGAATGAGGGGCTCTGTCGGAGCGCTAGCGTTCGCCTTGCAGCTTTTCTCCAAGTCTCCGCACAATTCACTGAGTTCGGGATAGCCGTACAGGCCCGCGCTGCCGCGCAGTCGGTGAGCGAGTGCGGCCAGCTTCTGCGCATCCCCGCCGGATGCTGCGCACTGGAGCTCCGTTAGCTTTTC
Source organism: Pseudomonadota bacterium (assembly GCA_900299035.1). Classification (GTDB taxonomy): domain Bacteria; phylum Bdellovibrionota_C; class UBA2361; order UBA2361; family OMII01; genus OMII01. The sequence continues at coordinate 27,950 of OMIG01000072.1, forward strand.
GGGGAGCTTGCCAACGAACTCTACGAGGAGGGGAAGGGTGTCTTCGTCAGCTAACGCCTTGGTGCTGACAATTGGGGCTAAAGCAGGGCTCTCTGCCCTAGTTGGAATCTCTTGTTTGCTTAAAAATCGCTCGAGCATTTCGTGGAACGATTCTCTGCTGAAGGGTTTGCTGAGGTGCATCGAACAGCCAGCTTCAATTGCCTTCAGCACGTCACTCGTCATTGCTCCGGCAGAGAGAGCTACAATAGGGGTCTTAATGCCGGCGTCGCGTATTACGCGGGTGGCGGAGAGGCCATCCACGTTGGGCATCTGGACATCCATAAGAATGAGATCAAATGGCTGCGATAGGGCGTTGTCTATTGCCTCTCTGCCGTCTTCTGCCAAAACCGGAGAGATGCCGGCTTTTTCGAGCATGTGAGCAACTAGCCGTCGGTTGTCCAGGGCGTCGTCCGCAAATAGGACGCGTCCGGAAAAAACTTGAGGGGCGGGAGATGATGGGCTAGGCGCGCGCTCTGCTGGAATTTGGCGTATGAGGGAGGCATCTTGGCCCACGGTGGGGGTAAACCAGAAGCTAAAATTGGAGCCCTCTCCTGGTTTGGAAGACACTGAGATGTCTCCGCCCAGAGCGTGAGCCAGGCGGCGCGAGATGCTGAGCCCGAGGCCACTGCCGCCGTACTGTCGTGTGATTGACTCATTCGCCTGAAAAAATGGCTTGAAGAGGGCCTCGGCCTGCGACTGCTCAATTCCTATTCCTGAATCGCGCACATCAAATGAGACTTTTCCAGATTTGGGCTCGAACCCGACTTTGAGCTCGATCCAGCCCTTCGGCGTGAACTTAATTGCATTGCTGAGCAAATTAATCAGCACCTGCTTCACACGGAGGGGATCGGTAGTGACGTTCTCTGGTAGCGGCCACGCATACTGTACGGAGAAAGAGAGGGATTTCTCTGCGATCCGAGGCGCGAACATTGCGCGCACCTCCTCTACGAGACGCACGAGCTCAAAACTGGTCTTTTCGAGAGTGAGGGCCCCGGCATCAATCTTAGACAGGTCGAGTATCTCGTTTATTATCGTGAGGAGATGCCTGCTGTTATTCAGGATGATCTCAACTGTGTGTAGCTGCTCGGGGACAGCAGAGAGGTCATCGCGGAGCGACTCAGCAAAGCCGATAATAGCTGTGAGCGGCGTGCGAATTTCGTGGCTCATGTTTGCCAAAAACTGGCTTTTTGCGTGCATCGCGGCTTCGGCAGACTGCTTCGCGGCCAGAATGTCGGCGTTTGCCTGCCGCAGCTGCGTAATATCTTCGACAGTGCCTACCCAGCCGCTTACGGTGTCGGTCGAGTTGATGGTGGCTGCCTTTACCGAGCACCACGAGGTGGTGCCATCCGGGCGACAGAGG
>OMIG01000073.1 GCA_900299035.1 Pseudomonadota bacterium
CGTTGAGTCAGGGCGACGGATTACCGCTGGGCAGAGCTTTTCACGCGTTTCCGAGCGCTCCTTGTGGTCAGCAGTGGTTGCCAGGCGCAGCAGGCGACTGAGCAGCTCGCGGCGCTCACCGTCTAGAACGAGGGGCTCTATAGTTGGGGCAGATGGGTCCCCGAGTGCCGAGGCTTCTGGCTGCTCCGGAGCGGGAGCAGCGGTCGGGGTGCTGGTGGCTGATTCAGCGTGCGGCTCCTCCGATGAGATTTCAGCAGCGGTCTCTGCGGCAGCCACATGAGCGAAGAGCAGGGACGAGTAGGACGACGCGACCAAGCAGAAAGAGAAAAATAGGCGGGGAGCAGTAGTGACCATGTGCGACAACCAACTCAGCTTCGGTAATCAGGCTGATGGTCGCTACGGAAAGCCCTTTTGGCAAGCCCTCTCACCTGTTCAGTCCGAGGGTGGGCTGCTCCGGTAGCAGCGAGAGTCCCTACTCAGAGAGCCGACTAGCAACAGCACGAAGGGAGGCCAGGGCGCCAGGACTTGAGGGGGTCGATAGTAGCTCCGCATTCTCGAGGATCGCTTCGATAGGCCAATTCCACCAAGAGATCTCAAGCAGAGTAGAGATCGTCACTGTGTCGAATCGCTCGCGGATCGGCTGGGCGGGGTTCCCTCCGACGATCGTGTACGGAGGGACGTCTTTTGTCACCACAGCTCCTGCTCCAATGACAGCTCCCGATCCTATCGTCACACCGCTTAGAATCGTGCATCCGAAAGCGAGCCAGACGTCATGCCCGATGCGCGTTGGGCCTTTTGTGGCGGGATGTCCCGAGATCTTAGTTTCTCCGAGGTCAAACACTTCAGCGAATGGGTACGTAGACACCCAGTCGGTGCGATGCTCGCCGCCGCCGAGAATGACTACGCCTTCTCCGATCGAGCAGAAGCTTCCGATCTCAATCCTGTCAGCCTCTCCCCAGACCTTGCACAGGGGAGAGCCGTAGCTGTAGCGCCCGACGAGCACCCGTGGGTCGGTTGAGCTCAGCATCGGAATCTTCGGCTCAGTGGATAGTTCCTTCAAGAGAGGCATTCGGATCTCCTTTACTCGACAGCCCAAGAGTGTTCGGGAACGACCACTCCCTCAGCCACGTAGGGGCCAAAGACGCGGAAAGGGGCGCAGTGCTCAACGAAGTCCCATTTCACTAGCCCAGTCGAGTCAAACACCCCAACTTTGCAGAAGTAGTCGCCACCGAGCAGGTTGATTCTCGGTATGCTGAGCGTGACAGAGTGTGTTCCTGGGTGCGAGGGCACCTTGACGTTGTCGATCCCTGTGTTGAGCCCCGCGATGTAGAGCTGGTCATTCCTCATCAGCGCGACGCCGATGATCAGGCCCGAGTTTTCTTGATGCACCTGGTACGACACTGACACGCGAACCTCTCCCCCCATGCAGACAAGGCCGGTTGATGCGCCGTTGTGGTCGGCGAGGGAAACCGCGCTAATCGACGCAGCAACGTCAGCCGCGGGGCCCGCCTCTTTGTCGGGCAGCACCTGCGCCGGGGACGAGGGGACGCTGCTAGCCCCCGATAACGACTGGTCAGTCAGGTGCGGAGCGGCCTTGGCGCGCATGAAGCTGTCGTACTGGTCGGCAATCTCCACCGCCGGTCCTGACGTGACGAGGTTGCCGCTGTCGAGCCAAAACGCGCGGTCGCAGATTTTCCGGACAGCCGCAGTATCATGGGTCACGAACAAAATGCTCATCCCCTGCGAGCGCAAGAGCTGGATCCGCTCTATGCACTTGTACTGGAACGCTGCGTCGCCCACCGAGAGCGCTTCGTCAACGAGCAGCACCTCCGGCTCGACGTGAATCGCAGTTGCAAACGCTAGCCGCACGAACATCCCGCTTGAGTAGGTCTTCACAGGCTGGTCGATGAACTCACCCAGCTCAGAGAACTCTAGGATCTGCGGAATCCGCGCTCGCATCTCTTCGGCAGAGATGCCGAAGAGCGCGCCGTTGAGAACGACATTTTCGCGCCCGGTAAAATCCGGATTGAACCCCGCTCCAAGCTCAAGCAACGCCGAGACGGGTCCCGACACCTGACAGGCGCCGCGTGTGGGCTCTAGAGTGCCTGCGACCATTTGCAGCAAGGTTGACTTGCCGGAGCCGTTCTTGCCGAGGAAGCCTACGCACTCACCCTTGCTGACGGTGAACGAGATTTCGTGCAGCGCCCAGAATTCACGGAAGAATGTTCGCCGGCCGCGATAGAGCATCTGCTTGAGCCTGCTCCCGGGCGTTGGGTACATCCGGTAGGCCTTCGCTAAGTTCTGAACCTGCACTGCGAGGTTAGACGACATCGGCAAAGCCCCTCCGCAGCCGCATAAACCACCAGTAGCCGAAGGCAGCAAATACCCACGAGGCAAAAACGAGCGCCGCCAAAGCGACTGGTGGAGGGGGAGTGCCGTTGAACAGCGCTGCCCGGCTCATTTCGATGATGCTCGTTAGGGGGTTGAGGAAGATGATTGGCCGAAACTTTTCCGGCACTGCGCTCACTGGGTAGAAGACCGGGCTAAGGAACATGAGCACGGTTGTGACGAGGCTTGTGCCGTGCTGGAGATCTCGGAGAAAAACACCGGTGGACGAGAGAAGCCAGGTGGCGCCGATAGTCCCTAGAGACAGGGGAAGAAAAAGAGCCAGCGCGTACAGGCTTGCGAGCGGAGGGGCCCCGAAACAGGCCCAGTAGAAGATGAGCAGCAGAACGGCAGAAATCGCTGCCGTGAGCAGGCCGCTGAGGAGTGAGACCCAGGGAAGAACCTCCAGAGGGAAAACCACCCGCTTGATGAAGGAAGGATTCTGCAAAATCAGCCTCGGCGCCTTGTTGAGATTCTCAGAGAAGAGGTTGAACAGTATGAGACCCGCAAAGAGCACGAGCGCAAACGAGGAAGGCTCCCCTCCGTCCGCCCCCCAGCGAGCCTTGAACACCTGTGAAAACACGAAGGTGTAAACAGCCAAAAGGCACAGTGGCTGGAGAACTGCCCACACGAGGCCAAGCGCGGAGCCCCTGAACCGGCTCTCGAAGTCTCGGCGAACAAGCTGCGTAACCAGGGAGCGGTTGCTCCAAAGAGAGTTAAACACACCGAAGAACGCGCCGAGGAGGGTTACGGTTCGGGAGGATCCTGCAGGCAGCACAGAGTTCTCTTGAGAGTTTTCTCGGTTTCAGGCGGCGGAAAAGAACGCCAGGTTCGACCTGACTGTAAGGTAATCGAGGGGTGATAGCAAGGATCTCCCTTTGTCGTTTCAAGCACTTAAGGGCTCGCTGGAGGCTTCGACCAGTGAGACACCCATCATCTTGTGTGGTACAGTTCACGCCCGAACCGAGACAAAGAGCACCGCTGATGTCCAACCAAGAGAGTATCCTTCAGGCCCTAGCTCGCCCGATCGTCTTCCAAGTCCCAAGGCGACTGACCTCACCGCCGTCGTGGGTTATGCATGCGCCTTTGGCTATGTGGCTAGTGGAGGCCCTGCGGCCGTCGGTTTTGGTCGAGCTGGGCACGTACAGCGGAACTTCGTACTGCGCGTTCTGCCAAGCTGTGCAGCAGCTCAAGCTGCCAACGAAGTGCTACGCCGTAGACACCTGGAAGGGCGACCCACACGCGAGCTGGTACGGTGAAGAGGTGTACGAAGATCTGCGACGGCACCACGATGCCCAGTACGCGTCTTTCTCGCGCCTCGTGCGGGAGGATTTCGACTCGGCGCTGGCGCACTTTGACGACGGAAGCATCGACCTGTTGCACATCGACGGCTACCACACGTACGACGCAGTCAAGCACGACTTTGAGTCTTGGAAGCCCAAGCTTTCCAATCGGGGAGTCGTGCTGTTTCACGATACCAACGTGCGTGAGCGTGACTTTGGAGTGGCGCAGCTCTGGGAGGAGCTCAAGCGCAGCTGGCCATCGCTAGAGGTGCTCCATGGGCATGGGCTCGGAATTCTGTTAGTCGGAAAAGACGTGCCTCAACCGCTCGCGGCTCTTGCTGAACGCACCGGCGCGTCCAGCGACGACCTGCGCCTTTTCCAAGACTTCTTCGCCCATCTCGGGCGTGCCTGCTTGGCAGAGGTGAGTCTTGAAGAGAGTCGCGCGACGATCGCTGAGAGGGACGCCAGCGTGGACAGTCTGCTGGCGCGTTGTACGCAGATCGCAGGGGAGCGAGACGAAGACCGCAGAGCGTTCTCAGCAGAGATGAGCCGGCTCAATCAGCTGTACCGACAGGAGCTCGCCAAGCCGAAAGGATTCCTCGCACCGCTGCTCGTCATTAAACGGGCTCTAGGCAGGCTGTGCCGAGGGTGCAGCGCTGAGAAGGACGCTAGCCGTAAAGACGTCGCTATTTCGGGCTAGCTGAGCGCCTGAACAGAAAGACCCGAGTATCAGACCAAAGCGGGGCAATCAGGGCCAACGCGCTCCCCAAGCTCTTCGTGATGATCTGACTAGCCGCAGGGAGGGTTCTCCCTCCATGCCGCGTAGGCGCTGAGGAAGCTCCGAGCCCACATCCGCGATGCGGACGCTGTCTGCTAAAACGAACCCCCGCTCTTCAAAGAGCTTCTTGAGGCCCTTCGAGGTGAAGAATGAGTAGTGCGGCGCAGGCTCATCGACCAGCAGGAGACGGTGCAGGAGCCCTAGCTTGCCGAAGCGTGCGAGGGTGTGCGCAATGAGGCCGATAGGCCCATGGAGCATAGGCACCTTGATGAGCACGTTCTCAACGCCGCTCGCAAAAAGCTTGTCTACTATCTGGTCAGGGTGCTCGACATGCTCAAGGACGTCGAGGAAGGAGATGGTTCGCACGGCCGATAGGTCAGGTATCTCCCACGGCTCAGAGAGCGCCACAAAGGAATCCGCTATCTCGGGCTTTAGGTTTATGCTGGAGATATCGCAGCCCGCTGCATCGAGCCCTTGGCCGCGAGCATACAATACGAAGGCGCCTTGCCCACAACCGTAGTCGAGCAGCTTGCCCTTTCGGAGCTCAAGACCGAAGCGCTTGATAATTGCCCCAGCCTGCCGGTCGCGCCGCAGCCGAAGCGCCTCCAGGAATGTTGGCGTTACGCTCTGAAGCTGCCAAGGGTCATCTTCGTGTCGCTCAGACTTTGGAAACTCCGTGAGGAGTGAGCCGCAGCCAGGACACTGGGCGACCTCCACAACCGAAGAGTTGCTCACCAACGCGAGCTGACCGCAACAACAGTAACACTGGGTTCTTTTCATCCCTCGGAATCCTCAAAAGAGACCAGCTTTGTACCGAAGCGGTACCGAAAAAGCTAGAGATGCGCCAGGCTCAGGCCGGTGGGTGGGAGCTGTCTTGAGGGGGTCGCTTGGGGACAAAGAGACCAAAATCCGAGGTTTTAGCCACCAACTTAAGTCGCTCACGGAAGACGGGGTTACCAGGTCCCTCTGGCTTCATGGAGAGCGGCATAATGACGTAGCTGACCTGCTCGTCGTTAAACAGCAGCTCGGAAAGCTCCTCGGGACCCTGAGTCTCCAGAATGAGTCTGCTCATGCGTGGGAAGTGCCAGTAGTTTGAAACAACCCGCGTTTCTGCAAAGTAGTTTCCGGGCGAGTCGATAATGAGGCCAAGGCTGTC
>OMIG01000074.1 GCA_900299035.1 Pseudomonadota bacterium
AGCGAATCTCAGAGTGAAGCTGCGCCAGGAACTCCTTCAGCTCCGCCGCGCTGTGCTTAGGCGAGCCGGTCGATGTGCCGGGTGAGGCGCGACGGCCTACGTAGACCGGGTCGAGCCCGCTAACACTCCGTAGGAGCGGCTCCACGTAACCCCAAGCACCCATGTTGCGGGGCTCTTCCTGGAGCCAGACAACCTTCTTGGCGCCCGACTCCTTCATGATCTTGGCCACCGCTGCCTCTGGGAACGGGTACAGCTCCTCAAGCCGCACGAAGCGAGCCGAGAGCTTGCCCATCTCCTTGATTGAGGCGCGCGCGTCGTAGAACACCTTGCCCGTCATAAAGACAACCGTCGCGCACTTCGCAGCACCTGCCAGGTTCTCGTCTATGACCGGCTTGAAGCCGCCGCTTGAAAGCTCCGATACAGGGCTAGCCGCCGCAGGGAGGCGCAGTAGGCTCTTGGGCGTCATCACCACCAGCGGTCGCTGCACCTCGGAAGTGGCTTGTCGACGCAGCAGGTGGAAGTGCTGTGCTGCCGAAGATGGGTAGCAGACCCGCATGTTGGAGTCCGCACAGAGCTGGAGGTAGCGCTCAAGCCTGGCGCTCGAGTGCTCTGGGCCCTGCCCCTCGTAGCCGTGAGGGAGCAGCAGCGTAATGCCGGATAGCTGCGCCCACTTCGCCTCGGAGCTTGAAATAAACTGGTCGATGATGACCTGCGCACCGTTGGCGAAGTCTCCGAATTGCGCCTCCCACATGGTAAGGCCGCGTCGCTCAACGCTTGAGTAGCCGAACTCAAATCCCATCACCGCCGCCTCAGACAGGGAGCTGTTGTAGACCTCAAAGGTCGCGCCGTGCCCCGCGTTCTTGGCCAGATCTTCAAGCGGGCTCCAGGTGCGATGCTCTTCGTAGTGGTCGAGCGAGAGGTGCCTCTGGCTGAAGGTGCCACGCCCACAGTCTTGGCCGCTCAAGCGAACCGAGCGACCCTCGGACAGGAGAGACCCAAAAGCCAGGCCCTCGGCCAATCCCCACTCGATCCCCTCACCGCCCTCGAGCGCCTCAACTCGCTTCTCGAGGATCTTGCCCAGCTTGGCGTGCGGAACGAAGCCCTGCGGGAACGTCACCAAGGCGCGCGCGATCCGCTTCAGCTCCTCGGTTGGAACCCCGGTATCAGAAGGCGTGTCTCCGAGCTGGCCGTGGGTCGCCCCACCACCGCTAGCCGGCGTAACTGCCGCCTGAGCATCACTGAAATCGCGCTTGTATGCCGCTACCGACGCATCGATCCACTGCTGGTCGACGACACCCTCCGAAACCAGGCGCGCGCCGTACTGCTCCCAGATCGGCCGCTTGCCCTTAAGCTCGGCGTAGGTCAGGGGCTGCGTAAAGCTTGGATCGTCACCCTCGTTGTGGCCGTGCTTGCGGTGGCCGATCAGGTCAACGAACACGTCCTTGCCAAATGCGTTCCGGTATTCGAGGGCCAGGGCGGTCACCCAGCAAGCCGCCTCCGGGTCTTCGCAGTTCACGTGGAACACCGGAGCGTCAACGCCCTTTGCGAGGTCTGTGCAGTAGCGAGTGCTGCGCGACTCGTCTGGCGTAGTGGTGAAGCCGATCTGGTTGTTGGTCACGATGTGCAGAGTTCCACCCGTGGTGTACCCGGTGAGCCCCGAGAAATTAATCGTCTCAAAGACGATCCCCTGGCCCGCGAACGCCGCATCGCCGTGCAGCAGCAGCGGCAGCGCCGCCTTCCTGTCACGCCCGTAGCGGGTGTCCTGCTGAGCGCGCGCGATGCCCTCAACTACCGGATTTACGAACTCAAGGTGGGACGGATTCGGAGCCAGGCTCACCTCAACGCTCCTGCCATCGATCTCGTACGTGGTCTCAAAACCCATGTGGTACTTAACGTCCCCGTGGCCGTTGACCGTGGCGCGCGTTTGGTCTTCAAATTCCTGAAATATCCGCTCGAGCGGCTTGCGAGTGATGTTGGCAAGTACGTTAAGCCGCCCTCGGTGGGCCATCCCGATTACTACTGACTGAATGCCGGCTGATGCCCCTTCCTCGATCGACGTTGAGAGCGCGGGCAGGATCGTCTCGGTGCCTTCGCAAGAAAATCGCTTCGCGCCAACGTACTTTCGGTGCAGCTCTGCCTCAAACAGGTCGCCCTTCATAAGGTCGGTGAAGATCCGCTTCTTGCGGTCCGCACTCGGGACGAGCCTAGACGAGTCTCTCGACTCTATTCGGCTACGAAGCCACTCTCGCTCCCCAGTGTTCGTAAGGTGCTCGTACTCGAATCCGATCGAGCCGCAGTAGCACTGCTCAAGAGCGGCACGCAGGGAGTCGAGCGAGCCGTAGCTCTTGCCGCCGAACTGAAACGAACTGAGGCGCCCTGAGCCAACTTCCTTTGCGTAGAACTCTGGACTCAGCTCAGGCGGCGAGAGCGGAGCCAATCCGCCATGAATGATCGGCGATACTTTTGCAGCAAGATGGCCGAACCGACGGAAGCCGTCAGCAAGCCGCTCAGCCACACCATTCGCCGGACTCTCCGAGGGAGCAGCCGCAACTGGCATCGACACGGCCACATGCCCGTTACCACTTCCGTTGCCATTTCCGTTCGTGCCCTCGAGCCCCTTGAAGAACTCGGCCCACTCCGGCTCAACCATGGATGGGTCAGATAGGTAGAGCTGGTAGAGCTCCGTCAGGTAGCCAGCGTTCGGTCCGAAATCGAGCAAGGTGTCGCGGTTCATGGTTACAGTAATGTTTTGGGCAAGTTGAGCCCTAAACTCTAGCAGAGGACGAATTCCCTTTAAAGTGCCTAAGGGGGTATTCGACCGATGCGTCTAGGCGCTTAACCTCTGGAGATTCTTTAGTCTGCGGCGGAAAGCCTATTTGGCCTGGCTTCTGATTGCTGTCAGGCCAGCGACCGCTATCGCCTGCAGGTTGTGGGATTGAGACAGGAGCAGCGGGGCGCCTTGGCGAATCTTGCTCTGCAGCTCCTCTGCCACCGAAGCGGCCGTAGAGCTGCCAGTGATAGAGCTTGATAGGTCGAGCATAGCGAGGCCTACGACCCGCACGAGCTCAAGATTCTTGCCGACCACGCTAGCGGTCTTGTCCAATGCCGACACGTTTCCCTCGAGAACCCTGCGCAGCGCCCGCATCTTCGAGCGAACGCCGCCGAAGCCGCTGACATCGTCGACCGCCAGAGGGTCGTCTAGGTCGACAATTGACTGCGTTACGGCGCGCTGGAAATCGTCCTTGGGTATGAGCGTGGCTGTCGAAGTCACTGCGCCCGAAGAGTCTACCTTCGCTTCGTTCAGGGCAGTGAGGCTGCGGAACGCCCCTGCAAGCTCGTCGACCTGCTCAAGTTCGAGGCCAGCTCTCGAAAGAACGGACGAGAGGTCGTCTGGGTTAAACACGTCAAGCTCTTGGCCCGCAGTTGACTGAAGGAGCTTCTCGAACTTTCGAACAGCCTCGCCAAACTCAGCGCGTAGGCGCTTAGCCCTGCTTGGTCCTATCCCTCCGCGCGCTGCGTCCTGGACAGTCCTGTCCATCTGCGAAACGAGCTCGAGCAGCTTCTCGTTTGCGTCTCTTGCTACATTGATAACCGAGATACCGTTGTTCAGAAGCTGCACGCTTGCAGAGAAGTCTCTCGCACCGTTGCGGAGACCAGCCGAGAGCGAGATCTCTTGCTGCTGCCCGAATGACGTCGCGCCTCCGGCTTGGGTGCTCGACGATGACGAGCTCGTGCCAACCCGCGTGAGGGTCTTCACGAATGTTTCGCTAATAACTCGGCTTAAGTTAGTGACGGCCATAGGCGACCTGCCACTTAAGATGATTCCCGAACGCTCCTGGACACGCCGAAATGGCGGATCTATCCCGCGGCCGTGCAGCTACCCAAGAACCTCGTGTAACCAGGCCTTTAGCGCGCGAGTGCCCTCGATACCAACCTTGTGGCCCACAGCGTCTTCAACGTAGGTGACATCCAGCCCCAAAGACCTAAGGAGTTCGACCCCCTGCCTAGCGCGCTCTACCCTAATCACTTCATCCGAAACACCGTGAGCGACAAGCACCCTCGGATGGCCGATCACATGTGGCTTCTCCTCGGGTGTCGGCACCAGGCCTGCAAGCAGTCCAAGACCATCAAGCGCAACCTCGCCCGCCAGCATCGCGTCTGAGAGCAGCACCGCTCCCTGCGAAAAACCAAGCGCCACTGTGTGCGAAGGCTCGAGCCCTTCAAGGTCGACAAACCGCTCAAGCGCAAACGAGAGCCTCTTCGAAGCTGAGCGAATAGCCTCTCGCTTGGACCCGGGCGCCTCGAAGTCCCACCAGCTGAAGCCCCCAAGAGGGTCCGGCAAAAACGCCTCAAACGCCACGACCGCCGCGGCTGTAGGCACCGCTCGCTCAAAGGACCACATCACCTCGCGGTTTCCGGCCCGGCCGTGAACGAAGACCACTAAGGGAGCGCGGGCGTGAGCGCCCGGCCGTGATAGGAAACGGAGACCAACGTGCTCTTCAGCGGCAGGTGTCGAGGGAAGTCGCATGCCAGGAGAGTATTCTAGAAGGCCCGCCCTGGGCAATCTTCGCTGAGCGCCGCCGCGACGGCGTGCCACGCGCGGCTTACCTTGCAAAGCTCACGGCGCTCCGTGGCGAACCAGCCGTTACCTGATGGCTAGTGTGTTTCCGCGGCGGGCAGCGATTTCTCCGCCTCGTCCGAATCGGCTGCTGCCTCCGCCGCAGGCAGCAGCGGGAACCTGTCAGACTTCTCCAGGCCTACCAAGATTAGGATGTGGTGCGGGTTGATATTGAGAAACGAGCAGACGGACTGGAACGAAAAGAGGTAGTCATCCTCTTTGCTCATAAAGTAGTCGCGGGCCTTGCGCGAAAATTCGCCGTCGCGATTCATGTCTGAGATGGCGTTCAGCAGCACCGCCCGCAAGAGATTTTTCTCTGGGGTCGCGAGCTCCGGAGTTTCGGTGTCATCGTAGGCGACGAAGATGGCCGTGTTCCTTCTCTCATTGCTCATACTTTTGTAGATGCTCCAAACCGTTCAACTGTCCCTTGACAGTTCCGTTAGGTTTAGATTCGGCTTGCCAGCGCCCTGCCTTTACGGAAGAGGGCTCTTTTTAGCGGCGAGAATTCAGGGAGTTGGGCAACAACTGCCTGAAGGATAGCAGGCGCGCACGAGGCCCAGCCACACCGCGCTCAAGCGATTTCCTTCAACTGCCGAATACATATCTATCACGGATGAGTTTAACGTCAGCTGCTGCCAAGGAGGGCAATATGCACGTTGATAGAAGCTACCTTCACTCTGTTATTCCCTCGCACGCTACCCTGCCAGTATTCGGCACGGCACAGCGAGTCGGGGCAACCGAGGACTCCCTCAATCAGGACGGGCGCCGCCAGCGCCGACGCGAAGCGCAGGGCGATGAGAGCCGCGAAGGTGACGAGGCTGGCCTCGTGGGCGCTGAGGCTCCGCGCTCCAAAGAGCACACGCTAGACATTACGGTCTAGCCCGAAGCTCCTCCTCGATGCGGGCAGTGGCGCGCTCGATCAGGGCCCGCTCGCCGAGCCCAAGCTCTGCCAGGGATATCTCCTTTCCGCGTACGTCTACCCGAACCTCAAGCCCTTCTCGGAACGCGCGGCGGAAGAAGCGCAGCTGAAATCGCTCGCCGCAAACCTCAACCTCTCGCGTCCAGGACTCTTCCACCTACTCCCACTCGATTGTAGCCGGCGGCTTGCTTGAGATGTCGAGCACCACGCGATTGACGCCCTTAACCTCGTTAACGATTCGGTTGCTGACACGCCGCAGCAAATCTTCCGGCAGAAAGGCCCAATCCGCCGTCATTCCGTCCTCAGAGTGCACGGCTCGCAGCGCAACGGTTTCGTCGTACGTGCGCCCGTCTGCCATGACGCCCACGCTGCGCACAGGCAGCAGCACCGCGAAGCTCTGCCAGAGCCCGGCGTAGAGCCCTTCCGCACGCACCTCCTCAAGAAAAATACTGTCCGCCTCTTGGAGCGTTTTGACTCGCTCCGGCGTCACCTCGCCAAGCACCCGCACGGCAAGCCCGGGCCCTGGGAACGGCTGCCTCTGAAGGATCTCTGTCGGCATGTCGAGCTCGCGACCGAGAGCGCGCACCTCGTCCTTAAAGAGCTCCCTGAACGGCTCGATGAGCTTGAAGTTTAGCCGGTCCGGCAGGCCGCCCACGTTGTGATGGGTCTTGATAGTCGCCGAAGGTCCCCTAACCGAAACGCTTTCGATCACGTCTGGGTAGAGCGTGCCCTGCACGAGGTGGGTAATGCCCTTGAGTGCCTTGGCCTTCTCCTCGAACACTTCGATAAACACGCGGCCAATTATCTTGCGCTTGCGCTCGGGCTCAGTCACGCCCTTGAGCTCTCCGAGGAACCGCGCGCCGGCGTCCACCAGCTCCACGTTCAGGTCGAGCGACTTGAGCCTCTTCATCACCTGCTCGGCTTCGCCCTTTCTGAGGAGCCCGTTGTCCACAAAGAAGCAGTGGAGCCTCTTCCCTAAGGCGCGCGACACCAGCACGGCCGCAACGGTTGAGTCCACGCCGCCACTCAGTGCGCACAGGGCCTGGGACGTGGGGCCAACCTCGTCCGAGATCTTCTTCACCGACTGCTCGATGAAGTTGCCCGGCGTCCAGTCAGCCTTGCAGCCAGCCATCTCATAGACGAAAGCCTTGATGATCTCTTTTCCTTGCGGAGTGTGCACCACCTCTGGATGGAACTGGAGCGCAACGAATGGCTTTGAGGTGTGCTGCATGGCCGCAACGGGCGCGCCGCCGCTCGAAGCGACCGTGACAAAGCCCTCAGGCAGCTTCTCTACGTGGTCTCCGTGGCTCATCCAAACAGAAAGCGAGTCTCCCTTCTTCCATCCCGCAAAAAGCCCTTCGGCGCGCTCGACCCGAACAGTAGAAGGGCCGTACTCACGCGCCGCGCCGCGCCCCAGCGTTCCGCCGAAGTTGTGGGCCATTAGCTGCATGCCGTAGCAAATTCCAAGCGTTGGCAGCCCAGTGGAGAGCCACTCGCTATTGAAGTCGGGGGCGTCGGCCTCCGTAACGCTGGCGGGCCCGCCTGACAGCACGATTCCCTTTACGCCCGTGAGGTCGACCGTCTTTGGGTCGGTGGTGCAGGGTCGCACCTCGCTGTAGACATTGAGCTCCCGCACGCGGCGAGCGATCAACTGGGTGTACTGGGAACCGAAATCGAGGATAAGAATCACGGACGCTCCTCTCAACAAAACTTCGTTTTATGGGGACTAGGTCTGCCCCTGCTTGCCGGGAGTTTCGCAAGGAATGGGCGGGAAGTACAGGGGAACACCATCTGAAGGCGGCTGCCAGACCGCGGATTCTTCAGGCCGCACAAAAAAATGTCGTAAAGCCCCTTTCGCCGCGGTGCCGATAGTAGTTATTGCAGGGGGCAGCGAGGGAATCTACCGACTGCCGCCTGAGGAACTGAGCCACGATGATGACATCTTTTTTCCGTTCTCGCCTTATTGTTTCCCTGTTCGCTAGCGCGGCGTGCGCACTCGTGGCGCCTAGTTGGGCTGCCCACGCCCAGTTTATTCAGACCATGGCGTCCGGCGTCTACCATAGCGCAGACGGCAAGACGAAGGTCTTCATCAGCACTCGAGACAATGCGCGCGGACTCTTCATTCTTGAGGGGCCGCCGATTCCGCCCCAAGAGTTCAACGTCGAGACAGCTCCAGCCGAGGGCACCAAGCACGTGTTCATTCGCTTCGACGAAAATGCGCAGCCTCCCGTGTACTCCGAGGTGGTCATAAACAAGAAGAGCTACAAGATCAGCGGCAACTTGACGCTCGGTGTCGGTGCGCGCACGATCGTCAGCATCGACAACAACAACCCCTACCTTACCGTCTCTATCGAGCCGGCTGGCCAGGGCGGCGAGCCTGCCGTGCTCGGCTTCTCGGGGCTCAACGAGGTCATTCGCGAGAAGGGCAACGTTGCGATGCTCTTGGCAGCAAACCAGCTCGACACCGAGGTCGCTCGGGTTATCCGGCCCTACATAGTGGGCGACGGCGAGCTAACCTTAAACGGCAAAGCCGTGTCTACGGCCACCGTCGGGACGTTCGTAAAGCCGGACAACGACTGCCTCAACCCTGGCGCGATTGTGCTGAGCGCGGCACAGACCGAGCAGATTCGCTCCCTCAAGACGCAGCCAGAGCGGCTCAAGAAGATCGAGGGCTTCGTGCTCGAGAACAAGCGCTCAGATCCGCTGCGCGACTTCCTCGTGCTCAAGGCCGACAAGAAAGCTGCAATCCTGCTCAACGTAAAGCAGAAAAACATCTTTCAGCTCTACCCGCTCTCAGTCGACAAGAAGCTGTGCGTAATCGGCGCGATCTCCTAGCGCGCTCACGCAGCGCGGCGCCGGTTATTGGTGAGCCTGCTACGGCGGCGGAAGAGGATCCTTATGTCGTTCCCGACGAATGGAATTGAGCGACGCAACGTGTTCTTCAGGTAGCGCTCGTAGTTGAACGGCAGCCGCTCCGGGTAGTTCACAAAAACCGCAAACGTTGGCGGCTTCGTTGCGACCTGGGTAGCGTACAGCAGCTTGACAGGGTTTCCTCTGTAAACAGGCGGAGGCTTGGCCGCGAATGCGTCCGTAAACACCTTGTTAACCTCAGAGGTAGACAGCCGCACCCTGGCCGCATCCGCGACCTCGATGACGGAGTCGAGAACCGAGAGGCATCGCTGGCCAGTGAGGGCCGACACAAAGACCACCGGAGCGTACGCGGCGAACTTAAACACCGAGCGAACGGCCTGCCGGTACGCCTCAGCGGTGCGGGGCTCCTTCTCGATCAGGTCCCACTTGTTGACCACGATAACGAGGCTCTTCCCTTTTTCGTGTGCGAGGCCAACGATTCGCGCATCCTGCTCGGTGGGAATCCCCTCGGCAGCATCAAGCAGAAAGACCGCCACGTCGCTCTGGGCAAGCGATCGCAGGGTGCGGATGTTGCTGAAGCGCTCTACGGAGCCGTCGCGAACCCCAGCCTTCTTGCGCAAGCCGGCGGTGTCTACGATCTCGAACTGCCGCCCTTCGCGGCTTAGCTCGCTCTTGATGCTGTCCCGTGTCGTTCCGGCGATCGGCGAGCAGATCATGCGCTCCTCGCCGAGCAGGCGATTGACGAAGGTGCTCTTGCCGACGTTTGGCTTGCCGATAATCGAAATGTTGATGCGCATGGCCGGACCGGCCTCCTCATCGGCGATCGGCGCCTCAGGGAGCACCTCTGGGACTGCATCATCCTCACCTGAAAACTCCTCGACCGCCGGCATCTCTGCATCCATGTCGACCGGGCCGACAAGCTCTTTGAGCTTTGCAATCAGGTCGCGAATGCCCCGGCGGTGAGCGGCGCTGAGGGGAATAATCTCCTCAATCCCAAGGCCGTACAGCTCTGTCGCTGTCATAGCAGCTGACGGCTTCTCGCACTTATTGGCAACAAAGATGGTAGGCTTTCCGATTTGGCGAACCAGGTCTAGAACTTCACTGTCGAGCGGGTGCAATCCGTGCAGGCCATCGAAGACGGCCACAACGACATCGCTCTGGCGCATCGCCAATTCGCTCTGCTGCCGAACAGACTCGTGCAGCGCGATATCCTCCTCTCCGACGAGCGCGCCGGTATCGATCAGCGTGAATGGGAAGTCAAAGCGCGTTACGAGCTCGTAGCAGCGGTCGCGAGTGACTCCTGGCTGGTCCTTGACCACTGCCTTACGGCGACCCGCGAGCGCGTTGAAGAGCGTCGACTTTCCGACGTTCGTTCGGCCTACGATACAGACCGTGGGGACGTTTGGGTTACTGCTCATCGCCCTCGCCCTCCGAAGCAACACTCGAATCTACGGCCGTTAAAAATCTCGCGTCGATATCGTCGCTCGGCTTGAGGCGCGCAAGCGCCTGCTCGGCCGCAGTTTGCTGCGAGGCCTTCTTAGTTACGCCCCGTCCGCGCCCCACAACCTGCCCGTCTACCTCGACTACCGAGATGAACACTGGCGCATGCTCTGGGCCTTCGACGCACTCAAGCCGGTATACAGGCGCCTCGCTCCCAGTGGCGTGCAGGGCCTCTTGCAGCTCAGTCTTAGGGTCTCTCGGCGTTACCGTAACGAGGTTCTCACCGAGCAGGCGCTCGATGCAGGCGCGAGCGGGCTCGTACCCACCCTCGCGATACACTGCGCCCAAGACGGCCTCAAGCACGTCGGCCAGTATCGAAGAGCGCTCGGCACCTCCGCTCGCCAGCTCGCCGCGGCTGAGGCGCACGAACTTGCTAAGCCCAAGCGACCGGGCGATCTCTGCCAGGGATGTCGTGTTTACCAGCGCAGCTCTCATCTTGGAGAGTTCGCCCTCCTTGGCATCTGGGTGCCGATCGAGGAGCAGGTGGGCAACCGCCAGGTCGAAGACTGCGTCCCCGAGAAACTCGAGCCGCTCGTAGTCGCTCTTTACTCCCTTGCCGTGCACGGAGCGGTGCGTGAGCGCCCGCTCAAGCCACTCGCGTTCCGCGAACGCATAGCCGAGCGCCGCCTCGATCTCGCCGTACTGCTCCCTGCCGAGCGGCTCTGGCGCCGCGCGCTGGGGCTTCTTCTCGCTGCTGCTTGAATCGCCGGCGTTGCCGACAATGCCGAATCTCATGGTGGGCTCCCTTACAGTAGAGCCTCACAATCACAAAAGTAGCCGCCGGATACTCTCTAGGCGCGGCTCTCTTTGGTGATCGAGAGGGTGTTACAACTCCATGGATTCTACCAGATAAGGGCGAGTACTCAAAGCGAGCCAACCCCGTGCAAAGCTGCGGGGTTACAGCAGCTCATCGGCTCCGGCAGCCCGTTTTCGCCTCTGTCTCGAACCAGTCTCGGCAGGTATAAAGTGGGGCATGCGGCGCCTGAACAACGGAGCTGGCCTAAGCCGCTCGGTCTACCCAATACTTGCGACTAGTATCCTTCTCTGGGTCCGACCAGCTCTCGCAGCGGACACGGCTAGCCCAGCCGCTGCGGTCTCTGTCTATCCGGCTGCCCTCCTGCTCTCCGGCGCCCTACTTGCCCTAGCTGCCGCGATGACGCTCTTTATGCGCATGCCAAGGGTGCGAGACGCGCAGCTGCGGCGCGCCTGCGGCTGGGTCATCGCATCGGGCATGGCTACCGCCCTCACGCTACTAATCGGTGCGACTCAAGTGCCTGCTGACGCGGCACCGATCTCTTTTTGGCCGCTCTCGGACACAGCCGCCCAGGTACTAAAGCTACTGATTGCTGTAGCCGCTTTGGCGTACCTAATCCTTGAGCTAACGGCTCCGCGCAGCGTGCTAGCGCGCACCTGGCAGAAGGTGAGAAGGCCGGCCGTGATTCTCCTTGGCGTCAGCGGACTGGCGGCGTACTGGAACTTTGGGGCCTTTCACTTCACGCAGTTCACCCACCAACACGAGCTCCTCCACTACTACCTCGGCTCAAAGCATGGCCCAGAGCTGCGGTACACCAGGCTCTACGACTGCATTCTGCAGGCCCAGCTTGAGGAGCAGCCAGAGCTGGTAAACCTTCAGACGCAGCGAGTGCAAGACCTCGTTAGCAACAGGCTCGTCTTCGCCACTGAGCTGCAAGAGAGGCTGAAGCTCTGCCCTCAGAGCTTCAGCCCTGAGAGATGGTTGGTCTTCAAGCGCGATGTCGTCGCTCTGCGCAGCATAGCTGGCGCAGCTCTGTGGAACTCCTCGCTGATCGACTTCGGCTTCAATGCTCCGCCAACGTGGAATGTGATTCCTTCTGCGATTACCAGAAATCTCGACCTTAGCGCGGAGTCTCTTCGCGCTGTCGCCCTAATTGACCCCCTGCTCATCCTGGCTGGGCTGGGGTGTATCGCCTGGGCCTTTGGGCTCGAAGTGGCCTGTCTCGCCGCGTGCTTCTTCGGGGTTTTCTTTCCGTCGCGCTTCTTCTGGACGGGCGGGGGCTTCATGCGCCAGGACTGGCTGGCGTGCCTGCTGGCCGGCCTCGCCCTGCTGCGCAGAAACTTCCCCGTTGCGGCTGGATTCTTCTTAGGCTGCTCGGGACTCTTTCGCCTCTTCCCTTTCGCGTTTCTGGCGCTGCCCTTCACGAGCGCTGCTCTCAATGCAGTACAGACTCGGCGAGTAGAGGCAGGGCTCTGGAGATTGGCGCTCGGAGTGCTGTTGGCGTGTGTGACGCTTGTGCCGCTCGGGGCAAGGAGCATGGGCGGCTTCTCGTCCTACGGGCAGTTCTATGAGAACTCAGTGAAGCACCTCAGCACTCCGTACACCAACAACATCGGACTCGCTTCACTGCTGTCATTTCGGCCGCGCCCAAACTTTAGCGCAGAGATCCAAACGGCAGACCTAAACGAGCGGCTCGTCGCCTACCGGGAGATGCGGCAAGAAGCCTTCTCGAGCGTCCGCTACCTGTTCGTGGCGCTCGCGCTCTCCTTCTTCGCGATGACCGCTTGGTACATGCGGCGTGAGCGTCGCATGTGGGTGCTCTCTATTCTCGGCTTCGTCCTCATCCCAGTTGGAACCAACCTAGCCTGTTACTACTTCTCGTTTCTCATGGTGGCGACCGTGCTATGGCGCGAGGAGCCTCGTATTGTGGTGTTTCTATTCCTGCTGGCCGCAGCGTCGCAAATCCTCGGGCTCACTATCACTTCTGACGAGCTGCTGTACGCAGCGATCTCCATGGTGGTTCTATACGTGTGCTTGGAGAGCGTGCTGACCTACCGGCTCAGGCTGCTCAGTCGAGAATCGGACACGCCTGACTAGAGCCTCTAGCACGAAAGAGGATTAGGCCGGAAGATTCAGGCTCCCAAGCTACCGCAGGATTCGGCCCCCGCCGAGCACCTCTTGGTTAAGCTCGGAATCGTAGAAGACAGCAGCCTGCCCCGGAGAAACGGCTGCCCAATCGTCCTGCCAGGAGACTACACACCTGCTCGCACTCTCAATCGACACCTTCGCCTTCACCCCGCGGTGGCGAGAGCGAACCTGAACGATGGCCTCAAACTCGACAGGAAATGGCCCGCGCGTCGCTGCGTCGAGTAGCTTTGGGCTAATCCAGTGCAGGTCAGAGACTGCAAAGCTCTCTCTCTTTAAGTCATCCCGGGTTCCAACTACGACCTGGTCGCTTAGGGGATCAATGTCCACGACGTAGAGCGGCTCGGCCTGTCCGCCAAGGCTTAGCCCTCGGCGCTGCCCGA
>OMIG01000075.1 GCA_900299035.1 Pseudomonadota bacterium
CCGCAGCCGCAGTCTGTGAGCTGGGTGGTGCCGTTGGGGATCCCTGCGCAGTCGTACGCTACCTCTGGGGAGCTTGCGAACTGGGCGGATGCTTGAAGTGGTGACTGGAGGGCGAGCGTGGAGACGGAGAGTGTAGAAACTAGGAGAAGACGCGCGAGACAACCCTTCATAAACCCTCGTGGATAGGTGACCAACCGGAAACCGCAGCCGCACACCCCGTGCCGTCATCGAATCGACTTTGGCTGCGACAGAGGTATGACAGCATCGCCCCTGCGCGTGACATTCTTTTTTGAAGTTGCCTCCCAAACCTCCTCTGAGCGACTCGCTGGAACAGCCAAAGACACCCTAGGCATTGGGATTCCCGACGGATCATCCACTGAGTAGGTAAACTTCCTAGTACCCCTCGCTCACTCAACTCTCTATTATCCTGGGGATGTCTCGACCCCCCTCTGCAGCACCTCTCCTTATTCTCTCATTTGCCGCGTCTCTCGTTGCCATCCTCGCGCTGCACCCAGTCATCCTGGCTCACCTCTCGACCCACTACCTGGGGGGCTCGCAGGGTGACGGGGGGCTCTACGTCTGGCTCGCTCACTCTTTTCATTCAGATCCTGCTCAGGCCCTCGCCTTTGAGACGAACTCGCTCTACCCGTACGGCCTAACGCGGGCCTGGAGCGACTCGTTCCTGCTCCCGTCTGCCCTGGTGCACCTGCTGGCGATTGCGGGGCTCTCGCTCCCGCTGTCCTACAACGCCGTGACGCTCGCTGCGCTCGCGCTCAACGGCGCCTGTGTTGCTCGGCTCGCGCGAGCCCTTGGCGCCTCCAGCGTGTGGTCGATTGCTGCCGGAGCCGCTTTTGCAAACAGCGCCTACCTGTTCGGGAACCTCGGGCACCCGCAGCTTGTGTACTTCTTCTGGGTGCCGCTTGCCTGGTCGATGGTCATCTCTGGCGAGATCACGCCGCGGCGCTGGCTGCTGGCGGGTGTGTGCGCTGCAGCTTCTTTCTACTGCGCGGTCTACTACGCAGTTTTTGCCGTGCTCGGGATAGGCCTCATCGCCGCGTTGCGCGTGCTGAGCGAGTCGCTCGCGCTGCGACAGGCGCTCCTCGGCGCTCTCTTGGTTACAGTTGGGCTTTCGCCCGTTGCGCTCGCGCTCCCGGCGTACCTCTCGGTTCAAGCAGCATTTGGCGAGCGCCACCTGTACGAGGCCGCAGCGTTTGCCGCCACTGGCCTGTCGTACCTCTCGTTCTCTCCGCTCGATTGGGCGTGGGGCTGGACCTCTGTGCTCACGCAGCCCGAGGCGACACTCTGCGCCGGCTACGCCGTGACGCTCGCGGGCCTTGCCTGGGGCATCGCGCGTAGCTGGCGGCGCGCGACCTTCCTGTGCTGCGTCAACACAGCCCTCATCGCGCTTGCCCTCATCGCCTCCTCCATCAAGGGCCACGGCCCGCTGCCCCACATCGTGGCCGGAGCTTCAGCGTGGCTTCTCCTGCTCGCAGCGCCGCTCATGGTGTACCGCCTCCGCACGCCGTCGACGATTCTCTTTGCGCTCTCGGCAGTCTTCTTCGTGCTCTCGCTTGGCCCAGGCGGAGAGCAGGTCAAAGACGAGCCGATGTGGGCGCCCCTTGCGACCTTCTACGGCCTCGTGCCAGGGCTCGATGCGATACGTGCGGTCGGCCGGTACGGCGCTGTCGTTGTGCTCTCGCTGTACGTAGCTGCCGCGCTCTGGCTCTCGTCGATTCGCTCCCGCGCTGGCCAAGCGTTCCTTGGGGCCCTCGTGCTGCTCCTGACAGTATCAGAAAACTCTGTGGTGGCGTTCTCGTTTGACCCGCCCGAGCCAGCGCCACTTGCTTTTGAACTGCTCGCGCAGCGAGCCAGCCCACGCGATGCGGCGGTCGTGCTGCCCTTCGCAGACAGAAACGAGAAGGGCGAGGTGAGTTGGCACAGGCTCGCGCTGCTCAACACTAAGTACTCGCTCTGGGCGGCGCCGCTCGGGATCACGCTCGTCAACGGCTACTCTGGCCAGCGCTCGCGCCTGCAGTACGACCTCTCAGAGTCGCTCCTCTCGTTTCCGTCTCCGGAGAGCGTTGAGCAGCTAAGCCGTGTGTGTGGGCTCGCGTGGGTCGTAGTCGTTCCAGGGCTCATGCCCGGTTGGAGCGAGACCCAGTTTATGGAGCAGCTCTCAAAGCTAGACGGCTCACTTTCGGTGATCGATCGGCTCTCAGACGGAAGCCTGCTCCTCGCGCTCTCTCCGAGCCTCAAGGTGTCTGAGAGCTCATCAGCGTCCGTGCTTGTGCCCAAGGGGCGCGCGGCCACGATCTCAGCAAAGGTCAGTCCTCTGTCCGAGCAGGGCGCCTGCACGGTTGAGGTCACGCGCCTGAGGGAAGACGGCGACGGAGAGCCCTCGACGGAATCGAGCGGCCGGCTCACTACCAGCCTCAACCGGAACGAGCTGGCGACCATCTCCATCCCCGCCTCCCGGGGGAGTGTTCGTCCCGGCATTTTTAAAGTTGCTGCGTCGAGTGGCTGCCTTGCCTCAACAAGCTGTTCTATTCAGTAGAACCGGGCTGTATCCTCCCTACAACTCTAGCGATTGAAGGCCGCCACCTATCGCTGCTAGGGTGCCCAGTATGCGAGTGAGCCTCTATATCCCCTCCCTTCTCTTAGTCGGATTCCTGCTCGCCATGCCGCAGCTCGGGCTGGTGGCCGAAGAAGGATTCCCGTCGATGACCGCGCCTGAGAGCACCAACGAAGTTATTAAACTAAGCGATGCAGGAATATCGCCTCCCACGCTCGAGATGAAGCGCGAGGACGGCATCGTGCTGTTTCTCAACGACACGCCTGACTCGCTCCTCACCATGGAGCTCGCGTTCGGCAAGCACGCGACCCACTGCGCCTCAGAGAACTTAAAGATCGGCGACGACGGCATCATTCGCTCGATTGCGCCGATAGCGCCGAAAGACTTCGCCACCACCTGCTTTCACGACCCCGGCACCTACTCGTATACGATCTTTGGCCTCAAGCAGGCCCCCAAGGGGCTCAAGGGCTCAATCGTCGTGAAGTAACCGTGGCGCGAGAGGCTTGCGCCGCACATTGGAGGAACCATGCACCGAAACCTTCGAGCAGCGCCCCTCTCGTGGCTCCGCGTGCCAGCAGTAGCGCTGTGCGCAGCCCTGGCCGCGTGCGGACCAACTGTTACGTCGAACCTCTCGGCGGGCAGCTCCATGCCCGGCAGTGTTGCCCTCCTCCCCCCTGACTACTCCATCGACATACCGCGCGAGCGTATTAACCTCGTGCGGCAGTCGGTCATCAACCAGCTCCGCAACCGAGGCTTCATCGTGCTCGATGACCAGGCGGTGATCGCAACGTGCTCCTCTCCTCAGTGTCCCGAGAGGTCCAAGCTCGCGCAGCAGTACTCAGTCGACGGGTTTGCAACGCTCAAGCTCGACTCGTTCTCGCGCAACAACTTCGTGGCCGGCTACTACAACGAGCTGGCTGGCGACCTCTCCGTCGTCGACCGCTCCGGCAAAGAGCTCGTCAGCGTAAAGCAAACTGAGCGCGAAGAGGGCGGCCTGCTCCTCCAGAGCGGGCAGATCTTTGAGGCCCTGCTCTCGTCTGTTGAAAACACAGGAGACGACGTCTTCGACAAGCTCGCCGACAAGTTTGCCTACACCATCGTTGAGCAGCTTCCAGCCCCAACCATCCCGGCAAGCAGGCTGGCCCAAGAGAGCGGCACCGTCGCGCTCTCGTCGGCCACTGCAACCTGGAGCTCCCCGACAACCTACAAGGTGTGCGTCAGGGGCACGCCCAGCTCGTTTGCCTACCTGCTGAGCGGCAAGAGCCGCACCAACCTGCGAGAGGTGTCGCCTGGATCCTACTGCAGCAACTTCTCCGGACTCGTCGCAGAGGACTCCGCACACCAGGCCTCAGTCGAGCTTCGCTCTGCCTTCGGCACCTCCGTCCGCCAAGACGTTTCGCTCCCCGCTGTGCCGCCGTGTGACCTCAAGAGTCGTGTGAAGTCAGGCGATGGCCAAGTGAAGCTCCTCTGCACGCAGGTGGGCGCTGCTTCGGCTGCCGGCTGCTCTACCTCCCTCTCGCCCTGCTCCGCACAGAAGATTCTGCTCTTCTCGGCGGAAACCCCGGCGGGCCCCTTCCTCAAGCTGCGCGAGGCTGCATCGAGCAGCGCGCCGCTTCCGCAAGACGCTCAGAACGTGCAGGTCATGGCGATCGGCGCTGGCGGCGTCGCCTCGCTCCCAGTCAAGGCTGACGTACAGTAGGAGAACCTATGAAGCTGACCTCGTTCCTCTCGGTGGCTACAGCAGCGCTCCTGGCTGGCTGCCAGGCCACGTACAAGCACACCCTCAACTTCAACCCTGCTGAGCCGATCCGGATCGCTGTGCTCCCCTTCGCGCAGGTAGACTCAGACGGCAAGCTCGTGCGCGAGGACGAAAACCTCCTGATCGACAACGTCGGACTGGTCTCGTCTAAGCAGAGCGAAACGCCGGCAGAGTACATGCAGTCCCTCGTTCAGTCTGAGCTCTCCAACGCCTCGCTCGACGTCATCACTCCCGCCATTGTGCAGGCTGACCTCCTGCACTATGGCTTCGCAAAGCCCGGCAGCAACCCTGTCACGATGGACCTCGATCGCGTGTTCGCCGCTACTCCGAGCGAGATCTGCTCAAAGATTCTGTCGTGCGACGCTGTGCTGTACGGCAAGGTGACGCGTTGGGACCGCAGCTACTACGGCCTGCAGTCCGTTGCGACCGTGGCGGTGAACCTGCGGCTCGTGTCCGCCAAGACCGGCAAGGTGATGTACGAGATCGACGCCGAGGACTCCGAGAGCCGCGGCATCTCCAAAGGCCCCACGGGCTTCTCCAACCTTGCGCTCGAGCCGATCAAGGGCCTCGACAACGAGATCATCCAGAACCTTGCGCGCGAGGTCGCCGACAGGTCTATCTCTCCGCTCTCCAACCGCAGCCGCCCAGAGTTCCTCAAGACTGCGCCGCCTGCCATCATCGCTTCTGGGCACGACGCGCACAGCGGGTCAGTCTCTAAGAGCGGCAAACTTACAGTCGTTGCGTTCGGCAGCCCGTCTCAGAGCGCTACGTTCTCAGTGGGCAATGTTGCGCTAAACGTCCCGATGCTTGAGCGCGCCCCGGGCCACTACATCGGCGAGTACTTCCCGCTCGCAACTGACTCCTTCAGCAAGCAGTACGTCGTGGTCGCCATTAAGGACGAGTACGGACGCTCTACATCCCAGCGAATCGCCAAGACCCCTGTGAGCGTTCAGTAACGATGCGGCTTTCGCTCCTACGTAGCTCTCTGTGCGCCACACTTCTCGCCGCTACGCTGCTCTCTGGCTGTGCTGCCTCGACACAGCAGCTCTCGCCCTCGCTCAAGATGGTTCAGTCGCTGCCTGAAGCAGGCGGCGCTTCGAGCGCCTCTGCCGAGCTCTCGGCGCCCGTAGTCATGGTGCACTTCTTCGCCTCGTGGTGCACGTTGTGCGCATTTGAGTTCCCGCACCTTGCCGCCCTGCGCGCCAACATCCCCCAGGATAGGCTAGGGATAGTCGCCATCGCGATAGACGACAACGAAGAAGACGTGCGTCGCATGCTCGCCAAGCGCCAGCTTCCGTTCGCAGTCCTCGTCGACGCCGGCAATAGCGCCAAGACAGCTTTCGCCGTCTCTGACCTCCCAACCACGGTGTTCGTGACTACAGACGGCAGGCCGTTTGAGATCCGAGAGGCGAAGTCAGGGAAGCCGCTCAGCCGCTTCGAGGGCGCCTACGAGTGGGGCCGCGGTGATGCCCTTGCTGCTCTCGAGCAAGCGCTACAGCAATAGCTTTAGTCTGTTAGTCCGGACCTCAAGGACCCGCTGTAGGCACATGCCCTACACACGTGAACGTGCTCCTGCACGTAAACGTGCACGTGCACGTTTACGTGACCCCCACGCAGCCTCGCAGCCCCCGCTCGGAGGATTAGCGGGCGAGAGCCTTCGACAGCTCCCCAGCAATCGCGTCCATAAACTGCTCGGTGCTCAGGTAGTGCTCGCGCTTCACGCTGTCGCCGTGCACGCACAGCGCCAGGTCCTTCGTCATCTTGCCGCTCTCTACGCAGGCGACGCACACCTTCTCGAGGGTCTCTGCGAACGCGACGACCTCTGGCGTGCCGTCGAACTTCCCGCGGTACTTGAGCCCAGTGGTCCAGGCAAAGATCGACGCGATTGGGTTGGTTGACGTCTCCTTCCCCTGCTGGTGCATGCGGTAGTGGCGCGTCACGGTGCCGTGCGCAGCTTCAGCCTCGATCGTCTTTCCGTCCTCAGTCATGAGCACCGAGGTCATAAGCCCAAGCGACCCGAAGCCCTGCGCAATAGAGTCAGACTGCACGTCGCCGTCGTAGTTCTTGCACGCCCAGACAAAGCCGCCCTTTGACTTCATGGCGTACGCCACCATGTCGTCAATCAGGCGGTGCTGGTACTCGATTCCTGCGGCTTCAAACTTCGCCTTGAACTCAGCGTCGTAGATCTCCTGGAAGATGTCCTTGAAGCGCCCGTCGTAGGCCTTCAAGATAGTGTTCTTCGTCGAGAGGTACGTCGGCAGCCTCTTGGCGAGCCCGTAGTTGAGGCAGCTGCGCGCAAAGCTCGCGATTGACTCGTCGAGGTTGTACATCCCCATGGCAACGCCCGCCGCCGGGAAGTCGAACACGTCGTACTCAACTGCCGCGCCGCCGTCAGCCGGCTGGAACTTCATCGTGAGCTTGCCCTTCCCCGGAACCTTAAAGTCAGTTGCGCGGTACTGGTCGCCGAAGGCGTGGCGGCCGACGACGATCGACTCTGTCCACCCTGGAACGAGGCGCGGGATGTTCTTGCAGATGATCGGCTCGCGGAACACCGTGCCGCCGATGATGTTGCGGATCGTGCCGTTGGGCGACTTCCACATCTTCTTTAGGTTAAATTCCTTAACGCGAGCCTCGTCCGGGGTGATGGTGGCGCACTTGACCCCAACGCCGTACTTCTTGATCGCCTCTGCTGAGTCGACAGTCACCTGGTCGCTCGTGGCGTCTCGGTGCTCAATCGAGAGGTCGTAGTACTTAAGGTCGATGTCGAGGAACGGGAGTATCAGCTTCTCGCGGATGATGTGCCAGATGATGCGGGTCATCTCGTCGCCGTCTAGCTCCACAACCGGGGTCTTTACCTTTATTTTAGCTGCCATAAATCCTCATGTTCCTCGTGATTGCGAGGTATCAATAGCAGGGTTGTCGGCAGGGCAAAAGTGTCACTGCGCGATTAGGGATGTGGAGCCCCTGCGGAAGGCCGCCCCCACGCCCCCGTAGCGATGACCTAGCTCACGAAAAAACAACCCGCCGAGCTGCTCGCTTCTCCGTAGCGCCGGCTTTCCAGCCGGCAATGAAAGGGCCAGAGGTGACGTTGCTGCCCCTTGCGGCTAGTCAGCTCTTGAGCTGAGTTGCCCAACGAAACACCCTAGCCAATCCAACCCTTTCACTGCCGGCTAGAAAGCCGGCGCTCCTGCTGAACAAGTGCTTAGGCCCTGAGCAGGGCGCGATCAGCCCACAGCGCCCGGCCACTCACTCCGTATTTTAGCTCGCCCCCAGCCATGGTAGTGTCTCACTCCATGGAACAGATCTGCTGCATCGTGCTAGCCGCCGGCATCGGCAAGAGAATGGGGGGTGACCTCCCGAAGGCCGTCGCTAAGACCCGCGAGAAGGCCCTCATCGACCACGTACTTGAGAGCCTTGCGCCCTTACAGCCCAAGAAGACCGTCATCGTCGTCGGGCACAAGCGAGAAATCCTCGAAGACCACGTACGCTCGAGCAAGAGCGCAGCCGGCCACTCGTTTGAGTTCGCGCTCCAGGAGAAGCCGCTCGGCACCGGCGACGCGGTGCGTGCCGCACTCTCGGCGGTTGCTGGCCACAAGGGGACAGTCCTCATCACGTACGCCGACCACCCGCTCTTCACCCCTGAGACGCTGCGCGACCTAGTCGCCTTCCACGCCTTCAAGAAGGCCACCGTCACCGTGCTCACCTTCAACGTCCCGCCGCCCAACGGCTACGGGCGCATCATCCGCAACGACGCAGGCAGCGTGCTGCGCATCACCGAGGCCAAAGACTGCAACCCCGAGGAGCTCCTCACGCGCGAGGTGAACTCAGGCATCTTTGCAGTCGACTCTAGCTTCCTTAAGCCCGCCATCGACGCGCTCGTCCCAAACAACGCCCAGGGCGAGTACTACCTGACCGACATCGTCGAGAAGGCCGCCAAGGAGGGCCAGACTGTCGCGGCCTTCCCGCTCGGAAACCCCGAAGAGGCCGCAGGCGTCAACAGCCCGACCGACATGCACTACGTCAACGACGTCCTCAAGCGCCGCCACGTCGCTCAGCTCCGTGAGAGCGGCGTTCTCTTCGACGCTCCGGACACCTGCGCCATCGACGCGACAGCTACAGTGGAGCCAGGCGCTCACATCGGGCCAAACGTCCAGCTGCGCGGAAAGACCTCCGTCGGCGCTGGCGCAATCATCGAGGGCACCGCGCTCATCATCGACTCAAGCGTCGCTCCTGGCGCTCTCGTCAAGCTCGGCTCGCGCGTCGAGGGCTCGTCAATCGGCGAGCTGTCGACCGTCGGCCCATTCGCCAACGTGCGGCCTGGGACCGTGGTCGGCAAGGGCGTTCGGGTGGGGAACTTCGTTGAGACGAAGAACACCACGATGCGGGACGGCTCGAAGGCTTCGCACCTCACCTACCTGGGCGACACCACCGTTGGCGAGCACGCAAACATCGGCGCTGGCACCATCATCTGCAACTACGACGGCTACACGAAGTCCGAGACGACCATCGGCAAGGACGCCTTCATCGGGAGCAACTCGGCTCTCGTTGCCCCGGTCACAATCGGCGAAGGAGCCGTCATCGCTGCTGGCTCTGTCATCACCCGCGACGTGCCTAAAGATGCCCTGGGGCTCGGGAGGTCGCGGCAAGAGAACAAAGACGGCTGGGCACGCGCCCGGCGCGAGCAGCTTGAAGCCGCCAAGAAGAAGTAAAAGTAGATGAGAGCTCGGCGCCCGCTCGCCTTTTCGCTGCTCTACTGGGCACTCGTTGTAGCCCTCTGCCTCGGCGTAACAGAGATCACTGTTCGGGCATCCGGTTTTTTGCCTGTGTACACCTTGCAGTCAAAGGCTATCCGCTACGCGCTGCGCTTCCAGCTCGACGAGGACCTGCTCTACCGCTTCCTCCCCGACCCCCAAAGCTCTATCAACGCGCTCGGGTTCCGTGACGAGAAGTTCTCGGCGAAAGCTCCGGGCACGCGCCGCGTCATCGTCATCGGAGACTCCTTCCCGACCGGGCTCTTTGTGGCACCTCAGGAGACCTTCGCCAAAGAGCTCCAGGCGCTGCTGCCCGGGAGCGAGGTCTTAAACCTGGGCGTCCAGGGCTACGGCCCCGACCAGGAGCTCGTGACGCTCAGGAAGTTCGGCGCTCCGCTCGCCCCAGACGCGATCGTCTGGTCGCTCTTCCCGGCGAATGACTTTAACGACCTGATCAAGAACCGGCTCCTACGCTCGACTCCGGCCGGAGGGCTCGAAACCGTGCGGCCGAACGCCGTGGCCGCCGAGCTTCCTGCTTTGCGGTCGCTCATGCTGGCGCGGTTCGTTGCCACGGGGCGTTTCCTCCCTGAGCAAGCCGAGTCGCGCCTCCACCCGCTCCTGTTTGTCGACAGCGAGGCGCCGCAGCCCGTGAGCGAGGAGACCATCTCTCTCTTTCGTGGCATCGCCTCGGCTTTCAGGGCAGAGGCCAACAATCTTAAAGCGAGCTTGCTGGCGGTAGTCATCCCGTCGCGCGAGCAGGCGGAGGCAAATGACCGCAGCTCGATGAGCTTAAACCAAGAGATGATCTCAGCGCTCAACGCTAGCGGCGTGCCGTTCGTTGATCTCTCGGACTCGTTCCTCGGCCACCCCGAGCTCTACTCGGCCGAGGAGCACCACTTTAACCCTGCTGGTCACCGCGCCGCTGCGGCTGCTATCGCTGCTCGCATGTAGCGGTCTCTCATGTACGTGCTCGTGCACGTAAACGTGAACGTGAACGTACCCGGCTACCAAGAAGCCGATGGCGTGCCCGGCGATGCTACGCTTGGACTCCGGGCGCCTCCATTTTCGGGGACGGCTACGTTCACGTGCACGAGCACGTTCACGTCGTTAAGCAAAATAGGTGGCTGTCCCCTTTTTCGCCCCTACGCAGCCAAATCTCCAGCTCGGTGCCGCTTCAGGAACACAGCAAGCAGCGAAACGGCGCTCGGCGTCATGCCAGGAATTCGCATCGCCTGCCCGAGCGTTGCGGGGCGGTGCTTCTTGAGCTTCTCGCGCGCCTCGGCGCGCAGCTGCCGAATTGCGTCGTACGGAAAGTCTGAAGGGATCTCCTCGCCCTCAATTTTCTTGAGGCGCTTGACCTCCTCGTCCTGCCGTTGGAGGTAGCCGCTAAACTTGGCCTCGATCTCAAGCGCCGACATGAGGTCGCCCGTCAGCCGCTCAGGCGGCGAGAATCGCCCTAGCAGCGCGTCGATCGTCACCTCTGGGCGCCTGAGCAGCTGCTCAAGCGTCACGCTGTCCTTGAGCGCGGCAGTTCCTTGGGCGGTGAGCCACTCGTTGTTCTCAGCGGTAGGCTTCACCCGCTCGGTGTTGAGCCAGCGCGAGGCTCGGCCGTGCGCTGCCTGCCGATCCTCGAAGCGCCTGCGCTGCTCGTCGCTCAAGAGTCCGCGCTCAATCGCAACGGGGCAGAGCCTAGCAGCGGCGTTGTCTTCTCGCAGGATGAGGCGGTACTCCGCGCGAGAGGTGAACATGCGGTAGGGCTCATCGACGCCGTTTGCCGTGAGGTCGTCGGTCATCACCCCGATGTACCCCTGCCCTCGGCCAATCGTAAGCGGCTCCTGGCCGAGAGTCGCGAGCGCTGCGTTTGCGCCGGCGATAATTCCCTGCGCTGCGGCCTCTTCGTAGCCGCTAGTGCCGTTAATCTGTCCAGCGAGGTAGAGCCCTGAGATGTTCTTTGTCTCGTAGGTCGGCCGAAGCTCGCGCGGGTCAACGAAGTCGTACTCAACGGCGTACCCCGGGGCTAGGAACTGCACGTTCTCGAGCCCCTTAATCTTTCGGATGAACCCCTCCTGCACGTCGAGCGGCAGGCTCGTTGAGATCCCGTTAGGATAGACGATGTCTGACTCAAACCCTTCGGGCTCAAGGAACACGGTGTGGCTCTTCTTGTCAGCGAAGCGGAACACCTTGTCTTCAATCGATGGGCAGTAGCGCGGGCCGCCGGAGCGGATCTGCCCGTTGAACATCGGGCTACGCTCCTTGTTGGCGCGGATTAACTCGTGCGCCTCCTCGTTCGTTGCCGTCATCCAGCACGAGATCTGGGGCCGATCGATTCCGTCCGTCATGAACGAGAAGGGCTGCGGGTCTTTGTCCCCTGGCTGCTCGGTGAGCTGCGAGAAGTCGATGCTTGAGAGCTTGAGCCTCGGTGGGGTTCCGGTCTTGAGCCTCCCGAGCTCAAAGCCCACGGCCCGCAAGGAGTCGCTGAGCGAGTTGGAGGCCTTGTCGCCGAGCCGCCCGCCCTCTGCTTGGCGCTCGCCGGTGTGCATGAGCCCCTTGAGGAACGTGCCCGTCGTGAGCACCACCGCCGCAGCCGGAATGAGCGAGCCGTCCTGGAGCTTCACGCCCGTGACCTGCCTAGCCTCGACCACCAGCTCAGCCGCCTCCCCCTCAACGATAGAGAGGTTTGGCACCCCCGTCAGGTAGCGCTGCACCCACCCCTTGTAGAGGTCTCGGTCGGCCTGCGCGCGCGAGGCGCGGGCAGCAGCCCCCTTGCTCTCGTTTAGTATGCGGAACTGGATCCCGGTGGCGTCGATGGCTCGACCCATGAGCCCCCCGAGCGCGTCGACCTCCTTGACGAGGTGCCCCTTGCCCACCCCGCCGATGGCCGGGTTGCACGACATCTGCCCGATCCCCTCGCGGCGCAGCGAGATGAGCACCGTGGGAACCCCGAGCCGGGCAGAGGCGTAGGCAGCCTCAATCCCGGCGTGACCGCCCCCAACTACAACAACCGGTGTTCTGACAGATGATTTCACAGAAATAATACAAAGATAGGTAAGTACCCGATCCTACAGGGGTTCGAATCCTTTCTCAACCTGTATATCCAGGCACTTAGAATCATTAGGGAAGCCCCCTCGGTTTGTCCTCAGCACCCGTTCAACGGTAGCGTTCATCAATTCGGGTAGGAAACTTTTGCCGTGCCGCCAGGGAATTAGTCGTTAAGGCGGGAACGGCAGCTAGAGCAAGGGACCTACCGCGAGTTTTGTATGAGAACCGTTGTCAGTGCAGTAAAGAGCTTCTTCCTCAAGGACACCACAGCCCTCTTCCTGGGCTCAGCCCTGGTGTCCTCGTACGCGACCGTTATCGCGCTCTCGTACCATAACACGAGCGGCTTCACCGCGGCCCCAAAGGCGGCGATCGCCTCGGCGATGACGCCGGCCGACGCGGCGAAGGCCTACCGCACCCAGGTGTCGTTTGTGTCGGGCATCATTAAGTCTCACGCCCCGAAGCTGGCCAGCCACCAGCAGCTCGCTCAGCTCATCGTCGACGAGAGCACCAAGGCAGCCATCGACCCGCTGTTCGTGGCGGCAGTCATTAGATCTGAGAGCATGTTTCGCACCTCCGCCCTCTCCAACAAGGGAGCTCAAGGCCTCATGCAGATTATGCCGGACACGGCTGCCTACGTCTCAAAGATTGAGAAGATCTCGCTCAAGAGCGCCTCGCTCAACGACCCGCGCACGAACGTGCGGCTTGGCGTCGCGTACTTAAAGTACCTCGACAAGATGTTCCACGGCGACCGCGAGCGCATGCTGATAGCCTACAACTGGGGCCCAGCGAACGTGTCTCGCTCGATGAAGGCGAAGCGCACTCCCCCGAGGCAGAGCGTCAACTACGCCCGTGAGATCATCGAGCGCCACCGTGAGTGGAAGTCCGACATGCAAGAGGTCGCGTTCCAAGGCTCGCCCCTGGCCCGCGTCCGCGCGATGGTTGGCTAGCCCGCAGCACCTCGACCGCTCTCTCTTGCTCTCTCCAAAAAAGTTTGTCTTTTGGCTGCCGTGCCTGTATTGAAGGCTCTGGAGAGGCACACCCATGCATCAGTCACAGCGCAGTGGTCAGCCAGAAGGCAGTGGTCAGCCAGAAGGCAGTGGTCAACCAGAAGGCAGGGGCCAACCAGAAGGCGGCAATCAAAAGAGCAGCGGCGTTGCGCGCGACCGTTCGCTCGTGCCGGTGCTCAACGAGATCGGCCGCAAGCTCGACATGAGCGCATCTTCAGCGATCTCTGCCGTGCGCGCCGAGCTAAAAGCGCTGCTCGCGGCGGGCAAGATTAGCCCTCCGGTGCGTCCGGACGATGGCTTTGACAAGCTCTCAGTCAGCGACATCTTGCGCCGCATCGCTTCGGAAGAGGGCTTTGAGTCGTCCCACAAGCTGGTAGAGAAGCTTCCCGCCAGGACGATCTCAAAGAAGATCGCCGACGCGCAGAAGGCGCCCCCTCCCTACGAGATCGACACCATGTCGACCCCCGACCTAAGCGTCTACATCTCCCAGCAGATCGCCTTTCACAACTCCTTTGAGTCCATACGAGACCCCAAGAAGAACTACCGCGGCCCGAGAAAGTAGAGCAGCGCTCACGCTCCCCGGCGACACAGCAGAGACGCTCCTCAGCTAGGGCGGCGCGATCGAACTCCTGCCGACTCTTCGCACGAGCCCCTCTCGCAGGAGCCCATCAACGGCACGCCCGACGCGCTCTGGGTCAGCCCCTAAGAGCTGAGCGATGCGTCGCTCGCTCGACGTGCCGCGCTCGGCGAGCGCCTTTAACACCGCAGCTCGGGCCTGCCGGTTTGAGCCGTGGTACGGGGACTGCTTCGTGTGGTGCTTGCTGCGCGAGTTGATGCCTCGCTTCTCTTTCTTGAGCTCGCTGCCGAGGTCCATCAGCGCGTAGTACCACTCGCGCGGCGCTGCCACGTCGAGCGTTGCCTCGACCAGCGCGAGGATCTCGCCGTCGCTCACCGAGCGACGGCGCGGAAAGAAGGCGTACAGGTACACCGAGCGTATGTTGGTCTCAACGATAGGAAGGCCAACTCCGAACGCAAACGCGCACACCGCTCCCGCCGTGTAGCTGCCAACCCCTGGAAGGCCGCGAATGGCCTCTGCGTCGGCCGGCAGCCGCCCGTGATGGTCACGCACGACAGCCTGCGCTGCCCGCTGCAAGTTGAAGGCTCGTCGGTAGTAGCCAAGCCCCTGCCACGCGCGCATGACGTCGGCCGAGGATGCCTGCGCGAGCGATCTCCAGCTCGGGAAGCGCTTGAGAAACTCTCTGAACTTTGGCACCACGCGGTCGGCTTGCGTCTGCTGGAGCATCACCTCGCTCACCAGCACGCGGTACGGGTCGCGCGTGTTGCGCCACGCAAAGCTCCTGCCGTGGTCGCGGTAGAACCTTCTGACGCACGCGCGAAACGACCGAACAGAGGGTCGCCCGCGCGCGCACAGGCTCAGGAACGGGTCCAGTGGTTTCTTTGGCTGCTTGCTCATGCGGCACAAAAACCTAGCACGGCTACAGCTCGGTTTGCATGCTCGGCGCTTCTTAAAACCGGAAAAATTCCGTACAGTGCCCGCGTGGAAGCCCTCACGTACCTTTACAGCTCCGGCGCCGTCTTTGCGGTCTACAAGCCTGCCGGCATTCACTCCGTGCAGCTCCCGGGTGGGCAGGGGGGAGACTCCGTGGCGTCGATGCTCCTGGAGAGCCGTCCGGCACTCGCCGCGGCCGGGAAGTCGCCCGATGACGGCGGCCTCATTCACCGGCTCGACTTTAGCACGAGCGGCGTGCTGCTCGGCGCCTCTACTCGCGAGGCGTGGGACTCGCTGTTTGCGCAGCTAGCCAAGGGCGAGGTGCTAAAGGAGTACGCTGCCGTCGTCGAAGGCCACGTTTCGCAGGAGCAGCGTGTTTCGTCGTTCATCGGCTCGCCGAATCGGGGCGCCAAGAAGATGCGCAGCTACGATAAAGATCCTGGGGCAAAGGCCCGTGCGCTGCTTGGGTCAACGCTCTTTAAGCCCCTCTCGTACGACAGCGAGAGAGGCGTATCCCTCGTTGCGGCCGTGGCTGCGCCGGCTCGACGCCACCAGATACGCGTCCACGCAAGCTCTATCGGGCACCCACTCGTCGGAGACTCGCTCTACGGCTCCTCGGCAACGCTCGGCGACCTCGCCTCAAGCCCGCGGGACTTCTTCCTGCACTCGTGGCTAGTCGAGTTCACGCACCCAGAGACCGGAGCGCGAGTTGCCGTGAAGAGCCCGCTCGCTGACGAGCTCTCGTGGCGCGGGCCGATCTCTTGGGATGCTTCGTAGCGCCCCTGCGAAACGGCGAGCTGCCAGCGCCTCCTTAGCGTAGAGATCTGCCCGCTCCTCCGTACCGCCGGCTTTCTAGCCGGCAGTGAAGGGGCCAGAGGATCGAAGCGATTTCGTACGGGTCATCAGCTCTTGAGCTGACCCACCCGACGAAGCCCCTCAGCCAATCCAACCCTTTCACTGCCGGCTAGAAAGCCGGCGCTCCTGGGGAATCGCTGCACCTTTCTTGTTCATGGGAACGTCGCAGCTGAGCTGCCACCTCATCGCGATGTTATTTCTCGACACGACGAAGCGTTAATCGCTGCGTCTTTCTTGCTCATTGGAACCTCGCAGCTGCTGCGATCTCGTTCGCAGGGTTCACCCCTTCGTGCTAACGCCCAGCCGAAGCGCTGCGGCGCGGCTAGCTGCTCTCCGCCAGGAGGCGCTCTCAGCGAGTGAGCCTTCTCTCCTGAGAGGCTGTGCCAAGAACGTCCCCCCCTCCTCGTGCGTGAGCTGCACGGAGGGATCGCCGTTGGCTCCTGGGACGGTCTCGGTAAACCCTGCGCCCCTGTGTGACGGGTCGCTCGCGAGCAGCGCGAGCGCCCGCTCAGCGTCCTCTCTCTTAAACATTCGCTCAACGTACCCGATGTCGATGCCGCGCTCCTGAAACTCACGATTTGCCAGGATCCAGGCGTGAAACGGTATAGTTGTGGGCACTCCCGTCACGCGGTACCCCTTGAGGAACTGAAACGTCTTGTAGAGCGCGTCCGCGCGAGACGCCCCGTGCACGATGACCTTGCTCATGAGCGAGTCGTAGAAAGGCGGTATCGAGTCGCCTGGCCGGTAGCCGCACTCTTCGCGCACCTCTCCCGTCGCTGGGCCGCGAGTCCACTGCTCAATCGTCCCGACCGCTGGGCGAAAGCCCTCCATCACATCCTCAGCGTTGATGCGCAGCTCAATGGCGTGCCCGTTGAACGAGATCTCGTCTTGCCGCATCGGGAGCTTCTCGCCCATCGCCACGCGCAGCTGGAGCTGCACCAGGTCAACGCCCGTAACCATCTCAGTGACTGGGTGCTCGACCTGAATGCGGGTGTTGATCTCTAGGAAGTAGAAGTCCTTTCCGCGCACGAGGAACTCTGCGGTGCCAGCGTTGTAGTAGCCCACGGATCGCGCCGCCCGGATCGCAGCGTCGTGGATCTTCTCCCGCGTCTCTGGGTCTAGGAAAGGGGCAGGCCCCTCCTCGACCAGCTTCTGGTGCCTGCGCTGCGCTGAGCAGTCGCGGGTGCCGAAGTGCACTAGGTTTCCGTGCTTGTCGCCAAACAGCTGCACTTCGACGTGCCTCGGCTCCACGATGAACTTTTCGATGTACACTGACTCGCTGCCGAAGTTCTTGAGCGCCTCCGCCCTCGCCCGCTCCAGGGACTCGCGCATCTCTGCTGGCGCGTGAACGATCCGCATGCCGCGGCCGCCGCCGCCCGCTGCGGCCTTGATGATGACCGGGAAGCCGATGACCTCTGCGGCGCTGGCAAGCTCTGAGTCGCTCTTCCCGCCGTCGCTCCCAGGGGTTATGGGCACTCCGGCCCGAGACACTGCGTCACGCGCTGCCGTTTTGACCCCGAGCGCCCGGATGCTCTTCGGGGACGGGCCGACGAAGGTGAGCCCCGACGCGATAGCTCGCTCTGCGAAGTCGCCGTCTTCAGAGAGGAACCCGTACCCGGGGTGGAGCGCGTCGCACCCCGTCCGGCGGGCAGCCTCGAGAACCTTCCCCTGGTCAAGGTACGACTCGCGGGCGGTGCTCCCGCCCAGCTCGTAGCACTCAGTTGCCTCCTGGGCGGCGAGGGAGCCACGGTCTGGGTCTGACACGACTGCCACGGTCTCAATCCCCATGGCTGCCGCAGCGCGGTTAATGCGCCGGGCGATCTCGCCTCTATTTGCAATCAGCAACTTTTTGATTCTATGATACTCGGGCATACCGTTACTGAAAAACCAGGGCCTTATGAGCAATCCTACAGCAGCAGCCACCCACCACAAAGTGATCATTCTTGGCTCGGGCCCAGCCGGTCTCACGGCGGCTATCTACACGGCGCGCGCAAGCTTGAGCCCGGTGCTGATCCACGGCCCGCTGGCGGGCGGACAGCTCACAACCACCACTGACGTTGAGAACTTCCCCGGCTTCCCCGAGGGCGTCATGGGCCCAGACCTCATGCAGCTCGTTGAGAAGCAGGCGACGCGCTTCGGCACCGAGATCAAGGTCGACACCATCGTTCAGGCAGACCTGTCAAAGCGCCCCTTTACGCTCAAGGGGCAGTCTCGCACCTACACCTGCGATTCGCTCATTATCGCAACCGGCGCAGCCCCGAAGTACATCGGCGCCAAGAACGAGCGCGAGCTGCTCGGGTACGGCGTTTCGACCTGCGCCACGTGCGACGGCGCCTTCTTCCGCAACAAGGTAATTGCGGTCGTTGGCGGCGGCGACTCAGCGTGCGAGGAGGCCTCGTTCCTGACGCGCTTCGCCAGCAAGCTCTACCTCATTCACCGCCGCGACTCGCTGCGCGCCTCAAAGATTATGCAGCAGCGCGTCCTCTCGAACCCCAAGATTGAGATGGTGTGGAACAAGAACGTCGCCGAGGTGCAGGGCGACAAGCAGATAGGGGTCACGGGCCTCGTCCTGGAGGACACCAAGGACGGCTCAACGTCTCTGCTCAAAACCGACGCCCTCTTCGTGGCTATCGGGCACACCCCCAACTCTCAGATCTTCGCCGAGCAGCTCAAGATGGACGACAACGGCTACCTGCTCCACAAGCCCGACTCCGCCGAGACCGACGTCCCTGGCGTGTTCGTGTGCGGCGACGTTCAGGACCACGTGTTCCGCCAGGCGATCACGGCGGCTGGCTCCGGCTGCATGGCAGCGATCGGCGCCGAGCGTTGGCTCGAAGCTCAGCACGCAGCTTCGTAGAGCCTCTCAACTCGCTGATTTCACCAGAGATCGATCACTTACCCAATCTTCCCACACGGTCCACAGCCTGCTGTGGATAAGGTTTTAAGCGGCTTAAACCTAGCCGCGGCGCTGTGGATAAATTAGCAATCTAAGCATGGTACTTACGCAGTTTACCAACAGGTTTTACCGAAAGCTGTGAATAGGGTGTGGAAGGTTGTGGATAAGATCGTGTGGGCGAGCTGCCCGCTCCTCCGTAGCCTAGATGTTTCTCGCCCCTACGAAACGGCTAGCCGCCCGCCTCTCCGTACGGCCGGCTTTCCAGCCGGCAGTGAAGGGGCCAGAGGATCGAGGATATACCTTTCGGCTCATCAGCTCTTGAGCTGACCTCCCCGACAAAGCCGCGCAGCCAATCCAACCCTTTCACTGCCGGCTAGAAAGCCGGCGCTCCTGGGTTATCGCTGCGCCTTTCGCAATCGCATAAAGACACCGCTCGAAAAAAGAAAAGGGGCCCCGCAAGGAGCCCCTTCTCGTTCAAGCATGTGTGCTTGGTGTCGGTCTTACGTGAAGCTGAGCGCTACTACGAACGCCAAGATCACGAGCGACTCGATCAGCGCCATACCGATGAGCATCGGCGCGAGGAGCTTGCCGCCAACTGACGGGTTACGGCCGAACGACTCAAGCATTGCGCCTACAGCCTTGCCCTGGCCGATGCCGCCGCCGATTACTGCCATGCCGATAGCGAGACCAGCGCCGATTGGGCCAAGAGCCGAGCTGCCCGTTGCGCCAGCTTCCTCAGCAAAAGCTGCAACTGGAGCGATAGCTGCCACGAGAGCTGCTACAGCGAGAGTCGATACCTTCGCGATTTTCTGCAGTGTTTTCATCTTATTCTCCTTGTTGTTGAAAACAGGTTCCTAAACGATTCCAAAAGCGGTTAGTGGTTGTGCTGGTGCTCGGCGCCCTCTTCGTGCGACGTGGCGAGCATAATGTATATCATCGTGAGAACAGTGGGAACGAAGGCCTGCATAAAACAGACGAACGTGCCCAGCGCTAAAAAAATCACCGGCACCACGTACGGAACCAGGTCGGTGAAGATCCCAAGCACCAAGTGGTCCGCGCTGATGTTCCAGTAAAGACGGAGGTTGAGCGTGAGGATACGGAGCACAGTCCCGAAAAGCTCAAGCGGCAGGATGAACCAAGCTAACCACCACACTGGGCCAAGGAAGTGCTTAAAGTAGTGAACTACCCCGTGCTCCTTAATCCCGAAGTAGTTAAACGAGATGAAGATAAAGATCGCCACAGGAACCGTGGTCCACACGCTGGTCGTCGCAGCTGGCACCCCGGGGATGAGTCCCATGATGTTGAGCACGAGCACGTACAAGAACACCGTCCCGGTGACCGGTAGGTACTTGCGGTTCTCCTTGCCTAGGATTGAGTCCTGAAAGGAAACGAAGCTCTCGATGAAAAAGTCGAAAACACCTGAAATCGTTATCTTTTCTTCCGGTATTGCTGCCTCGTGAGCACCCCTCGCACCCCTCCTGCGGGAGAGCACCCGAGCGCTCTGGGCGCCGATCACGAGCAGGGCCAACCCGAAGGCTGCCGCTGTCAGCATCTTCTGCGTGTTGGCATCGTGAATGCCCAGCGATGTTAGGTACGTATAGTGTGCTTCCATAGGGGCCCAATGAGCGCCCTTCTTGTATAAGATCTTCGCCCATAAGGCAAACTTAACGCGCAGCCTGCTCTGGGCACCTGTGGGGATTTGGAACCGGCCAATTTTTTACTTTAAGTGACTTGAAATTAATTCCGCTCTTGTCGTACTCTCCACGCTCCAGCAGAGGGAGAAAAAACCCGAAACTGCTTCTTGTAAAATAATCCCCTCGTACTATAAACCTCCTTCTCTCCGGCGAGCCCCGAGGCTTCTGTCCCGCGCCGCCGCGCAAGAGTTTTTCGATTGAGCTAATTCCGTCAGGGCGCGCGCTGCGCCTTTTCGCAAGGAGCGCGGGTCGATCAAAGCGTTCGAGATTGGGAAACATGAGCGGCAGCAACGCCTCAGAAGGCCTCGACAACGAGGGCACAGCCCCGACGACCGACGGCTCCGATTCATCGGATCGCTCCTTTTTCTCAAATTTTTCGGCCCAAAACGGCGTTGATAGCCCGTCCTCGCTGCGCGCAACGATCGACCAAGGTTGGGCGCTCGCGATCGCTGAGGTTTGCGGCAACACGAACCAGCACATCGTCACAGCCTACATCGAGCCGCTCACCGTCGACGTCGCCGCATCGACCCCAGAGCGCGTCATTGTTCGAGGCCCTTCGAGGCTCGTCTGCAACTACGTCACGAGCAACTTCGCCAGCGCTCTGCGTGACCGCCTCGCCCACTTCCTTGAGTGCTCAGAGCTTACCCTCTCGATCATCCCGCGAGAGGCTGGGTCCTCGCCTTCTGGGGACACTCCCGGTCAGGCAAGCTCCTCTCGGCGTCCCGCCGCTCCCTTCGTCGTGAAGCGCGTAAAGCCTTCTCCCGAGGCGATTGCATCAGCCGCTGCGTCGGCACAGCCGCAAGAGGGCGAAATCCCTGAGATATACAACAACATCAACCCCCGCTACACGTTCGCTGACTTCGTCGTCGGCAACTCAAACCAGTTCTGCCACGCCGCTGCGATGCGCGTCGCGGAGAAGCCCGGCCAGAGCTACAACCCGCTCTTCATCTACGGCGGCGTGGGGCTCGGCAAGACGCACCTCTTGCACGCAATCGGCAACGCGGTGCTCGAGCGCAACCCGTCGTCGCGCGTGCTCTACATGTCTTCGGAGACCTTCACGAACGAGCTCATCCTGGCGCTGCGCCACGCCAAGATGGAAGAGTTCAAGAAGAAGCTGCGCACCATCGAGGTGCTGCTGATTGACGACATCCAGTTCATCAGCGGAAAAGAGCGCACGCAGGAGGAGTTTTTCCACACGTTCAACGCGCTCTACAGCGCAAAGCGCCAGATCGTCATCACCTCAGACAAGATCCCGACAGACATCCCAGGCATCGAGGAGCGGCTCCAGACCAGGTTCTCGTGGGGCCTGACCGCTGACTTGCAGGCGCCTGACTTCGAGACTCGCGTTGCGATCCTCAAGCAGAAGGCGCTCAACGACGACTTCAACCTGCCAGAAGAGGTCGCTCACCTCATCTCTGAGCGCATCTCTTCAAACGTGCGGGAGCTCGAAGGGGCTCTCACACGGCTGCACGCAGTGAGCACCATTCAGCACGTTCCGATCTCAATGGAGATGGCACGCGCAGCGCTCAAGCCGCTCCTGCAGCCGAAGGTAGTCAACGTGACCGTCGACGACATCAAGAAGGCCGTTGCTCAGCACTTCAGCATCAAGGTCAGCGACATCATCTCCAAGCGCAGAACTAAGAACCTCTCATTCCCTCGCCACATAGCGATGTACCTGTGCCGTAAGCACACCACCGCCTCCTACCCCGAGATCGGTGAGCACTTCGGCGGGCGCGACCACTCAAGCGTCATCCACGCCGCAACGGTCGTGTCGACAAAGTTATCCACAGATGCCCAGACGAAGGTTTTTGTTGAAGAAATCGAGAAGCGGATATTTGGATAAATAGGCTTCAAATCAACTACTTACACGACATACCAACAGGTTTTGTCGGCATGTTGATTACGCTTCCTATCCACCCCTTTTCAACACACTTTTCAACAGCACGCTGATGGGCGCTGAACGGGAGCAGTTTTTTGGCTAAAGCGCCGCTCAATCGGTGTATAAAGTCGAGCCCGGCAGAAACCTGTGGATAAGCTGGTGCTGGACCGTTGAGATCTCGCCGCCGCTGTTGGCAATTTTGGGCGCTGTTGAGAAATCGAAAAGTTGTGCAGGTTTTCCACACCGGTTATGAACAGTAAATGGCGAGTTGGTGCGGTAGCTTAGGCCAGTTATCCCCGGAAAATGCTCTGCCCTATGTACTATTCACTACCTATATCTAATTTAATGAAAGACAGGGAACCGACATGGAGATAACGATACCGAAGAGCGAACTCTCAAAGCTTCTCCACATCACTCTCGCCATAGCCGAGAAGAAGTCTTCGATGCCGATACTCGGCAACCTCCTGCTCTCAGCCGAAGGGAAGTCGTTCAAAGTTACAGCGAGCGACCTCGAGGTCACAGCGATCGCCTCGGGCCCAGCAACCGTCAAGAAGCCAGGCTCGATCACAGTTGGCGCAAGGGTGTTCGGTGACCTAGTGCGCGAGCTTCCGGAAGGCGACGTGACGGTGCGCGCAGCTGATCGCGACCGCGTCGAGGTAGTCGCTAGCTCGTCAAAGCTCAAGATCGTTGGCTTCGGCGCTGAGAAGTACCCAGTTCCACCAGGACTCTCGCTCAAGACCAAGTGCAAGCTCCCGGCAACAACGCTCACTGAGATGATCAACAAGACGCTCTACGCTGTCTCGCTCGACGAGGGGCGCTACAACATGAACGGCGTGTGCCTCGAGATCGCCAAGGAAGGAAAGGCAACTGCTTTGCGCATGGTTGCAACAGACGGGCATCGCC
Organism: Pseudomonadota bacterium; assembly: GCA_900299035.1. GTDB lineage: Bacteria > Bdellovibrionota_C > UBA2361 > UBA2361 > OMII01 > OMII01. The sequence continues at coordinate 22,866 of OMIG01000075.1, forward strand.
TCGGCCTCATCACTCGGCCGCTCGAAGGAGTTGAGTTCACAGGCCTCGCGCGCAAGGGCGAGAAGAAGGCAGATGGCGCAACGGACCACGTGATCGTTCCGCGCAAAGGCCTCGCAGAGGTTCGCAAGGCGCTCGAGACAGCCGGTGATGTTCCGGTTGGCGTCGACGTGAGCGAGGGCTTCATGGTTGTCGAGGGCCCGGCGTGGAAGCTCGTCGTGCGGCTGCTCGACAGCGAGTTCCCGAACTACGAGCAGGTTCTCCCTAAGAGCGACGGCACGAGGATAACCGTGCTTAGCTCACAACTCGCGCAGGCGCTCAAGCGAGTCTCGCTCGTCGTGAGCGACAAGAACAAGGGCGTTCGCTTCGACTTCTTCAAGGACCTTGTGAAGATCTCAAGCTCGTCGCCAGAGGTCGGAGAGGCGCTCGAAGAGCTCGAAGTTCAGTACAAGGGAAAAGATTTCTCAGTCGGATTCAACGCCCGCTACATCATCGACGTGCTCGCCGCTGTCAGCGAGAGCCAGCCGTTTGTGATGGAGCTCAACGGCGAGACCGGCCCAGGGAAGTTCTACACAGAGTCAGACGAGTCGTGCATCGGCATCGTGATGCCGCTCCGGCTAGACTAATAGCAAGGAGCTTGCGCACGGTTGTTCGTCTCTCGCGCCAAGGTTTACAACTTTAGGAACCTCAGTGACCAAGAGGTCACGCTGTCGCCAGGCGCGGTGTTCATCACTGGGCTCAACGGCAACGGCAAGACAAACCTGCTCGAAGCCATCTACCTCCTCAGCGGCTCCCGTTCGTTTCGCACCAACTCAGCTTCGGAGCTCCCGCGCTTTGGCGGCAAGGAGTGCTCGGTCTTCGGCACCGTCTCTCACAAGCACGGAACCGAGGAGCTGGGTTTAATATTCTCCGCTGGCGAGCGCTCGGCGCAGCTCAACGGAAACCCCCTTCCGTCGATCGCAGAGCTCCTCGGTCGGCTGCGTGCCGTGTCGTTCTCGCCCGCTGACCTGCAGCTCGTGAAGGGCTCACCCTCAAACCGCAGGAAGTTCCTCGACCGCCACATGGTCGACTTAAACCCCTCGTACCTCCAAACGTTGATGTCGTACCAGAAAGCTTTAGCCAGCAAGAGCGCGCTCTTAAAGCAGCAAGGCACAAGTTATCAACAGCTTTTACCGTGGAACGAGCTTCTGGCTGATTACGGTGGAAAAGTTGTGGATAACAGGCTTAACTTTCTGGCATCGTTGCGTGATAGGGCAGCCTCGTTTCACCAAGAGTACGCCCCGAGCGACGGAATTCTTGAGCTCTCACTCGAGAGTGACCTGGTTCGGGATGGTCAGACGCCGAAAGAGGCGCTGCTTGAGCAGCTCGAACGGGCAGCCCCGCGCGAGATCGCCTTTAAGAGCCCCACAGTTGGCCCGCATCGCGACGATCTGAAGGTTTCAATAGCCGGAGTCGACTGCCGGGCGTACGCCTCCCAGGGGCAGACCAGGAGCGTTGTGCTCTCGATGAAGCTCGGGGTGATAGACCTGATAGAGGGGCAAACCGGTGAGGCGCCTGTGGTGCTGCTCGACGACGTTGACTCAGAGCTAGACGCTGGGCGCTCCGAGAGGCTCTTCTCGGCGCTGCTCTCCAAGCCGAGGCAGCTCATCGTGACAGGCACCGCTGCTCCAAGCGGAAAGATAACCGAGGCGCCGGACTTGCAGGTGCTGCGGGTTGAGCACGGGGTGGTGGCGGAGGTGAAGACCTCGGTTTGACAAATCACTGAAAGCGCCGATGGAAATCGCGGATCACGAATTCTTCGAACCCCTACTAGGATCGTTTTTAGACTATTCATTCACACGAACCAGAGCTTAGTCAGTAAGAGCTCTTGGCTATTCCTCATAATCCGGATCCTTTTGGGAGGCGAGCCTCTGGTCTATGACCTCCCGGTCTTCCTGAGAGAGTTTTAGCTCGAGGGCTTTAAGCCTTCGGGTGGCCTCCTTATTGCCCTTCTCTGAAGCTTCGAGGTAAAGCTCGTACGCATTTGGGTAGTCTCGCTCAACGCCGTCACCCTCTTCGTAGACTCTGCCCAGTTCGAAAAGCCCGTACTTATCTCCCTGATCAGCAGATTGGGCCAACCAAAGGTTGCCCTTCTCTAAATCTTTTGGCACGCCATCACCGGAGCGGTACAACTGACCGATCGCGTATTGCGCGAACGAGTGCCCGTGCTCTGCCGCATAGCGGTACCATCCGGCGGCTCGGATAGTATTTTGAGGAACTCCCTTTCCAGCATCGTAAGCTACTGCAATAGCAACTTGCGCCTCTAAATCTCCCATCTCCGCGCTGCGTTCGTATAAACGAGCTGCTTCATAGTAATTTCCTTGAGCATGGAACTCGTCCCCCTTTACCCGAAGGCTCTCTGCCTCTCCCGGATCTCCGCCCACAATTACTGGGATGAACTCTCTTGGCTGCGAATCCTGGTGCCGCGGGACAGAAATACCTGGCGCAGGGTGCGCCGGCTGCCCTAGGGCAAGAGGCGGCGGCGGGGGAGGCGCGTCCTGCCTGTTGAAAAGGTTTTCGAAGGGAGGCGCCTTTACGTCTGCTTCTGCAGACTGTTTATTAGAAAAAGCCAAATTGAAATTAGCCACCCCAATTCCCCCAAGGAGAAACACGACCATTCCCGCCAGGGCTACGTTGGGAACGTAGCTAGGAACTCGAACACAACGTACCTCTAGAACAGCCGCCATCTTTTTTTTCATCGGCTCGAAACGCGCGAAAAAAGGCACCGTCAGCACCAGAGAGGCTATGAATCCGACCACGCCAGAAAGCTGAGTTGATTTGAATGAGAAGCCGTGACGAATAAAGTCGTATCCGCACCATGCCAGAAAATATGTGCCGGCAAGGGCCATGAGCAGCCTGCCCCACGACTTGTTCCGCAGAACACACACTCCGCCGATGACCGCCAGAATGGGGGCTGCGAAGAGGATGCAGAAAGCCTTGACGATTTCGAAAGCAATCGCCATTTCGGACAGATTCGCGGTGGGGCCAAGACGCAGAACCATACCAGCACTGAAGCTGAACGTTCCAAACCCACTGATCGTTGAAGATGCTAGAGGGCGCATATCGATCCAGGGGAGAGCGTAGCTCGCCAAAAGGACGAAGACGCCGGCAAGCTGCAACAGAAGTCCGCCAGAGATGCGCCGCCCCAGAGAGGCGTCCGCCCGGTCGCATTGGCGCATTTCGCTATCAAAAGTGTTCATGCCCGCACCCCCGATTCTATATTCAAGTTCCTGGTTCGTCGTGATTGCAACGCCGCTTAAGAAAAGAAAGCGCTTTTGAGCAGGGTGTGACGATCGGTCGGACACAGCAGATGGGCGACCGGGGAATGCAGATGACCCGTCACCGATGCAGGACCCCAACGCACAAAAAACTCAATTTTTCCGAGGTTTTTACCTCCTTTCAATCGGGTTCTTAGCAGTCAGTGATTAAGCGAATAAAAACATAGCGAAATCAGGATGTTAAAAATATAATTTGGCGCCGGTTTGGGCTTTGCCAAGAGCATCTAAGTATCCTAAACTTTTGCAGTTATCCTGTTTTGAGGTAAGCCAATGAGCACCGCGTCAACCGAAAGCAATGCTGGACTTGTGTACGATGCCGGACAAATCAAGGTTCTAGAGGGCCTTGAGGCCGTGCGGAAGCGGCCGGCGATGTACATCGGCGACACGTTCTACCGCGGCTACCACCACCTCATCTGGGAAGTGCTCGACAACGCTGTCGACGAGGCACTCGCCGGGTACTGCACCACGATCAAAGTGACGCTGCACACCAACGGATCCGTCTCGGTTGAGGACAACGGCCGCGGCATCCCGACATCAATTCACCCAACGGAAGGCGTGAGCGGCGTGCAGGTCGTTATGACCAAGCTCCACGCTGGAGGAAAGTTTGAGAAGGAAGCGTACAAGGTCTCCGGCGGCCTGCACGGCGTAGGCGTCTCAGTCGTGAACGCGCTCTCAGAGTGGCTGCGCGCTGAAGTGAAGCAGGGCGGCAAGCTCCACATGATGGAGTTCCGCCGCGGCGATCCAGTTGAGGCTCTCAAAGTCATCGGCGACGCAGAGGGCTCCGGCACCAAGGTCACCTTCTACCCGGACCACACCATCTTCGCCGAGCAGAAGGGCTTCACGTACGACACCGTCGCGCACCGCGTGCGTGAGCTTGCGTTCTTGAACGCCGGCCTGCGCATCACCGTCATCGACGAGCGCTCTGACAAGGAGCAGGACTTCTTCTACGAGGGCGGCATCAAGAGCTTCGTGTCCTACATCAACAAGACCAAGAGCCCGCTCTTCCCCGAGCCGATTCACATCAAGGCCGAGCGCGACAGCGTCGGCATCGAGCTCGCGCTCCAGTACAACTCTGAGTACACCGAGAGCATCCACACCTACGCCAACAACATCAACACCCCGGAGGGCGGCACACACCTCATCGGCTTTAAGGCTGCGCTCACCAGGACGCTCAACAACTACGCGAACAAGAACGACCTTCTGAAGGGCTTCAGCGAGGGCATCCAGGGCGACGACGCGCGAGAAGGGCTCGTTGCGGTCATCAGCGTCAAGATTCCAGAGCCGCAGTTTGAGGGCCAGACCAAGTCAAAGCTCGGCAACAGCGAGGTGAAGGGCTTCGTTGAGCAGATCGCCGGCGAGAAGCTCGCCGCGTTCTTCGAAGAGAACCCCTCGATCGCCAAGGCGATCGTGAACAAGTCAATTGAGGCCGCTCGCGCCCGCGAGGCTGCCCGCAAGGCCAGAGAGCTCGTGCGCCGCAAGGGAGCCCTCGACAGCGCTGCGCTTCCTGGCAAGCTCGCAGACTGCCAAAACGAGAACCCGGAAGAGGCAGAGATATTCCTAGTCGAGGGAGAGTCCGCCGGCGGCTCCGCGAAGCAGGGCCGAGACAAGAAGGCGCAGGCCATCCTTCCGCTCAAGGGAAAGATCCTCAACGTCGAGAAGGCGCGCTTCGACAAGATGCTCTCGTTCGAGGAAATTCGCGTCCTCATCACAGCGCTCGGCACCGGCATCGGGCCGGGAGACTTCGACGTAGAGAAGCTCCGCTACCACAAGATCGTCATCATGACCGACGCCGACGTGGACGGCAGCCACATACGCACGCTGCTCCTGACGTTCTTCTACCGGCAGATGCCGGAGGTAATCGCCCGCGGGCACCTGTTCATCGCGCAGCCGCCGCTCTACAAGCTCAAGAAGGGCAAGATGGAGCGCTACGTGAAGAACGAGATTGAGTTCACCGAGATCATCATCGGCGCAGGCGTCGAGGGGGTCACGATCGAGGCTAAGGGCGGAAAGTCGACCAACGCCGACTCAATCAAGCCGCTGCTCGTTCGCCTGATAGACATTCAGCCAGCGCTCGAGGAGATCCAGATGGAGCGCGTCGACAAGCGCGTCATCATCGCCATGGCCGAGTCGGGCATTTCGTTCAATGAGACCCAGTGGAAGAAGTCCGATGTGACAGCCCTTGTCCCGCAGGTCTTGGCAGCAATCAAGACTCGCGTTCCGACAGAGCCGACGATAGAGGTCGTCGATGACCACGACAACGAGGCTGCGTTCAAGGTGACGACCCGCTTCCGAGGCGTCACGTACGTCACCACCGTGTCGCGCCGCCTCTGGATCTCTGAGAAGATCGCCGAGATTCGCAGCGTCTACGCTGACGCCTTGAGCCAGATCGGTGAAGGGCCTTTCACCATCACCGCGAGTGACGAAGGCCGTGAGCGCGAGACGATCGAGGCCCTCGAAGAGGTCGCAAACTGGGTCGACCAGCGCGGCCGCAAGGGCTTGGCCATCACCCGCTACAAGGGACTCGGTGAGATGAACCCAGAGCAGCTCTGGGAGACCACGATGGACCCCAGCAACCGCATGCTGCTGCAGGTAACGGTCGATGACGCCATCGACGCTGACCAGATCTTCACCGTTCTGATGGGCGATGAGGTCGAGCCACGCAGGAAGTTCATCGAAGACAACGCGCTCAAGATTCGAAACCTCGATATCTAGCGAGAGCGCTTTTCTGATAGTTTTTTCGCTAGGATGAGGCGCTAGCGCCGCAGCCTCCAGGGCTGCCTTTGTGCCCACTTTGCGCCAACTTACCCCCCTTTTGGGGCCCTTTGGTTGACCTAAGCCCCCTTCTTCGGTAGCTTTTCCCACCCAACACGTTTAGGAGTTTGTGTTATGGCTTCCCCTACCAAGATCACCTGGAACCGCAGAAATGCGCGCGATGCCAAGAAGATAAAGGCTCGCAACAAGAGAACCCGCAAGGCGCCGAAAGCCGGCAAGTAGCCCTGCGGACAGAGGGGACGGACACATTTATCGGCCGAGCGCTGAATAGGTGTGTCCGTTTCTTTTTGCCCTCTCGTTTTTGCTCCCGTTTTTGGTGAGGCTAGGTCGACACAGCCACGGCCAAAGGACTCATGCAGAGCAGCCCGCCTCCCTCCGCCGCTTCGTTTATCGCCGTGCGCCTGGCAATAGCGCTAGGCGTCGCGCTGCGGCTCCTCTCCCTCCACGGTGAGCTCTGGCTAGACGAGGCGTGGTCGGTGCTCCTCGTCCAACAGGCCCACTCACCCGTCGATATCCTCTTCTCCATTCGCCACGACAACAACCACCTCCTGAATTCTCTGTGGCTCTGGTTTCTGGGGCCCCGCGCGCCTGAGTGGCTGATGCGGCTCCCCGCCGTTATCTTCTCAGCGGTGACGCTGCTGCTTGTGAGACATGCTTCGAAGCGAGTGGCGCCCGGCTTCCAGGGTGTCGTGTGGTGCCTGCTCGTGGCAGTCTCCTACCCTTTCGTCTTGCTCGGCTCTGAGGCGCGCGGCTACGCGCTCATGCTCATGTGCGCTGTTGGCTGCTTTAGCCTAGCGCTTC
>OMIG01000076.1 GCA_900299035.1 Pseudomonadota bacterium
TCAACAACCGCTCGCCGCCCTTCAGCCCTGACGAGCTCAAGCATGGCCCCCACGAACTCGCGCACGCCGGCGGTTCGCCCAAGCCCCGGACCAATTACCACGACATCCGCGCCCCTCACGGCGCTGGCTAGCGCCTGTGCGTCGCGGCCATCGAGAAACTCCCCATCACCCTGCACCGTAACGTTCATGCACTCGGGCAAGAAACCAACCCCGCTCCAGGACTGCCGCCACACGCGGCTGACTAAGCCCGCACCAGAGTGCAGCGCTCCGAGCGCAGCCAGCAGGGGCGCCCCCGGCATATCAGCGGATCCGCCCACCACAAGCACTCGTCCAACATCGCCCTTGTGCCCGTCAACTCGCCGCCGCAACAGGCGCGGGCGTGCCGCACCCTCCAGCAACGAAAATTGGACATCCGCGCCTGGGGCTATTCCGATCGGCGCAGTCACGATCTCGCCGCACGCAGCGCGTCCTGGGAACTGCATGCAGCCCCGCTTAATAAACTCGATAGCGACCGTCAAGTCAGCGGACACGTGCGCCTCGGCGAGCGCGCCGGTGTCGGCCGATACGCCCGTCGGAATGTCGACGGCCACCACACGCAGCGCAGGGCGGCGCCGCTTCTCAGCCGCCAACGCAGAGACCTGCTCAGCTACCTCGACAGGCAGCGCTTGGCGCTGCCCGGTGCCCAAAATCGCGTCAACTACCACTGCCGCTGAAGCGAGCCAGCCTGAAAAGTCATCACGCGAACACTCGCGCAGGAGCCCCTGCGAAGCGAGGGCATCCGGCGCTCCCGCAACAACCATGGCCGAGCCGAACTTTCGCATCTGCTCAATGCAGTCAGGCGAGTACTTTGGCGACGAAACAACGGTCGCTGTGACAGCGACTCCCCGGCTTGCAAGCAGCCTAGCAACCACCAACCCGTCGCCGCCGTTATTGCCAGGACCGCACAGAACCAGCACACGTCCGTGGCTGCTGCCAAGAACAGCCTGAACGCTGGCGGCGACGGCAGCGCCGGCCCGCTCCATGAGTTCAAGCGAAGAAATTCCGGCCCTGATAGTGCGCTGGTCGAGCCTGGCCATCTCGGCCCCTGACGGAGCTAGCCACGATGCGGCGTCATTCGACCCGACGCTAAAGGGCGCAAAGCTTCCCGACTGGACCCGGCTCACACAGCACCGATCTCTTTCTCAAGTATGCCTGCGAGATCGGTCGCGTGGCGCTTGCAGGCCTCCTCGTCCTCGCACTCAACCATCACGCGCACCTTGTTCTCGGTGCCCGAGTAACGAACCAAGATACGCCCCGATGCTCCTAGCTCTTTCTCCTTGAGGGCTATGGCGGCGGTCAGCGGCTCGATGCTCTCAATCGGCGGCTTCGAGTTCACTTTGATGTTGATGAGCTTCTGGGGAAAGGTAATGAAGGGCGCCGCCAGCTCAGAGAGTGGCCGCTGCTTTCGGCACATGACCGCCAGCACCATCAGCGCCGTGAGCATGCCGTCCCCGGTCGTCGAAAAGTCGGAGAATATCGTGTGACCTGACTGCTCGCCTCCGAGCTGGCATCCCTGCCGAATCATCTCCTCAAGCACCGCCCGATCACCGACGCCGGTGCGAACAACTGAGATTCCGTTGGCTCCCAGCAGCTTCTCGAGGCCCAAGTTCGACATGACCGTGGCAACAACGGAGTTGCTTCGCAGCAGCCCGCGCTCTTTGAGGTCGAGCGCGCAGATCGCAAGCACCACATCGCCGTCAAGAACCCGCCCCTTCTCATCGACCAGTATGCAGCGGTCTGCGTCACCGTCGAGCGAGATGCCGACGTTGAGGTTCTGCTCTACGACGAGCTTTCCCACCACCTCCGGGAAGAGGCTGCCGAATCCGGCGTTGATGTTGCGGCCACTCGGGCTAACGCCACGAGAGACAACTTCGGCGCCAAGCTCGGTGAGAGTCTGCGGACCCACGACATAAGCCGCGCCATTCGCACAGTCCAAACCGACTTTTATGCCCTCAAGCGAGAGCTCGCGCGGGAAGCTCTCCTTGAGGTATACCGTGTAGCGCCCAACTGCATCGTTAATGCGGGCCGCCTTGCCTATGTGCCCCGCATCCGAGGCCTTCCCGTCGAGCACTCCCGGCTCAAGCAGCCTCTCAATCTCGTTCTCAAGCTCATCGGGCAGCTTGAAGCCGTCTGAGCCGAAGATCTTAATGCCGTTATCTTCGAATGGGTTGTGCGAAGCCGAGATCACTATTCCTGCATCGGCCCGCATGCTCTTGGCGAGGTAGGCAACGCCCGGCGTCGGGATGGGGCCGCTCAGCATGAGATCCGCGCCCATGGCCGTTATGCCGGCGGCGAGAGAGCTCTCAATCATGTACCCGGAGAGCCGGGTGTCCTTGCCGATTAAGATGCGCCGCTTCTTCTCGCCCTTCATAAAGACCTGCGCTACCGCCTTGCCGAGGCGAACCAGGGTCTCTGGGTCGAGTGGCGAGGCGCCAGCAACTCCACGGATTCCGTCAGTGCCGAAGTATTTTCTCTCTGCAGACATAGTATGCACCTAGCTCCAGTTACAAATCACCGCTTCTTTCCCTTCGCCGCCGGTCCTGCTTTGGAGGGCCCCTCGTACCAAACCGTTACGCTCACCGGGGAAACCTTGCTCACCTTAACCCCCTGCGGAGCGGCAACCTGCACCTCGTAGAAGCTCCCGGCTCGCGGCGGCTGCCCGTCGACGGCGACAAACGGCAGCACTTCTTCAGGCTCGATCTCTGCAAGCTTCCCCGGATCCCCAGAGAGAACGACGGTGACTGACTCGGGGTTACACTTAACCCACTTCTTGTCGCCTCCGACCCGAAGCTCAACAGGGCGCGCGGCAAACTGCCGCTCAACGGGCCGCTGCTCAACGGTGACGTGCGCCCGAACGCTCTCTACCGAAGTTGAGGTAAGCGAACCAGGCTTGCGCAGCCTGAGGGTCAGCGACTCCGACTCCTTAATGTCTCTAAGATCTACGGGCTCAGTAGCAAGCGACCTCAGCTGCTTGAGCTCTGACTGCGGCCCGCGCACGGTAACGACTTTTGGATCCAGCTCGATATCGACAAGCACGAGGTCCTTTGCTAGGAGCCCGAGCTGGGGCACCTCCACCCTGACGTCACGCTCCTCAATGCTCTCGAAGGTGAGCTCGACCTCCGGCGGGTCAAGCGTCAGGACACTCACCGACGGCGGAAGCGATATGTCGCTCGCAAGCAGCGGCGCTGTGTAGCGGCCCTCTACGTCATCAGGGAGCTTGATGCGAAGCGGCGGCGGCGAGGCAGCCACTTCACCGATCAGGAACGACGGGCCTTTGATCGTGATCTGAACACCCTGCTTCATGCGCTTAACCAACACCTTGTCGGCAGGGGGATTCCGAATCTCGATCGGCACGAACAGGCTCACGACGCTCGCGTTGCTGGCGTCCTGGAGGGCGAACGCTAACAGCGTCGCGGCAACCAGAGACACCAGCTTGAGGCCCAGGTTCTTCATCATGAAGCCTCCTTCCCGGTGGCCAAGACCGTGCGCTTCGTCGCGGGTGAGTGCGCACTGGAGTTTCTCTCAAGCAGCTCTTGGAGCGCAGCAGCGTCGAGGTTGCGGTAGAAGCGACCCTCGATGATGAGCGTGATGGAGCCGGATTCTTCAGATACTACGATCACCATTGCATCGGACCGCTCGGTCAGGCCGAGCGCTGCTCGGTGCCTCGTCCCGAGGTTTGGGTCGAGGTCGGGGTTGAAGCTGAGCGGCAAGACGCAGCCCGCGGCCTTGATGCGGTGGCCTTCGA
>OMIG01000077.1 GCA_900299035.1 Pseudomonadota bacterium
CCTAGAGCTCGACCGGGACTTTGGGGACATTGTTCTCGAGCGCCACATCTCTGCCATCCTGCAGCTCTCACAGTTTGTGCCGTGGCTTGCTCACATCGGCCCCGGTCGGCGGCGGTGCTGGCAGTACCAAGTTGCTCGGCCCCACCCCGGCATCGACGAAGTTGACCGGCGGCTCCTGGACATCCTCAGGCAAGACCCGCTGGCGTCCGTTGCGGCTGTCGGAAAAGCCGCCGGAGTTCCAGCTTCCACGGTCGGCTATCGCCTCGGCCAGTTGCAGAGCTCTGGCGTGATCATCGGCTTCGCCCTCTCATACGATGAGCGACGCATCGGCGGAGAGGGGTTTGTGCTATCGGTGGCCACCAACGGCTTAGGCGGAAGCGGCTTCGACGACTTCTTCTCGCTCGCGCAGCGTCACGCCAACGTGTGTTGGATCGCGCGGATGCTCGGGAAGTGGGAAGTTGAACTGGGAGTAGTCGTCTACGACGTGGACGAGCTCGACATGCTGATGCGAGACCTCTACGAAGCTGGGCAGGGGAGCGTCAGGGATGTTTCAGTGCACTCGATTGGCAGGGTGTACAAGGACAAAGAATAGAAAATAACCCCTGGTCTAACCCCGTTTCTCTCTCCCGCCCCCTTCCCTGGTATGCGATGGTTAGGTTAACGACCGAATCTATCTCAAGGACGCTTATGAGAGTTGCTGGCGTGATCGCCTGTTTTGTGGCTTTTGGAGCAGTTGAGGCTACGGCCCAGACACCTGCCGGAGTTGTCATCTGCAAGAAGACCTCGGATGGCAATCTCACCCTGCGCAACCGTCGGTGCCGTACTGGTGAGACCAAGGTCAGCAACATCTCAAGCCTGGTGGGCCAAGATGGAGCAGACGGCTCGCTGCGCATTTACGGTGACGGATCCTCAGGCCCTCTGGCAGTTTCCTCCAGCACCAGCTTCACTGCCGGTTCGGTTAATCAGTTCACGGACTGTAGCGTTGCAGCAGGAGTTACTCTCACCGTCCCGAGTGGCGCGACGATTCGATGTTCCGGCACCTTTACCAACGACGGAACGATCACCGTCTCGCCAAGTGCCTACCAGTCAGTGCAGCTTGGCTCAATTGCAGCCGCTTCCGGCGGAATTCAGGCGGCACTTCGAGCGCCGTCGGGCCCTGGGCTCGGGATGGGAAGAACGGCAGGCTCGCTGGGCGGTTACGGGACTAACGGAGCGCTGATAGCCGGAGGTCCCGCCGGGTTCGGAATGAGCTCCTCTACGGCGAAGAATATCCTCAAGCCTGGCCTCTTCGGCGGTGGTAGCGGCGGGACAGGCTACGGCTCGTTTGGCTCGGATGGGGGCGGGACGCTCACAATCCTTGCAGCGGGGGCAATAACGAACAACGGCACGATCGCCGCCAACGGCGAGGACCCAGTAGGCAACACAGGAGGGGGAGGCGGCGCCGGAGGCATTATCATCTTGGCCTCAAAGACTTCAGTTACAAACGCAGCCGGCGCCCGGATAGAAGTAACGGGGAGCGACGGCGCAGCCGCTTCTTCATCCCGCGGTGCCGGAGGAGGAGGAGGAGGGGGAATTGTTCACCTACTCGCACCAACCATTACGGACGCCGGCACGGTGGATGTGTCAGGAGGTGCTGCAGGCGCGAGTGGAACAGTTTCGGCGGCCTACCGCAGCGGCGGTGGCGGCGGCGGTAGCTGTGGCGGCGGCGGAGGCGCTGGAGATGACGTCGCCTCGGGAAACTCAAGCTCGGGAGCAGGAGCGGGCACAGCCGGGCTCAGCATTACGACCCAGGCTGATCCAACATCACTTTTCTAGCGTGCGGCGCGCTATTTGGCGCCGACTGGTGGGGGTGGCTTAACAGTTCGGAAGATCCTTAGTCAGCTTCAGCATCAGCTCGTACGGATCCTTTGCGCCGTGTGCCAAGAAAGATGCGACCTTGAAAGCCAATTCAGGCTCAGTAGTATCCTGAAGCAGCAATACCGAGTCTGCTATCCCCAGCTTCTCCATCTTCTCTCGCGGCTCTCTGTCGATCTGAGGCAGGTGTATCACGTAGCTCTTGTAACCCTCGTCCCAGTACATCAGGATCTCGATGTTATTGACCTTGCCTTCCTGTCGCTCCACTCGAGCGCTTGCGACCTCGCCCTCAAGACCGGGTAGGTTTGGCAGCTGCTGTTCAGCCAAGTGAGCAGAGCGTGCTCTATCGAGGATATTCGAGAGCTCCTGAATCTGTCCGGGTGACAGCGTAGCCTCTCGCAGGGCGCCTAACGCCACCGTGGTTGCATCCACGCCGGCCTGAAGCAGCGATATATCTCGCGAAGCTTCGGGAGAAATGCGCTCGAATCTCTCTTTTTCAAACTCCATAAAGTACTCCTGACCACCAAACTATACCGCTCGGAACATTAGCTCTAAGAGCCGTCCGAAGTCAGCGCCGGGCTGCAAGCTGTGTATTGTGCGCCCGACTCCTCGTTGCCCAGTGGTATGGCGAAAAATAGCTAATATGCGGCATTCTGCCGCGAGCGCATTGAAAGTCCAGGGGGTTAGGAAAACACGCTTCCTGCGGCCTGCAAGGCAGCTCCTTCGGCAGCCGTGGCCGCCTCCCTAGAAAGCGGGTCGCCTGAAGATAGCCTCAGCTTTCAGTCTGAAAGGCGTCGTCCTCAAGCAGCCTCTTTTTTAAGTCTGCGAGGGTCACGATGGTGGGCTGTCGACGCCGAGACGAGGGCAGGGCGGCAACCTTCTCTACTGAGGTTGTCGCTGCTTCAAGGTTAGAGAGCACTCGCTTCAGCATCGAGTTGACCACGACTTCCCAGTTTACCAGCTCGGCAACCTCGTCGAGGCCGTCCGCCACCTGCTCCATGGAGGAGCTGCGGCGCGAGTCGCAGATGTAGTTTAAGAGAGTGGCGGCATCTGCTGACTTGCCAGAGGCGAGCAGCCGCTGAATCTGGCGGTCTACAGTTTCGAGCTGGGTTATCATCTTGAGCAGCGAGGACCAGTGGTCATCGTTGAAGACAGCGACGTACTCGTCAGAGTGCTGGTCGAGCGTGGTCGCGCGCTCGCGGAAGTCTAAAACCCTCTCATGGAACCAGGCGGCTTTCGCCGCAACCTCTCGGCGCGCCTTGCGGCCACGCAGCGACGGAAGCGCCATGCGAAAAACCACTAGGGTGAGCATCCCAGCCAAGAAGGCCAGCAGCAGGGGTAGCCAGGGGGTGTTGAGCAAGTGCATAGGGGAATCTTCGGCGCGAGCCGCCGAGTGCTTAATGAACCACCCTCTTTTTCATGAAACAGGGGCAAAAAAGCCGGTTTTTGCGCCTCCGTGAGCAAGCAAGGGCGCTCCCTTTGCGCGTTCGCTCGCGCGTGGCTGCGAGGATCTGCTAGCGACTGCGGCTCTAGGCTGCTCGAACGAGCTGCTCCATGACCGGCGCCATGAGGGCCTGGAGGGCCTTCTTGGCGTCCCCGGCGCCAGCATGGAAGCGCAGGCGGTGCAGCAGCACAAACGGGGCTATGTAGGCTAGGTCGTCTTCCGTGGCGTAGTCGCGTCCGTTTACAACCGCCCAAGCTCGCACCGCAGATTGCAGCATCAATGCCGCGCGCGTCGACGCCCCGAACTGGATCATCGGATTGTTGCGAGTCGCTTGCACGACGCCCACGATCGCTTCGCGCAGCGATGGCTGGATGTGCACCGCCTCGCACGCGATCCGAGCGTCGAGGATGTCGCTGCGCGAGCACACAGGGTCAATTGCCACAGAGCCGTGGCGAATCTCGGCATGTCCGCCCAGGATTGCGCTCTCGGTGGCTGCGTCTACGTAGCCCATCGGCACCTTGAAGAGAAAGCGATCGAGCTGCACCTGCGGCAGCGGGTATGTTCCGGCAATGTCGAGCGGATTCTGCGTGCCGAGCACGAAGAAGAGCTGGTCGAGCGGTCGGGTGACGTTGTCCATCGTCACCTGCTTCTCAGCCATGCACTCAAGGAATGCGGCCTGAACCTTCGGTCCGGTGCGGTTGATCTCGTCAGCCAGCACGATGTGCGCGAACACTGGCCCGTGCATGAAGTGAAACTGCCCGCTCTTTGGGTCAAAGATATTTACGCCGAGGACGTCGCCAGGGAGCATGTCGGGCGTGAATTGGATGCGCCGGAAGCTCAGGATCGGGTCCGACGCAGACGACGGATAGCGCGAGCTGCCCGGGGCGTCCTCAGCGATAAGCCGCCCGAGGGTCTTCGAGAGCGTGGTCTTGCCCGAGCCAGGGTAGTCTTCGAGCAGCACGTGGCCATCCGCCACGAGGGCTGCGACGACGAGCCGGATCGTGTCGCTCCGGCCCTTGATGACGCGTTCGAGAGCCGAGCACAGTCCTGAGACTGTCCGCTGGGCGGCTGCGTGTTGTTCAGCTGTCACTGCCATTTGGTACCTCCTCCCTAAACAGGGCATCGGATAGTTTATTCACAACTGCCCCAGCTTCAACATCCCCCACGATGCGATCTTTGGAGGGGTTTCCAGGGCACGAGAACGAGAGCTTTATCTCCGCGGGCGACTCGCTCGAGGGCAGCGACCGTATCACGCACAGCCCTGAGCCCTGCTTGACCGGCAGGAAAGGGCCGTCGGCGAGCAGTGAGGCGAGCCCCGAGGGCATGCCAGCGGCTTCAATGGTCACCGGCAGCTTAAAGCCGCGGTTCCGAAGCTCAGCCGGCACGGTGTAGAAAACACGGTACGCGAGCTCACGGTAGCGCTCCCCCGACTGGCTGAGCGACTCCATTCTTAGCAGCATCGCGTGCGTCTTGAGCAGCTCGTCCAGGCGCGGCCGGGCCGTGTCGATCACGTCGTCGAGGTCGCTGTTTGGGCCGCTGTTGCCGAACCAGCCGAGCTGGCGCTGGGCGGCGTAGGCTTTGTAGTAGGTCTGGGCCACGGGGCGGTGGTCAACCTTAAGCTGCTGCGCGAGGCGCGCCTCAAGGGCGGCGTTCGAGAGCCCCGCGAGGGCGTCGCCGAGCGTTGGGTACTCCACTAGGCTGTCAGTGTTGCGGACCGTGAGGTCTTCTATCTTGTTGAGCTCTCCGATCAGCATCTGCCGGGCACGGCGCATCAGCCACCAGGCGCGCAGAGAGTTCGATGCAATCTCCTCTTTGGCGCGGTACCACTCGCCCCACGACAACGGAACGGTTGTGCGCAGGATGTTGTTCCTGGCTGTGAGAGCCTGCGACAGCGATATCAGTCCTGCCACGACTAGGTCGTTCTGGTTGGTGCCTATCTTGCCGAACCACTGCGTGCCTTCGAGCGCCGCTTCGAAGCGCTTGATGGCGCGATCGACCCGGCCCGTGTGCAGGTCGATGCGGCCGCGCGCGAGGCTCTCGAGCGCCACGTGTTCCTCGTTGTTTTTGAGCGGGTACTGGGCCATGCAGCGGTCGAAGCCGTCCATGGCGGCAGCGGCGTCGTGGAAGCGAAGCTGGTCGACGTACATCAGCGACAGGTTGAGGCTGGGCAGGATGTGCTCGCAGCCGTCCTTGTACGACGTGGCGCGCAAGAAGCTCGACTCTGCTTTCTCGTCCTCGAACAGCTCTTCGTACACCTCGCCGGAGTTGTTGAGCGGCGTGCCCGGCTGCCCCTCGTTGCCGAGCGAGAGCTCAAACGCGATCGCCTGCCGGAACACCTCAAGCGCCTCCTGCGGCTGGTCGTTCATAGAGAGCAGGATGCCGAGCATGTTGAGCGTTCTGGCTCCGTCGTCCCCGACCAGCACGCCGACCCGCGCCACACGGATCGCCTCTTGGATGTTTCCGAGCTTCATCAAGATCCAGGCGCGCGAGCCAGGGTACCAATCGGCGGTGTACCCGAGCGATGTGAAGCGATCGAGCACATCGAGCGCGCCTTGGTAGTTGTCCAGGTTTAAGCGCACCTGGCTCAAGTAGTAGAGCATGTCGCTGTGCTCCTTGCGCAGCTCGCGGTTTGCGTAGGGCGGCTTGCCGTAGCTCTTCTCGAACAGCTCCTCGGCGCGCTTGATGTACTTGAGCGCCAGCCGGTAGTGGCCGACGTGAATCAGGTAGTAAGCGGCAAGCAGGTTGTACGTGCGGTAGTTCTCGGGATCTTTCTTGAGAGCCTTGAGCAGCTTCGTTCTGGCATCCAGCGGCCGGTAGAGCTGCAGCAGCAGGATTCCGTCCCGGATCAGGTCGTCGGCGCTCTTCGTGTCGTCGTCTGCCGAAGAGACGATCTCTTCGGTGCCGAAGAAGTCAAACGGGTCGAGCGGATCAACGATAGCCTCCCCCGGTGCGTCTATCGCAGGGGCATCCTGCGCCAGCGCGCTCGGAGAAAGGAGCGCTGCCGATGAAAGCAGCAGCCCGAAAGCCAGGAGTGCGTGCCGGAGACGTCGAGCTACCATCCGCCTCCTGACAAGAGCTTAATGACCGAAGCTGGATTGATTGCAGCGAGGCCCCGCCGCCACACCGGCAGCCCGCCTAGAGGCGAGCCGACCGTGGCGACGACGTTTCGCAGCCTGTCAGAGGAGAGTGTCGAGCCGGGCGCGTAGGCCTCAGCGACTGAAAGGCGCGCCAGCGGCTCCAGGTACGCTGCGCGAACCCTGGAAGCAAACTCAAGCCGCGTCTCGCCCTCGGAGCGGTTGACGCCGATGTCGCACAGCGCAGAGCTAATGGAGATGTAGGCCCAGCGCAGCTTGGCGCGGGGCGAAAGAGGCAGGCGCCACCCGTGCCGCAGAGCGAGCTTGAGCAGCACAAAGCTAAGGAGCAGCAGCGCCCCAGTAGCGAGCACAGCTCGGCGGTCTGGCAGCCAGATCTCGGAATCTTCCTCGACGCCCTTCTCGTCCTTAGTCAGCTCGTGCGGGAGCAGCTCCTCGCCCGGCTGAAGGATTCCCATCAGCTCCTCGAGCATCTTGGCATCGACCTGGGTCTCGGCATGGTTCTCTACCTGCTCGGGCTGCACGTCGAATGGCACCCAACCGATGCCAGTGACGTAGACCTCGCTCCAGGCATGCCGGTCGCTCATGCGCAGCAAGATGTGGCCGTCTTTGGCCTGGCTCAAGTCCGTCAGGTAGCCTGTGCCGACTCGAGCCGGGATGCCGAGCGAGCGCAGCAGGTACACCATGGCGTGAGCGAAGTGCACGCAGTAGCCGCGGTGGTCGCCGAAGAGAAACGGAGCAACAGGGTCCTCGCCAGGCTTTACTTCGTGGCGCGGAGTCAGGGTGTAGATTGAGGTCTCAGAGAGCGAGCGCGCCAGGGCCTGCGCCTTTTCGACCGGGTTGAAGATTCCCTGGGTGAGGCGCTCTGCTGTCTCTCGGTAACGTTGGTCTGGGTGCTGCTCAAGGAAGTGAGCGCGGACTTCAGGCGACCAGCGCGGGTCACCGACCTGTTCCTTGCTGAGTTCTGCGAGGTTGTACGCCGGGCCGACCGAGTACGCGCGGTACGATCCCTTGAAGCGAGTTGGCTTGGGGTTTTTGAGCTGAACGATTGAAACCGGGTAGTCGAGCGCGAAGGCGTTCTCGTGGTCAGCCAAGAGGTACACCGACTGCACGAGCGGCACACGGTTCGACAGCCCCTCGTCCTCTTTGCCGGTGAAGTTGTCGCGCGGCTTCGTCACCGGAATGTCGGTGTCGAACGCCTTGCCGGCGAACACCATCTCCTTTCCGTTAAATGAGGAGAGCGCTGTCTCGCGCAGGTACATCATCGGGCTAAACGGGTTGTTGTTGTAGTCGCCCTCGAGCCGAACGAGCGCCGCGGGCTGGCTTGAGCTTCCGAGCGCAGACTGAAACGTGAGCGGGCTTACGCCGTTCTCAGAGCGCATTCCGACGCCGTTAGCGACTCGACCGCGCTGCTCGATGCTGTAGTGCGTGTAGAGCAGCTTCTCGATGCCGAAGACGAGCAGCGCAACGAAGGCCACGGCGAGAGTTCCCAAGAGCGCCTGGCGCTTGCCGGACGAGCGAGTCACGGCAACTTCATCGGCGCGGGGGCGCGTGGCCAGGGAGGCCAGGCACAGGTACAGAACGGTCGCCACGAGCAGCACCGCGCCCACACTCACCAGCATAGAGAGCTGGTCGATCCCCAGCCGCCACGCCATCGTGTTGAGGATCTTTGGGCGGTCGAGGTTGAAGTCGCGGTGGCCGGAGAAGAGGGCGATTGCGACGGCGAGCAGCGCCAGCGCCTCTGCTGTGACGGCTCGCCGCGCGCGCCAGAAGAGCCAGGTGAGCAGCGCGCCAAGCGCCGCCACCGCGCCGCAAGAAGCCAGGTGCATCGAGAGCCCCTCGACCGAGAGCGACGCAAGGCCAGCGAGCGAGAGCGTGGAGTTTGTGAGGTGCAGAAGCAGCGAAGGCGCTGAGGTCGCCACAGCCAGGGCGATGCAGAAGCCGACTGAAGTCAGGCGAGAGCGTGAAGCGAGCGAGGCGCAGACGATGCCGAGGACTGCAAACCAGGCCAGCGCCAGCACAGGCGTCCCCAGCGGCAGGAGCGCGTTGAGCAGCGTGAGCGCGACGGTTGCGCCGACGCACCGAAACGCCACGACGCTCCAGAAGAGCCACGAGGACTGCGCCGTGGGCTTCATACGAACACCTCCCACTGCTTGGCGAGGCACTCAGAGAGGAACTGCCGGTACGCGGCCGCGGCAACCGGCTCCACCGCCGTGTCGCTTGGCTCAACCAGCATCCCGACAACACGTTCTCGCAGGCGTCCCTTAGCCGACTGAACGAGCCTGTCTGGGGCAGTCAGGCAGAGGATCGGCTCAATCCCTTGGGCGCTCAGCCACGTCGCGAGGCGGATGATCTGCGGCCCGTCAGCCTCGTGCCCGGCGCGGCTGCCGGCGCAGAAGAGCATCACCTTGCGCACCTGCACGCGCAGCGCGCTGCCAGCGCAGAAGTCGAGCAGCGCCGTTGCGTCAGCTTGCAGCGTTGAACCGCTGAGGTTCTGGGCATCCCAGACTGAGTCTACGAGCAGCGTTTCTGCCTGCTCGACAGAGGTGGCAGGGCTTCGGCCACTGCTTCCCTCGCAGCCCATTAC
>OMIG01000078.1 GCA_900299035.1 Pseudomonadota bacterium
CCGCCCATGCCGGCTGGAGCAGATGACTCCTCCTTCGGCTTGTCGGCGATGAGGGCCTCAGTCGTGAGCATCAGGCCCGCAACGGAAGCGGCGTTCTGCAGGGCAGTGCGCACTACCTTGGTCGGGTCGATGATGCCGGCCTTGACCATGTCCTCGTAGGTGTCGGTTGCAGCGTTGTAACCGAAGTTACCCTTGTTGCTGCGAACCTTCTCGATGACCACTGCTGCCTCAGCACCCGCGTTGGTCGCGATGGTGCGAAGCGGAGCCTCGAGAGCCTGACGGACGATCTTGATGCCGAAGGACTGCTCCTCGTCGAGCTTGAGCGAGTCAAGCTTCTCGATGGTGCGGATGAGGGCTACTCCACCGCCAGGGACGATTCCCTCTTCAACTGCGGCGCGAGTCGCGTGGAGGGCATCCTCTACGCGAGCCTTCTTCTCCTTCATCTCGACCTCAGTGGCGGCTCCAACGTGGATCACCGCAACACCGCCGACGAGCTTAGCGAGACGCTCCTGGAGCTTCTCCTTGTCGTAGTCGGAGGTCGACAGGTCAACCTGCTGGCGGATCTGCGTGACGCGGGCCTTGATGTCCGCATCCGAGCCCTTGCCGTCGATGATCGTGGTGTTGTCCTTGTCGACAACGATCCTCTTGGCCTTGCCGAGGTCCTGAAGCGTGATGTTCTCAAGCTTGAGGCCAAGGTCCTCGGTGATGCACTTGCCGCCGGTGAGGACAGCGATGTCCTCCAGCATCGCCTTGCGGCGATCGCCGAAGCCGGGGGCCTTAACAGCGCACACGTTGAGGGTGCCGCGGATCTTGTTCACGACGAGAGTCGCGAGAGCCTCGCCCTCTACCTCTTCAGCGATGATGAGGAGCGGACGGCCGGCCTTAGCAACCTGCTCGAGCACCGGGAGAAGATCCTTCATGTTCGAGATCTTCTTCTCGTGGATGAGGACGAGCACGTTGTCGAGCTCAGCCTCCATGCGCTCTGGGCTGGTGACGAAGTACGGAGAGAGGTAGCCGCGGTCAAACTGCATGCCCTCTACAACTTCGAGCGTCGTCTCAAGGCCCTTAGCCTCTTCAACGGTGATGACGCCTTCCTTGCCCACCTTCTCCATCGCCTCAGCGATGATCTCGCCGATCTCTGCGTCAGCGTTGGCCGAGATCGTTCCTACCTGGGCGATCTCTTCCTTGCCCTTGGTCGAGCGGCTCATGCCCTTGAGGGTCTCAACAGCGGTCTTTACAGCCGCGTCGATGCCGCGCTTGAGGGACATCGGGTCGTGGCCAGCAGCCACGAGCTTGAGGCCCTCGCGGTAGATCGCGTCAGCGAGAACGGTTGCCGTCGTGGTTCCGTCTCCGGCGATGTCAGAGGTCTTGGAAGCAACTTCCTTAACCATCTGGGCGCCCATATCCTCGAACCCTTCGAGCTCGATCTCCTTCGCTACGGTTACGCCGTCCTTAGTTACGGTCGGTGCGCCGAAGCTCTTCTTAATGACAACGACACGGCCCTTGGGACCCATCGTTACGCGAACTGCGTCTGCCAGCTTCTTTACGCCCTTGAGGATCTCCTCGCGAGCCTCGAAGCCGAACTCTAGAATCTTTGCCATGGTACTTTCCTTTGTTAACTACGCTACAAATTACAGAACTACTCCAAGCACGTCGTCCTCACGCATGATGAGGAGCTCCGCGCCTTCTACCTTAACCTCGGTTCCGCTGTACTTGCCGAAGAGGATCTCGTCGCCCTCCTTGACGTCGACAGGAACTACTGAGCCGTCCTCGCGGACCTTGCCCTTGCCGACAGCCACTACGCGGCCGCGCTGCGGGCGCTCTTGAGCGTTGTCTGGGAGGATGATGCCTCCGGCTGACTTCTCCTCAGGGGCGAGGCGCTCAACGATGATGCGGTCTTGCAACGGCCGGATCTTGCTCTTCTTGCTGCTCATTACTCTTTACCTCCGATTGTAGAAAAGGGTGGGGCCTTGAGAATCAAAGCCGCCGTCACCTGCCTTAACTAACGGTTTCTTTTTGCACCTCTAGGGGGGGACTGCGGGCACTAACCCAAAGCCCCCCGAACGCGCCGCCGGAGCTTACCCCAAGACCGGAAGTAAGCAAAACGACGTCGGTGCGGTGGGTATATGGTCACTGTTCCGGGTCATTTCAAGGGGACCTGCCATTTTTCTTGCCTCTCCCGGCAGGGAGTCGGGCTTTGTGGATCCCGGCGCCATAGCAGGATATAGTGCCGTTTTGCGCCCCTAACCATTCTAGGGGCTTAGGCGGCCAAGAGGCTGGGCGAGATGCTCATGCCTGGCCGCGCTAAAGCCAAAGGGGCCATGCCGCCAGGGGCAAGTGTAGCTACGAGTTGCAGTATGTGGGACAAGCTAAAAGAGGTTGAAGAGCGCTACGAGTCGCTAGCACAGCAGCTCTCCAAGCCTGAAATCATCTCTGACCGGGACCTCTTCCAGAAGTATTCCAAGGAGTACAAGTCTCTGACCGACCTGGTCACGACGTTCCGCGCCTTCAGCAAGGCCCAGGAGGAGCTTACGGGCAGCAAGGATCTTGCTGCCTCGACATCAGACGCCGACATGAAGGCCATGGCGGATGAAGAGGTGAAGGTGCTGGCGAAGGTAGTGGAAGACTTAGAGCAGCAGCTCAAAGTGCTTCTGCTTCCGAAGGACCCCAACGACGACAAGAACGTCATCCTCGAAATCCGCGCCGGTGCGGGCGGCGACGAAGCCGCAATCTTCGCCTACGAGCTCTTCCGCATGTACACCCGCTACGCCGACGGGCGTAACTGGCGTGTTGAGACCATGAGCTACAGCGACGCGGGACCGAAGGGCCTCAAAGAGGTAATCGCGATGGTCCACGGCGACGGGGCGTTCAGCCGACTCAAGTACGAGCGCGGAGTGCACCGAGTACAGCGCGTTCCTGAGACGGAAGCAGCCGGACGAATCCACACCTCGACGGTGACGGTGGCAGTTCTGCCGGAAGCTGAAGACGTCGAAGTCGAGCTGCACGAGAAAGACCTGCGCATCGACGTGTACCGCTCGAGCGGGCCTGGTGGGCAGTCTGTAAACACGACTGACTCTGCGGTGCGCATCACCCACATCCCGACCGGCTTGGTCGTGGCGATGCAAGACGAGAAGTCTCAGCACAAGAACCGCGAGAAGGCGATGCGGGTTCTCAAGGCGCGCCTGTACGAGCTCAAGCTTGAGGAGGCAGAGCGCGAGAGGCGCGAAGATCGCCGCAGCCAAGTTGGCACCGGTGACCGCTCCGAGAAGATTCGCACCTACAACTTTCCTCAGTCCCGCATCACAGACCACCGCATAAAGCTCTCTGTGAGCGACGTTGACGGCGTGCTCGGGGGCGACCTCGACCAGCTCATCGACCCGGTCGTGGCGTACTACCAGGCGGAAGCGCTGCGCGGCGAAGCTACGGTGCAGTAGCCATGGTAACGGTTGGCGAAGCGCTCCAAGCTGGCGAAGCGGAGCTTGCCGCCGGCTCTTCCTCTGCGAGGCTCGACGCGGAGATTCTTTTGTCTCGTGCGCTCGGGGTCTCACGCACGCAGATCCTTGCTCGGCTCAGAGACGAGTGTCCGAGAGAGCGCCTCGAGATGTTCCGGCAGATGCTCAGGCGACGCGCCGGTGGCGAGCCAGTCGCGTACATTCTAGGCGAGCGAGAGTTTTTCGGGCGCAGCTTCAGCGTGTCGCCCAAAGTGCTCATCCCGCGGCCAGAGAGTGAGCTGATAGTCGAGGAGGCGATTCGCGCCTCACAGGGCAAACTCTCAGTGTCATTTGTCGACCTCGGCACTGGCTCTGGCTGCCTGGCAGTTACGATCGCGCTTGAGTTGGCAGCACGCGGAGTCGCAGCGCAGGGAGTCGCAGTCGACATCAGCCCTAACGCGCTCGAGGTTGCACGGTCTAACGCCGCAGCTCTCGGGGCAGCCGAGCAGCTCTCGTTCGTTGAGAGTAGCTGGCTCTCTCAGCGCGCAGCGTTCCGCCCGCCGTACGACTTGATCGTTGCAAACCCTCCCTACGTTGACCCCGCGGCTGAGCTGCAGCGAGAGCTAGCGTTTGAGCCTATAGGGGCGCTCTTCTCGTCTGAGTGCGGGCTCCACGACACCCGCGCAATCCTCAAGGAGGCCCCCGAGTTCCTTGCGCCGGGTGGCGTTTTGCTGATTGAGGTTGGGGCGGGAAAGCGGGAGCAGCTTCGGCGATGCCCCGAGCTGGTGTCGCTCGGAAACCGGATTGAGCTGCTCGGCGACAGCTCGCCCCACGACCGCTTTACGGTTCTCAAGGTAAAGGCAGTCGCCTGAAATTCTCCTCGTGCGCGCCACAACTCTCTGGTAGGCTTCCGGGCCTGAGCTATGACTACACCTCAAGAAATCATCACGTACCTTCTTCCGTTCGTTGCAACAGCAGGCTCCTACAGCGCCCAGATTCAGAAAGACGTGGCGACCCATGACGCCAAGCCCGGCGACACGCTCTTCCACTCGGCGCTCTCTGACGCCGATGTGACCATTCAGGCCTACATTGAGGTGGCGCTTCTGGCAAAGTTCCCGCACGTCAGCTTCTTCTCGGAGGAGCAAGACCAGTCACTCAACCGAAAGTACTTCGCCAACGACTACGAGCTTGAGGTGCTGCTCGACCCGATCGATGGCACGCGGTCCTACATCGACGCCCGAGAGCAGTACCAGGTGATCGTCACGGTTCACGACCGGTCGCAGATAGTCGGAACGATCTGCTACATGCCGCGCCGGGGCCACTGCTACACTGCGACCAGAGGCGGCGGGTCGTACATTCTCTCGCACGACGAGGTGCGCAGCGGAGGGCAGGGGAAGCGGCACTCGCTCGCCGGCTGCCAAGGCCCGGTGCTCGTCTTTAACCGGCCAGACCTCGTTGAGAAGCTCGCGCCGCACGTCGAGGTCGTTGACCTGCTGACCGCGTACCTCGAAACTCCCGGCAAGCACCACATGACCGACTTAATCGAGCGCAAGGCGACAGCCACGCTGCACTCGCCGTGCCAAGCGATCGACTCAGGCGCTGTTGCCTTGATTGCATCCGAAGCAGGCGCGCTGGTGTC
>OMIG01000079.1 GCA_900299035.1 Pseudomonadota bacterium
CATTCCGTCTATCATGCCACTTGGCGCGATTATGTCAGCTCCTGCTTCAGCGTGAACGAGCGCCTGCTTCACTAGGTTCGGCAGCGTCGCGTCATTCTGCAGGTGCCCGTCCTTCATTACGCCGCAGTGGCCGTGGGAGGTGTACTCGCAGAAGCACAGGTCGGTTATCACAACCATCTCAGGCGACGCTTTCTTAATCGCCTTGATGGCTTTCGGGATGATGCCGTGCGGATTCCAGGCAGACGAGCCGACCTCGTCCTTGGACTCAGGAATCGCAAAGAGAATGACTGAACGGATGCCAAGATCCGTGAAGCGCGCAGCCTTCTTAGCCGCCATGTCGACGCTGAGCTGGTACTGCCCTGGCATCGAGGACACCTCTCGCTCAACGCCTTCTCCAGGAACGACGAACAGCGGAGCGATTAGGTCTGAGACCTCGACCTGAGTTTCGCGCACCATGTCGCGCAGGAATGGAGTGCGGCGCAGGCGGCGGGGGCGGATGAGCGGAAACGACATACGAACACCACGGAATCTTAATCTCGCGAGATTACTCGGAAATATCAGTAAAAGTAAAGATTGCGGGGCTGCCGCGTGAAGCCGCGCTGAACGAATAAAAAACCTTAAACTTCTCGGCGTTAGTGGCATACTCGGGCGCGCAAAGCTGTACCGACGAAACAAATTTTTTCGACCTCCGAACATACAGGGAGAGCCTGTAAGGAGGGGGAGCCGGCATGAGCCATGAAAGCAGCGGTACTCAGGAGACGAGCGGGAAGAGCGCGCAACGGGTGTCGAAGAAGCGCGCGGAGCAACGCCCAAGCCGGCCTGCACGGAGGCAGCCTCAGAAGAGGCTCCAGGCCCGAGATGAGCTGGTGCTGGAGTTCCACCAGTTCGTTGAGGAGGTCGTAGACAGGCTGATTCGGCAGCTCAAGTTCCCCAAGGCGCTGCGCGATGATTTTGTCTCTGCTGGCTACCTAGGATTGGTAGAGGCAGCGAGCCGCTTCGACAGGTCCCGTGGCAGCAACTTTAAGGCCTTCGCCTTTCTTCGGATTCGCGGCGCCATCATCGATCACATACGGGCCTCAAACGAGTACTCTGGCGCCTCGTATCGGGTCTTGAAGACCATGGAGGCGGTCAACGACCTGCGCGTCGAGGTGGACGAGCGCAATGCGGGCGTCGGGCGCTCTGCGCGCGATCGGGCGCGCGACTCGCTGTCGTTCCTCTCAAAGAGCCTCATAGCCTTCAAGCTCTCGGCCCTGCACAGCGGCGCATGCAGGAAGATGACGACCCCTGCTGACGAGATCGAGAAGCAGGTCGACAGCAAGCGCAACTCGAAAAAAATTCGTGAGATCGTGGCAACTCTTCCCGAGAAAGAGCGAACTGTTATTGAGCAGTACTACTTTCGAGACCGCAAGCTGACAGAGATCGCAAGCCAGCTTACGGGACTCTCAAAATCGTGGGTATCGAGGCTTCATGATCGGGCGCTTGTCATGCTTAAACAGAGATTCGAGGAGCAGATCCCGGAGCTGCTCCAACAGTAGGGCCGCGCTGCGCGCAGCTTGCGCGCCGATTCTCTCGCTGCTTGCGCTCATCATGTGTGGCTGCGAGGAGCAGATCTTGCACGACCTGGGAGAGGCGGACGCGAACCGGGTGGTCAGCAGGCTCAGCGCGGCACAGCTCGGGGCGCACAAGGTGCAGCAGTCGGACGGGCGTTGGGCGATAGCTGTGCCGCAAGACTCTATCGTTCCGGCGCTTGGCTTCCTTGAGAGCAACCGCGTGCTCGCCGCGAAATCGCAGGCGGGAGCAGCTTCGGCCAAGAGCGGCATCGTTCCGAGCAGGCAGGAGCAGTGGTTCCGGTACGAGCGCGCTATGGCCCAGGCGATCGAGGAGAGCTTGGGGGCCCTCGCAGGCGTTCTGGAGGCTAGAGTTCACCTCAATCTCCCTGAGAGCGACCCGCTCTTCGGCTCAAAGAAGCGCGAGGGCGGCTCAGGTTCGGTGCTGCTGCTCGTTGATGACAGCTACGCGGCAGCTAACGAGGAGGTCGCGAGCCTCGTTGCGGGCGCCGCAGGAATCAGCCCCGCCGCAGTTACAGTGTTAAAGAGCATGGCGCCGCAGCCAGTGAGCATAGGCGCGCCTCCGGCCTCGCTGCCCGATGCAGCCGAGGAAGAGGCTGACGCGGACAGTCAGGTGCCGCCGGTCGTTGAAAGAGAGCTTGGACGCGGGGTTCTGATCGGGGTGATGGCAGCCTGTTTCGGTGCCGTGGCGGCTGTAGGTGCGCAGGCGCTGCGGCGCCGCGCTGAGACTCCGATTAGGTTTCAGCGACTCGATCGCATGGATGCGGAGGAGTAGGTGAGGGCAGTTTCGATGCTGCGCCGCTTGGGCGGCCAGCTGCTAGCAGTGCGCGACGGCGGGCGTAAGGGCCCAGAGCTGCCGCTTCGCGCACAGCCCCGTGAACAGCCGCCTGGAGAAGGGAAGGCGGCTCAGCATCTCTCTAGGCACTCAATGGCGTGCTTCCTTGAGGAGCTTCAGCCTGAAGCCCTGATGCTTGGCGCTGAAGCTCGGCTTAAAGCTGAGGCAGGGCTCGCGTTGCTGCGCAGCAAGCCGCCGCTTGAGGCGGTGTTGCTCTGTCTCGAATTGCTCTCGGAGGGCGAGTGCAGCGAGGTTTACTAGAGGTTTGCAACCGCAAGCGGCTTGAGCGTGAGGCTGAGCTTCGGCCCCTGCTTGAGTGGCTCGCGTCTGCCATCGCGCCTGGGCGACGTCTCCGAGAGATCGCGCCGGTGGTCCTGGCAGATGGAGCTGCTCTGCGTGGTTGGTCGCGCTTGGTGGATGCAAGGGGCGAAGGTGTGGCGATTGGCCCGCGCAGCTTCGAGCCGGCAGCGAGCGCGCTGCGCGCGACGCTCGTGCAGGCGCAGCTGGCACAGCGTCTCTCCCAACGCGTGGCGCAGCTCGCGCCGGTCAGCACGGTTCTTTGCGATGGTGCTCCAGGGCTTGAGCAGTGGAGCGGCTTTAGGCTTGAGCTCGAAGGAGGCTGCTGCGAGGTAGCCTGTTCTGAGGGCGCCACGGTGCTCGTGGGGGCCCAGGAAGGGCGCTGGGGTGCGGACCCGCAGGTTTGGCTGACAGTTGCGGTCGATCGACTCTCTCAGGAAAGCCTAGGGGTGTTGCTGCGAGAGATTCCGGTGGTGCTTCCTGAAATTGGAAAGAGGGGTGTTGTGTACGTGTCATCGGAGGGGGGTGTGCACATGAGAATTGAGCCGGATGATGTTCCAGAAGATGCCAGGTGCAGCAGCGCAATCCGGGTACGGCTTGAGCTGGGCGAGATGGAGCTAGGGCTGCGTGAGCTCATGGGCTTGCGGCCAGGGAGCGTTATCGAGCTTGGGGCGGATTTCCCGCTCGAGTGCTCGATGGTTGTAGGCGCTAGCGTCTTGGCCCACGGAGCGGTGGAGGTTGTCGAAGGCGGGCTGCGAGTGCGCGTGACAGGAGTTGCCGAGTGAGCGGCAGCGCGGCGAGTGACGCAACTTTCGCTGGGGCAGATGCGAAGTAAGGTGTGAACCCTTTTCTCGGAGAAAGGCCTATGTCGTCAACGCTCTTTCCTTCACCCTCGTCGCTCGGTGCCGGTGGAATCCAGGTGGGAGGATCCCAAATGCTGCGCTACGCGCCAGAGCCACGAAACGCGCTCGGACAGTGGGCGAGAGTAGCCACTTCGGCGGTGCGTCAGGTCGCCTCGGCCGCTTTTGGCGGCGGCGTCATCCCCGATCCGACAACGGACTTGGCGGCCCTGCTCCAGCAGCAGATCCAGATACAGCTGGAGATGCAGCTCTGGACTGCCCGGTCGAACATCGCGCGCTCGGAGCACGAGATTCAGATGGCGCCAGTGCGCAACATGCGAGTCGGCTAGCCGGGGGCGCCAGTGAAGGGGCTGCCGATAGGAGGGCGGGAGATAGCAGTGCCTTTGGGGCTGCTGCTGGTGGTGGGATGCATGATCTGTCTCTTATACACATCTGACGCTGCCGACGATA
>OMIG01000080.1 GCA_900299035.1 Pseudomonadota bacterium
GCTGGGGGGCCCTCAGCCCGTATGGCTTCTGCCCCGACCCCTACGCTTAGCTTTGCGGATTCTGGCGGAGACAGCGATAGCGTCCGTCGAATTATCAATATAGATTTTTCGCAGCCGGTAGCTGCGCCTTCCTCGTCTTCTTTTGCCTGCATTAACTGCTACGTCGAGGCTGTTGCACCGAGACCAGGAGCCCCACTCGGTTTTAAAGCAGTCATTGTGGCGCAAGGCTCTCCGCAGGTTTCAGTCTCACTGCCTGCGAGAGCGAACGTAGCGGCGAGCAACGCGCTAACCTGGACGCGCCTTGACCCTCTTACACCCACCCTCACGTTGGAGGATAGGCCCGAAACCCGTCAGTCCCGATCTCTCACCGTCACATTCAACAGGGCGGTCACGGACTTTGCAGCTTCGAGCCTAGTCTGCAACAACTGCTCCGCCACTCAGGTCGGCTCATCATCGTCTGGAACTGTCTTTACTCTCACGCTTACAGCCACGGACGTGGGTCCGATGTCAGCGAATCTTCCCGCGGGAGCTGCAAGAAGCGGAAGTTCCACAAGTATCTCAAGCAGGATCGTTAACTGGTCTTGGAAGCCTGTCGTTGGAGCATCGGAGATCGCCGTCTCTAGCTCTCCTCTAACCTACCGCACTTTCAAATTCCAGGCCTTCGTGCCGCCCTATCGCGATTACCAGACCTGGAAGATCCGGGTGCGATCGGGCGCCTCGCCGGTTTTCCGGTCGGATATGGGAGTCAACGATGCAGAGTGGTCACTTTTGTCTCCGCAGGAGACTACTTTTATCTCTCCCGAGATCAACTCGCAGCCTCTGTCTCCGCCCAACCGATACCTGCCGTGCGTTGGGGTGCTGTTTCAGGAGGACCCTCTCTCCAGTAGGGGGGATCCTGCAAGGCCCGTCAGGACCTTCTTCGCGAGCGCTTGTGAAACGCTTGTCGCGAATGTCTCTCGCGAGAACGGGGGGACTACATGGGTTCTAAAGGGTATCTTCAACGCTCCTGACCTGCCCTCGAGGCAGAGGCCCGTTAGCGTAACGTATGCGGTGGTTAACACGTTAGCGAGCGTGGACCGTACCGAAGCAATCACCCCTAATGCTGCTGGCGCTGCCCTAAAGACATTCCAGCTGTCGGGACAGCAGCCCTGCTTTGATATTAGGTGGGCGTTCACCTACCGAAATGGCAGCTCCGCCACTGAGACTAAGCGGGTTTGCGGCAGCTAGCGAAAAAGGTGCCTGTCCCCTTTTTCGCTCTACAGCGACGAAATCCCCGCTGCCCCCGCCACCAGCACCTCGTGCGCGTAGCCGATAAAGAGCCCGCTCTCGACGACGCCCACAATCGACTTCACGTCGCGCTCAAGGGTCGCTGAGATATTCGAGAACACAGCGTCGATGATGATGTTCCCGGCTTCGGTAATGACTGGACCGTGCTTGCCTGAGCCGGTACGGATGGTGATCTCTGTCGCGCCGAGGGCTTTAAGCCCCTCCTCTGCCAGGATGCGGGCCTCTGGGATAACCTCTACCGGAACCGGGCACCCTGCTCCGAGCCGTGCAACGAGCTTTGTGTCGTCAGCGATGATGATGAACTTCTTGCAGCGCTTGGCGAGGATCTTCTCCTGCAGCATCGCGCCGCCCTTGCCCTTAATCGCCCAGCGCTCCTTGGTGACCTGGTCAGCTCCATCAAATCCCCACGCGAGGTGCCCGCAGTAGCCTGGGTGAAGCACCGTGAGCCCAAGCTCCTGGCAGCGCCACGCACTCTGCAGCGAAGTGGGCACCACGGCGAGCTTGAGCCCCTCTTGCTGCACCCGCTTGCCGATCTCCGACAGGGCTGCGTCAACCGTTGTGCCTGTCCCGACTCCTATCACCTCGCCGCTCTTGACGCGGCGAGCTATCTCTTGGGCTACCTTCTCTTTCATAGGGGTAGGGTAGCGCGCACGAAAAAAAGGGGACAGACACATTTATCCGCGGCTATCCCCCAGTAATCCGATAACTTCGGTGCTATCCGGTCGTGCACGTGCACCTGCTCGTGAACGTGAACGCAGACGGAACCGTAAGAGATAGGAAGGAAGTCACGCCCGGGCACGTTCACGTTTACGTGCACGTGCACGTTCACGTTAAGCCCGATTAAAAAGGCCTCTTTTTTCTTTACTGGCTCTTCTGTGCAGCAAGGATCTCTTTGAAGATCGCGCGCAGGCTCTCCGGAGAGGCTCCCTTAACCAGCCGTCCGTTTACCCATATTGATGGGGTTGAGGTGAGCCCCAGCCGCCGCCCCTCCTTCACGTCGTCCTGGAGCTTGGTGACGTAGCGCCGCGAGCGGATGCACTCCTTGATCGCCTCAGCGTCCAGCCCAAACTGCTGCCCTGCCGTGTCGCTGAGGGTGTCGCGCATCTCTGGGTTTGTGAGTCCGTCTGGGTTCTCAAGCAGCGGCGAGGTGAAGACGAGGTCAATCGCCTCTTTGAGCTTCCCCTGCTCTCCGGCACAGCGGGTGAAGAGCGCAGCGGTGCACGAGTACATGTGGAAGCGCTGCGTGATCTCGGGGTTGCAGTCGTTGTCGAGCGGGTAGTTCTTGAACACGAAGGTGTACGAGCCTTGAAACTCCTTTAGAACGTCGTGCAGCACGGGGTACATATTGCGGCAGCCGCCGCACTCAAAGTCAGCGAACTCAACGATTGAGATCGGCGCCTTGGGGTCTCCTTCGCGGTAGTCGGCGAGGTTAGGCGGCGAGTCGACTACGGCTGGTGCGTCGATTGGCGCGGCTTTCCAGCGTGCCACGGCTTCCTGGGCGAGCCGCACCTTGGTTGGGTCCATCGGCCCGCCGCGCAGCGAGTCGAGAATGGTCCCAGGAAGCTTGACCGAGAGGAGCCCAAGCCCGGCCACTAGCAGGAGCCCAAATCGCGCCACGGCAGCGCCGCCGGGAGCCTTGCCCGGCATCAGGAGCACAGTCACGCCAAGGAACGAGAACAGCGCGTCAAAGCCGCGTCCGAGCCCCTCGCCTACCCTGCCGCGCCATGCGCCGATGGCTGTGACGCCGAAGAGGGCAAAGTTCACGAGGTAGAGCGCTAGGCAGATGATGCACAGCGCGCCGATGAGAAAGTGAGAGATGCACAGGAGCACAATCGAACAGAGCGAGGCGAACAGCCCCGCTAGGAGTGACACTGCAAGCGCGTCGCTCTTCTCAACGAAGCGCGTGCACGCGCTGACGAGCGAGAGCCCGAGCAGCACGCCGTAGAAGAAGACCCCGTAGGCCCCGATTGGGAGGCCGAACACCTTCGACCACGCGCTCGTGTTAACTTTCGTGCAGTCGATGTAGGCGTTGATGCTGCAGAAGGACTGCTCTGTTGAGAGCCCGTTGGCGTACACGACGTGCTCGTAGAGGGCGACCGACGCGAACGTGAGGCCGAGCACGCTCAGCAGGACGACAAGCCAGATAGTGACGCCGAGGCGCTGCTCGGAAGGTGTGCTCATAGGATAAGGACACGGTACGCAGACCGGTCCTTTTCTACCAGCTTTTAGGGTGACAGTGGTAGCGGTAACGCGCCTTACTTCGCGGCGGCGGTAGCGTCAGCGTCGCCGAACAGCATCGGCGGGCGGCGCAGGTGCAGCCCTGACTGCGACAGCTTGACCCAGATCTCCTGGAGGATCTCCTTGTTCTGGCTGTCGAGCAGGTCGTAGATGTTGTCGAGGCTCATCACCTGCTGCATGACTGCCATGGCGAAGATGGGGGCCGCCTGGTCCTTCAGGAGCCTTTCGTGAACGTCGGTGATGAAGGCCCGCAGGTCTGCCTTGGTCGCGATGCTCGCAACGTCCTTGACGGTCTCAACAGCCTCTTTGCCCTTAGCGTCTTTCTTGCCTTTCATAGTCTCACCGATCCACAGGTATTAATTCGATAGCTTGGTCGTAGCGGGTTGGATTGTCAAATGGGTCTATCAGCACCGGGGCGTCAACCACTACGACCCGCGTCTCAAGCCGGCGAGGCTCGATACCGGCCCGAACGAGCTGGTTCACAAACTCCTTGGCGCGCTCCTCCGTGAGGTGTTCTGCGTAGGTCGACTCAGGGTTCACCGCCTTTGCGTACGACGCAACGATGATCCTTGAGTAGGGTAAGCGAAACTCGTTCATGCGCGCAATCTCTTCGACCACACTTACTCCCGACGGGCACATTTTTACCGAGTCGCCCGAGAAGAAGATGTCCGCCGGAAAGATGTCTCGGGCCGGGTGTATCGCGGCGCGACGCTTGTAGTGCTCGGCCATAACCTCCTGCGCGAAGGCCCGCTTCTGCTCCTTCTTTATCCCCTTCTTGAGCCGAATCTCAGCCTCTTCTGAAGAGTCTGCCATGGCGCCGTTGATCAGCCCCACCACCGCGCCGAAGCCCGCGCCAACTGCCACGCCCGGACCGGCTCCCGCAGAGAGCTGCGCTCCTGTTACGGCGCCAGCGCCCGCGCCTTGCAGCGCGCCCATGTGGGTTCCTGTGAAGGTTTTGTCGGGGCCCGGCACCGGCTCCTTCGCCGGCGAACAGCCAGCAGCCGCAGCGGCGAGCGCGAGGCTGGCGAGCGTCGCAAGGTGTGCGACCCGAGATGACGAGAGCTTGCTCTTAAGAAACATAGAAGACCCGTGGATAGGTGTTACACGACTACCACTGTCTCTGTAGGATGAAGATCCGGGCGTTACTGACCCACAATCGCGCTTTCAAAACGCAGTTTCTTTAGGTCAAACTTGCTGAGCGGGCTGTTACCCTGCTTCATCTGCTGCTCTAAGCCCTGCAGTGCCTTCTCGTTGCCGACCACAACTATCACGAATTGCGAGGGATCCCAGCGGTTTCGGGCGACCTCAGAGACCTCCGGCGGCGAAACCGCCTCGATCTTCGGCAGGTAGGTCTGATCGTAGTCCGCCGGGTACTTCAGGAGCTCTAGCTTCGCCAAACGCGCCACGATGTCCGCCGGAGAGTCGAAGTTAAACACGTACGAGTTCCTAATCGCCTCCTTCTTCTCCTGCACCTCTTGGTCAGTCGGAGGCGCAGACTGGAGCGCCGAGAGAACGCCGATCGACTCATCGATCGCTGGGTAGACTGAGTCGGCCTTGGTCTGCAGGAACACCGAGTTGGTGCCCTTCGCGACTCCGGGCGCTATCCCGCCGTAAATTCCGTACGAGAGGCCAAGCTCCGTGCGCACTCGAACCATCAAGCGAGAGCCGAAGCCTGATGAGCCAAATACCTCGTTAAAGATGTCGATCTGTGGGTAGTCAGGGGTGAGCCTTGGGACGCCGAGCTGCCCCATCTGCACCGTCGCCTGCGAGAACGGCAGCGTGATGAAGTACACGCCTGGCTTCGGCGTAAAGTTTACTGGCGGCGCAGGAGGAAGCTGCGAACCTCGCGCTCTCCACGAACCGAAGTGGCGCTCTACGGCGCGCTCCACCTGCTCGCGGCTCACCCGGCCGGTCACAACGAGGATGGCACCGTCAGGGCGCACGAGCCGCTCGTGCAGCTTCATCAGCACGTCGCGCGAGATGGCAGCAACGTCGCCCTCAACCGCAACCCTCCCGTAGGGCGAAGTCCCGTACACCAGCTGCATGAATGCTACCGACGCAACCGTTGAGGGGTCCTCTTTGCGCCGGCGAATCGACTCAAGCGACTGGCCCTTCCACAGCATGAGACGATCTGGCTCGAAGCGCGGGTTGAGCGCCACATCGCTAAAGATCGAGAACACCCGGTCAAAATCTGACGAGAGCGAGGCGAACGCCACCGCGCCAAACTCCTGAGACATTGTGCTTGAAACTGACGCCGCGAGCTTCTCTAGCTCGTTGTCGAGCGCATCCGCCGACAGCGCGCCCGCTCCGCCTTGCCGCATCTGGTCGCCCATCGCGCTGACGGAGCCAGTTGGCACGTCGGTGGCCCAGAGCGAGCCGCCCCGAATGAAGAGCTTGCCCGTCACGATTGGAAGCTCGTTGTCTTGCAGGTAGAGCACCGTCAGGCCGTTCGAGAGCGTCCAGCGCTCTGGCTGCACGGGCTTAAACGAGGCGACCTCTGCAGCTCTCTGCGGGTCTTCGGGGGCCATTCCGCCAAGCGATGCGCACCCGCCAATGAGCAGCGCTGCAACACACGCAGCGGCGATAGAGAGACGAGACCTGTTCATCGCGACACCTCCTGATTCTCTGGCTCAATCGTTGCGACTGTGCGCGAGTCGTCGGTGAGGTACTTGTTGGCGACACGCGAAATGTCTGCCACCGTCACCTTGCTCATCGCGTCGTACCAGTCGACCGACGCCTTCCATGTGCCGTACTCGAGCTGAGACGAGGCGAAGTCGAGCGCCAACGACTCGTTTGACTGCAGGTGCCCGAGGTAGGCCATCCCGATTGAGCGCTTGGCCATCTCGAGCTGCGCGGCCGATGCGCCTGTGCGCTTGAAGCGCTTCACAACCGAGTCGAATGCATTGAGCACGTCCGCAGCGGAGTGCGGCGCCTTCACCGACGCCCCGAACATGAGCAGGTTCGGGTATGCGGTGCCGGGTCCCTCGTCGTTTGACACAGCGGTGGCAACCTGCCGGCGCTTCACCAGCTCGGTGTAGAGCGGCGACACCTTGCTGCCGGCTAGTATCTCGGCCATGACTGAGATCGGGGCGTCGTCAGGGTCTGGGTAGTTGGGCTTGCGGTACGCAACGATCACCTCCGGAGACGCTGCCATCCTAATAGAGACTCGCCGCTCTCCCTCCTGCGGCCCTTCGCTCAGGATGTCACGTGCAACCGGCGGCCCGGCGGGAATCCGGCCGAAGTACTCTTCGATGACTGGCAGGTCTCTCTCTGCGTCGACCTTGCCGACGATGCTGACCACCATGTTCGAGGGCACGTAGTACTTCTTGCGGAACGCCTCGAGCTGGGTCGCCGTGAGCGATCGGATGTCCTGCTCGTACCCGATGACTGGCGCACGGTACGGGTGGCGCTGGTAGGCGACTCCGAGCAGCAGCTCGTACAGCCGTCCGCCCGGGTCGTCCTCGAAGCGCATGCGCCGCTCCTCTAGCACGACGTCGCGCTCCTGGTAGAACTGGCGCATGACCGGGTCGATCAGGCGATCTGACTCCATGCGGCACCAAAACTCGAATGCCGAGCGGGGCAGGTTCACGAAGTACTTGGTGAACTCCTTGTCGGTCGTGGCGTTTTGGCCGGTGGCGCCGCGCTTGTCGTAGCGGCGCGTGAAGTCGTCTGGAATCCAGAGCTTGCGCAGCTCTTCGTGAGCCTCGTCCCACTCCTTCTTCTGCTCTGGGGTCATCTCTTGGCCGGCACGAGACTCGGCCGCGATCTCTTCTAGCTTCGCCAGCAGGCGCCGCTCGCGCGAGTAGCTGTTGGTGCCGACATCGCTCGTGCCCTTGAAGGCCATGTGCTCAAAGAGGTGCGAGATGCCCGTTTCGCCGGCCACCTCGTCGCTGCCGCCGACCCGCACAACGACTGCGCCTGCGAACACCGGCGCCTCGCCGCGGTTGTAGAGAATAACCGTGAGCCCGTTCTTCAGGGTGAACACCTGGACTTTGGAGACCATCTCCGAGAGCGCACTGGTTGAGGCGCTCGACTGCGCCCGGGCCGTCCCAGGGGCCACGGCGGCTAGGGCGAGGCTAGTTGTGAGGAGAAACAGCGCAAGTCGACGCAGCATAGGTGCCTTTGGGTGTTTGAAAGTGACGGCGCCAGAGTAGCCCAAAAGGGGCCAGACCGACACGGGGGAGTCGACTCGCAGCTCCCGGAAGACTCGACAGAGCCTGGTTACGCCACCGGCAGCATGAGGCTCACTATTGAGCCCCCGCCCTCGCGGTGCTGGAAGCCGAGGCGGCCGCCGTTGATTGCGGCGAAGTGGTTGGCTATCGGCAGCCCTAGGCCCGAGCCCTGCTGCTCAAGCTTCTCTCGCCCAATCTGCCCAAAGATTCCGATCGCTTCCTGGAGAGAGTCGAGGTCTATGCCGAGCCCCCTGTCCTTGATGTGAATCCAGATGTTGCCGCCCTCTCGCTCAACTTCTATCTCTGCGGCCGGCTCTGGCGCCGAGAACTTGATGGCGTTTGAGACCAGGCGGTCGAGGCAGTCGAGCACCTGTGACTCGACGATTCTGACCCGAGCGCCCTGCGAGTGGTCGTCGAGCGCGATGTAGGCGCCGTCGCGCTGGTAGTCGCACCCTTTGCTCTCCATGAAGCTGTAGAGCAGCTCAGGGATGCTCACCTCGCGGGCCGAGTTGTTGAAGGCCTGTTGGGCTAGGCCAACTTCTATCTGCTGGAGCGTCAAGAAGTCGTTCACGAGCTTCTGGAGTCGCGAGCCGCCGTGCTTGATGGTGCGGAGCAGCAGCTCTACTTTCTCGTCTCCAATCGACTTCCAGTTGTCTATCAGCAGCTCCACGCCGGTGTTGATTGCGAGCAGCGGCGTGCGGAACTCGTGGCTCAGGGTGTGAATGATGCGCGATCGGAGGGACTCATTCGACTGCTCTGTGGGGTGCGCCGGCAGGAGCGAGAAGGATATAGAGCGCCGAATCGCGTCCACGATTGCCTGCGGACCGGATGCTTTCGGCACCGACGCGAAGGGCTCAAGGCTGCTGTGGTAACGGATGCGCGATAGGTCCCGCCCCTCTGAGAGCACCAGCAGCGGCACCTGCTCGGTGCCTGCGCGCCGCCGTGCAAATTCAACGAGGTGCTCTCCGCCAAACGACGGAAGCAGCTCATCGACAACTATGAGGTCGACCTGCGAAGCCGACAGCTCTCGCTCGACTTCGCTCTTGTCGCACGCCACGGCCGGCTTGAAGCCCGCTTCACGCAGCACAACGCTGAGAGCTTCAGCCGTTTGCCTATCGGCGTCGGCCACCAGCACGCGCGGAATCGCCAGTAACCCGCTGACGCAGTAGGGATATGCATCGTCTCTTGACATCGCGCCTCCTCCCTAGAATTATCGGCAGCTCGAAAGCTGCCCTTAACGGAGCCGCTAGAGACCCCTTTTAGAGGTGCTATATGTCTACAATCTTTGCGCTTTTTCCTGGCCAGGGCTCACAGAAGGTGGGCATGGGTAAAGACCTCTTTGAGGCCTACGAGCTTGCCCGCGACACCTTCGCGCAGGCTGACAAGGCGCTCGGATTTGAGCTTTCGAAGATCTGCTTTGAGGGACCGGCAGACAAGCTAACCCTCACCGAGATCGCACAGCCGGCGATTCTAACCGTCAGCACGATCTGCTTCCGCCTCGCGCAGCAGCAGCCAGGTGCCGCGAGCAACTCTATCGTTGCGGCAGCAGGCCACTCGCTGGGCGAGTACTCAGCTCTCGTTGCGGCAGAGGCCATCTCGTTTGAAGACGCAGTGCGCCTCGTCAACAAGCGCGGCAAGTACATGCAAGAGGCGGTGCCAGTTGGAACAGGAAAGATGGTCGCTGTGCTCGGCAAGGAAGTCGCCGAGATCGAAGCGGCGATCGACCCGGCTAGCGCTGACGTCGCGCAGATCGCAAACATCAACGCTCCTGGACAGATCGTTGTAGCTGGCTCAGTCGCCGGCGTGCAGAAGTTCGTTGAGCGGCTCGGCGCCGCAAAGGTGATTGAGCTTCCGGTGAGCGCGCCGTTCCATTGCAGCCTGATGAAGCCTGCAGAAGAGAAGCTGCGCGTTGACCTGGCGAAGATCGAGATCAAGAAGCCGAAGTTCCCTGTCTTCCAGAACTTCACGGCTACGGCGACCGACGACGTTGAAGTAATCCGCGAGAACTTGGCGCTCCAGGTGTGCGGCAGGGTGCGCTGGGTGGAGTGCGTTGAGAACGTATTGAGCTCGAAGGCTCCGGAGGCTGTCTGGGAGTACGGTGCAGGGAACGTTCTCACAGGGCTCGTGAAGCGCATCAACAGCTCCGTCGCTCGGGTGAACATCGACTCGCCGACGGCGGTTGTGGGGCTGGCGGCTTAAGAAAAAAGGGGCCGCAGCGCCTAGCGGCTTGGGCCCCTACGCCGCTTGCTTGCGACGAGCGTGGTAGGCGCAGTTCTTTGAGCAGGTGTTCTTGTCAGCCTGCGGGATGCAGTGTTTGCAGACAACTGCGGCCTTGCCGCAGTTGCAGCACGAGATCTTCTCTTGGGCAGGATTTCCGCAGTGAGGGCAGAGCTTGTAGAGCTTTGAGGGCTCCAAGTTTTTGTCGACCGCTACGCGGTGGTCGAACACGAAGCACTCGCCCTTGAAGAAGCCTTCCGGGTACTCCTCAAGGTAGCGCAAGATTCCGCCCTGGAGCTGGTACACGCTCTCGTACCCGAGGCGCTTCACCTCTGGAACGGCTTTCTCGCAGCGAATTCCTCCCGTGCAGAACATGAACAGCTTCTTGTCGCGCGGCAGCCCGCTGTCCTCTACCCACTTCTGAAAGTCGCTAAACTTCTTAATCTTCGGGTCGAGCGCGCCTTCGAACGTGCCCACTTCGACCTCGTAGTCGTTGCGCGTGTCGACGAGCACAACGTCTGGGTCGCTCGCTATCATCTCGTGCCACTGCTGGGGGGTGAGGTGCGTTCCGGCAGACTCGGCTGGGTCAATCGTGGCGTCCTTCGTGGTGATGATCTCCTGGCGCACGTCAACCTTGAAGCGCGCAAACGGAATCTTCTCGCACGTGGAGTCTTTGAACTCTAGGCTGGGGTCTGCAACCAGCTCTCGAACCAGCTCCTTGACGCCACGGATAGCAGCTGGAGAGCCCGCCACCGTTGCGTTTAGGCCCTCTGCGCCCAAGACTACTAGGCCTCTTAGCCCGCTCGTCTGGGAAAACTCCTCTAGGCGGGCCTTGAGGCTCTGCACCTCGTCGCTTCCGAACGAAGCAAACTTGTAGAATGCCGCAACTGAAACTTCCTGTGCGCTCACTCGGGGTCTCCCTTTTTGCCTCTTAGTAGGCCTTGCCAAAGATAGCGTCTTTCGTGGCCGGGCGTCCGGTCACGATGCAGGTTCCCTGCGTGCCGCTCTGCTCGAAGGGCATGCAGCGCACGGTCACCTTGAGATCGGCCAGCTTCTCAAGCGCGTCTGCCCCACCGCCCCACTTCGCCAGCACGAATCCGCCGTGGATCTCAGGCTTCTCAGCGTTCTTGGGCGTGAAGTACTTCTTGAAC
>OMIG01000081.1 GCA_900299035.1 Pseudomonadota bacterium
GAGCCTCAGTTCCTCAGCTCTTCGCGCGGGTCGACGAAGAGAAAGCGCTTGCCTCTGGCGTGTCGGTGGCCGACGTCAACAGCACCCTCGGCGCATTCCTCGGCAGCGCCTACATTAACGACTTCAACCGCTTCGGCCGTCTCTACAAGGTGTACCTGCAAGCCGAGGCCGAATACCGAAACGAGCCCGACGACATCCGCAACTACTACGTGCGCAACAAGGACGGCGACATGGTATCGCTAGGCACTCTTGTGACGATCACGCCTTCATCCGGCCCAGAGTTCACCAACCGCTTCAACCTCTTCCGCTCCGCCGAAATTGTAGGCGGCTCTGCTCCGGGCTACAGCTCATCTCAGACCCTCCAGGCGCTCAAAGAGGTCGCAGCGCAGGTGCTCCCTGCCGACATGAGCTACGACTGGAACGCGATGTCGTACCAAGAGGAGAGAGCTGCCGGCTCCGGCGCCTCAGTGTTCTTCCTCGGCATGCTGTTCGTGTTCCTAATCCTGGCTGCGCAGTACGAGAGCTGGGGTCTCCCGTTTAGCGTGCTGCTCGGAACCCCATTCGCAGTCTTTGGAGCTCTGCTCGGCATCTGGCTCTCTCGGCTCGTGAGCCCCTCGTACCTGAACAACATCTTCGCCCAGATAGGAATCCTGACCCTGGTGGGCCTCGCTGCCAAAAACGCCATCCTAATCGTTGAGTTTGCGCGCATGAAGGTTCACGAAGGCATGCCGCTGGTCGAAGCCACTCTTGAGGCCGCCAGGCTTCGCTTCCGCCCGATCCTGATGACCGCGTTCGCGTTCATTCTGGGCGTTGTGCCGCTGGTAATCGCCAGCGGCGCCGGTGCCGAGGGCCGCAAGGTTATGGGCATGTCAGTTTTCAGCGGCATGCTCATGGCGACCCTAGCCGGCGTATGTCTCGTTCCATTCCTCTTCGTGGTTGTCGAGAGCATCTCGGGCAGGCGGCGCAAGGCGCAGAAGGTAGACTTCCCGCCGCCTCCATCAAAGGAGGCGCATGGCTAGGCTCTCCGCCAAAGTGAGGCTGTCAGCAGCGCTTCTCGGGAGCAGCCTAGTCATGGCCGGCTGCCTCCTCAAGCCTGAGTACGAGCGCTCGCAGGTCATTACCGAGGGCTCCTACCGTGACGCGGCAGCCACTCAAGAGACGATCGCCGACCTGCCGTGGTGGGAGGTCTTCAAGGACAAGCAGCTCTCGGACCTGATAACCACCTCGCTGCGCGAGAACCGGGATCTTGAAGCTGCCATGGCCCGGGTTGTCCAGGCGCGCGCGCTCGTTGGAGTCGCTCGCCCAGACCAGTTCCCGCGCGTTGACGCTGAAGGCAACATCTCGCGAACCGACCTCAGCGACGCCTCCACTTTTCCGATGCCAGCTCAGAACGACTTCGCGCTTCTCGCTCCCTTGAGCTTTGAAGTTGACCTGTGGGGCCGCTACTCAAGCGCAACAGAGGCGCAGAGGGCCCAGATGCTGGCGGCTGACGAGACCTACCGCTCGGTCACCCTCTCGCTCGTGGCACAGGTCGCCATCACCTACCTCCAGCTTCTCAACTTCGACCGGCAGATCATTATCTCTGAGCGGACGCTGAAGAATCGCCACGACAATACCCAGCTTATTCGTGAGCGCTACAAGGGCGGCTACACAAACAAGCTTGACCTAAATCAGGCTGAGATTCAGGAGCAAGACGCAGCAGCGGCGCTAATCGACCTGAGGCGCCGCCTGCGGCTAACAGAGAACGCAATGAGCGTTCTTCTCGGGCACACCCCACAGCCGATACCTCGCGCGGCTCCAGACACAAACCCAGTCGCAATCACCAAGATTCCAGCCGGGGCGCCAGCGATGCTCTTAGAGAGGCGGCCAGACGTGCGTGCCGCCGAGGAGCAGGCCAGGTCTGC
This sequence comes from Pseudomonadota bacterium, assembly GCA_900299035.1. Taxonomy (GTDB): domain Bacteria; phylum Bdellovibrionota_C; class UBA2361; order UBA2361; family OMII01; genus OMII01. The sequence goes on from OMIG01000081.1 coordinate 1,905, forward strand.
CGTCATGCAGGTCGGGGTGGCGAGGTCGCAGCAGTACCCGCAGATCAGCGTCTTCGGCGTGCTCGGACTAAACTCTGCCGAGAGCACAGAGCTGTTCACGGCCGACGGCAGGCTGTGGAGCGTGGGCGGCTCGCTGCTCGGGCCGCTGATCGACTTCGGAAAGAGCTGGTCGCGCACCAGCGCAGCCGAAGCCCAGGCGGAGCAGGCAGTCAAGCAGTACGAAGGGGTGGTGCTCCAGGCGGTACGAGAAGTAGAAGACGCCATGATATCGATCCGCACCTACGACCAAGAGAACAAGGTGCGCACATCCCAGGTAGCCTCCGCCACCTCGGCTGATAAGCTCTCGCACAGCAGGTACGACAACGGAGTCGCGTCATTCCTTGAGGTGCTCAACACCCAGACGTCGCTCTTCCAGTCGGAGTTGGCCCAATCCAACACCCAGCAGCTCTACCTGAGCTCAATCGTTCAGCTCTACAAGGCGCTAGGCGGCGGATGGCAGCGCAAGAACAACGAGGGCGAAGTGAAGCTGCCGGAACGGGGTTGGGAGTTCTACCAGTAAAAAAGGGACACTACCCTTTACGAGCCCTTTGCCGTCTCAGCACACAGCTTGAGCGCAGCCTGACGAACCGCCCGGACCCGGCCTTTGACCGTCGAGCTCTCTCCCTGGTACGGGGTTACTTTAAGCCCCATGGTACGGGGCTACTTCGCTCCAGGTCGCTGAATCGACTAGTGAGTTTATAAAGAGCCCTTGAGTCGAAGAGCTTCAAAAGTAACCCGAGAGCACAGGGACTGCTAACCGAAGTAACCCCGGACCAGAGAGAATCTATCTCTCTCAGGAGCCTGATCGCACCATAGCTAGCTGATCTTACTCTGTTCTCGCGGTCCCTGAGAAGAATAGTGGGGCA
>OMIG01000082.1 GCA_900299035.1 Pseudomonadota bacterium
GCTGGCTGTCGTCGCGCTCTCACTGTGGGCGCACCACATCTACGACGCTCTGTCGTCTCCGAAGCCAGAGCTTTTAAACCGAGACGGCCTCTACTTTCTGCTCGCAGCTAATAACTCAAACACGGAGGCTACACAATGAACCGCTGGTACTACGCCCAATTCGGAAACCGCCTCGGCCCTGTCGACCGGCAGACGATTGAAGAGCTCTACAGGAGCGGCGGGCTAAAGCCCGAAGACCTCGTGTGGGAGGAAGGGATGCCTGACTGGGTGCGGGCGGACTCGGTGTTTCAGCAGCAGGCTCCGGCTCCTGCAGATGCCTCCGCTACCCCGCCCCCGGCAATCCCGACGCCGGGATTGCCTCTGCCTGACTACGGGGATTTTCTCTGCTGGGGCATCGCTTTGGCATGGTTGGGCAGGTGCGGAATTATCGGCACGTTAGTTCTCATGGTGCTCCACCTAATCGAGCTAACCTCCGCGCGCAAGCAGGTGACAGAGGGCCGCATTCAGCCAAACGATTACACCAACAACCATCCAGTGTTTATTGGGTTGGGCCTCTTCTGTTGCATCCCGATCTTGCACCCGTTCATGATGTACTGGAGGAACAAGTCCAAGCTCTTTAAGCCGCAGCCCCACGCTGTGTGGTTCTCGATCGTCACGATGCTTCTCTGCTGGGGAGCCATCTTCGGAATTACCTTCCTTGCCGCGTTTATTGACGCGATGGAGAAGGGGCAGTAACGCCCTGCGCGCTAGGGCTGATTAATTCTTATGCTACTCGTCGCATCAAGCGAGCCTTCTGTTCCCGGCGCAGGCAGCTGCAAGCTCACTGGCAGTCCGCACCCGCTGACAATTCCGCCCTGGCCTTCGACTTGAAGTGAGGTGCCCGGTGAGTATCCGAGGTCTGGGGACCGCTGGCTTGCGTTTACCGGCCCCATAAATCTTACTGTTCTCTGAGGCGAGCCATACACTGTTGCTCGCAGCTCAAGGTCGCTGTCCCCCGTCTCGACTTTGAATCGGAGGACAGCTCGCTGCGGACCCTGCGTGGGTCCCATCGCACTCGAAGCAAACTGCACGGGCTCTGCGAACTCTACCCCCAAAATAAGCTGCTGGCCTGTCTGATAATTTCCGTCGGTTCCCGAGACCCGCGAAATCGTCACCGGCGAAACACGCCCCATTCGCCGCAGCTCAGCGCTGGCCAAGCTGCCTTGCCCGCCGAATGAGTTGTTGGCTGCTCCAGCGGGGATCGACACCGCGACAACTCCATCGGTAGCCGGAACTATCCGCGCCGAGTACGAGTAGCCGCTGCCCGAAAAGTTAGTCGCTGTTCCGTTGGTAACCACCAGATCGCTCGCGGTGAAGTTCTGGACAGCCTTGTCGAAGGAGATCGTTATCGGGATGCCGTTACAGGCTTGTTCTTCGGCTAGTGTCGACGTGATAGTGGGGAGCGCTCCCTGAGAAACGATTATGTTACTCGTGCCATCGAGTGAGTTGGGTCCTCTTGGGTCTGGAAGCCCGCCCGACACCGCCTGGCCCTGTAGGTCTTTGATGCCCGCAGCTCCTCCGAGAGACGTTGTCGCCAGATAGTTTAGCGCAAAGGTTTCGTGCGCAGAGCTTACCGTGTACCGGAAGGTGAGCTCGTCCGAGCCGGAGCCGCTCACGTAGGGCGCGCTCGCTACCACATTGAGGGCGAGCGACGGAGTGCCAGCCGTCACGAATACGGCTTCAGAGAACTTCACCTTTATGTCGACGCTACCAGATCTGTAATAGCCGCTCTGCGCGGAGACTGTCGTTACAGTTGGCGCTCCCGCCGACGAGCGTATCTCCGCAGATCTAGAATTTGTATTTCCCGCGCTGTCAGATACAGCATCCCCGAGCAACCATACGGCAGGGGGGGAGCCTGCGCTTGTCGGCACACTCCCTAGCGTCACTATGTAGCTTGCCCCGCTTCCCGATACGCTTACCACTGTGGCGCCTCGAACACCAAAATCGTTCGGAAAGAGGCCTTGGACGGGCTCAGAAAATGTCGCTGAGAGCCTGATCTGCCCGGAGGGAGCAGGTAGCAAAGAGAAAGAGACCGTGGGTCTAGTCGTGTCCGCCGCCGCGCCGGTCGGCTTATACAAAAAGGCCAGCGCGGCTATATCGCCCGGCGATAGGAGAGGATAGCTGGGAAGCTGGTTATCGATGGTCCTCTGCGCGATGGTTCCCGGTCCTCTTTTTAGAAACACCGGGAGAGCATTTGGCCGCAGACTAAAATCCCAAGTTCTATAGTGCATCCTAGAATTAAAATCATACGGGCCTTGAGTAAGAACGGAAGGAGCTTGGAGGCCCGCTTGAGTTATGGCGCCGATTTGATCGCCCAGTTCTTCCGGGACTGCTGCGTTCTGTGGAAAGAACTCTATATACGCATCTCTATCCGGACGCTGGTGCTCATGTCTTAGCCCAAGTGCATGGCCCAGATCGTGAAGAGCTGTCCGCGTCCAAGCACCACCGGATCCCGCCCTGAAGTTTTGCGGTCCGTAGAAAATAATGGGCTGCAGTCCCCCGCTCATCCCTATGACTGAGTTCGCGAACTCCCACGTATGAACTTGGAATCTGAATGACACGTAGTTGGAATCTCCTGTTTGCCAAGGGCGAAAAGAGACTCCGGTTTGAGCCGTCACCTCTCTTGAGTTGTAAAAATCTATGGCTGCTTGAATCGGAGCCCTGTAGGCAGTCGGCACGCTCGGCTCAAAGGTGTACGGAACGACTCCCCCCGGCCAAATCATCGTCGTCTTGGGCCTTATCGCAAACCCCTTCGTACGCGCCTTCTCTGAGCTCTGCGAGAACTCTCCTGGAAGCAGAATGTCTCCGTCATATATTCCGTCCTCGCCCGATTGGGCGACACAGACCTCGTCTTTCGTGCAGTGAATCGGCAACACTCCGTCCCTGCCGCTCGCTCTCTGAGCTGCAGCCGCTCCACCGAGCGCCCTCACCCGGCCCACGACCGCTGCGGCTGCGCTCTTGCCTGCGAGAAGCTGCTTAGTGAAGGAGCGCAGCTCCTCCCCTGATGGATCGCGTCCCATACTCTGCTGAAAGATCCTTCGGACAGCCGCTTGCGCTGCTTTCGTGCCGCTGCGCCGGAGCGCGGCGCCTTCCCTCTCGGCCTCAAGCGCACGGAACTCGCACTTGGCAAACTCGGCTTCAGAGATCGGCTTGGCGGAGAAGCGGGCCTCTCGAAGCTGCTCCGTCCCTTCGCTTGACCCCTCAACTGCCGCATCACTGGACTTTGCGAAGCTGCTAAACCCTCTGCCTCGACAGGCGAGTGTGCCCGTGCCGCCGGCCGCTACGTTCCCTGAAGACTCAATCTTTGGTCCAGCTCCGAAGAAGAACCCAAAGGGAGCATTGAACGCCACGTTGTTCGCGGCTCGTATGCTGCCTCCGTCTCTCTCTGAGGAACCCTTGCCGGGGGCACCGATGAGGTATGCTGCGTTGCAGCCTGCTCCGCTACAGTCCACCCAGTTGTTCTTAACTGCCACATCCCCGCTCAAGACCCGGATCGATGCGACCGCTGCGCTCTCTGTCCCGACCGGCGGACGCCACGCAAGGTTTTCGCTCACCTCGCAGCCTTGGCAGGACGAAACCGAGATGTCAAAGAGCGCGCTGCCTTTGAGCTCGTTCTGGACAACTCTTACAGACTTAGACTTTCTAACTCGAATGCCCATGCCCGGAGAGATCTCGTCTCCGCCACCGGCGACAGAACACCGCTCAACTGTCACCTCGCTGCTTTCGTCGATGCTCACTGCGGCTTTGTACGGCGATTCACGCACCTCAACCGAGGATACCTTGCACGCAGAGCAAGCGCGCACGCTGACGAGCTGCCCGTCGTCGGGCGCTGCCTTCTTTTTGACCCGCAGCGAGCTCAGTCCGTTAACAACGACGTGGTCTAGCCCTACCCCCTCGCCCGTGAGCTCGAAGACGAACTCGCCTGAGTTAGCCCTCCTCTTCTCTGCGGTTCGCAGGGAGTCGTCCGCTGAGAAGTCGGGCGCGCGAAAGAATTCTGCGCAGCGACGGCCCGTCGCCTCTCCGCACGGAGCGCTCTCCGGCGTTGTGCCTTGCGTCGTTAAGGTGATGGAACGAGCGAGGCGAACCTGCCGCTGGAGCGAGTACACCCCCGCTGGGATCTCAAGCACGGAGCCCGCAGGCGCTTGGTCGACACATGCTTGGAGGATAGCGCTCGCGTCTGATGGCTTGTCGCGCAGGGCAGAGAGCGCCTCGCACCCCACCGGCCCTGCCCAGGCCAGGGAAGGAACGCAGCTAGCGGCTGCGGAAAGAACTAAAGCTGCAAGTGCCCGTCGTGGTCTGTCCATTAAGCTCCCACGAGGAGAGGTCGGCTGCTGACCTTCCCGGCTAAAGCGCTGGCGGCGCAGCACGAAAAAGGGGACAGACACCTTTATGCGGTCGGCGCAGCCGCGCATAAAGGTGTCTGTCCCCTTTTTCGTGCCTTTTCAACGACTTGCCGGGCAATTCGATGTGCACTCAAGGTCTTACGGCCGACTGCCGAATTACCACTTGGGACTGCTCATCGGCTGTACTAACCGGAGCAGAGGAAGCTTGGGGATGCATTAGACAGCATGGGGACAGGTCCACGACTCCGCCCATCGCGAACCACCGCATTTTTAGCCTCATTAGGGGCCGGTCTGTTTGTCGCCAGCGCAGCCGCAGAGCCGCTAGCTAACGCGCAGAAGGCTGACCCGTGCGCTGCGCTGAGTCGCTTTGCCGGAAAAGATACGGACGCGAGCGCCGCAGTAGCCAAGTGCATTAACAAGGGCAGCGGCCGAGTCCCGGTAGGCGACTACCTCGTCTCCAGATCGGTGGCTATCGCAAAACCTAAGGCCGCTTTCTCAACTGCTGGCGTCGCGGCCGACGCCCCGCGCTGCAGCAGCAATCTTCCTTGCGCGCGCTTTCGGCGGGCAGAGAAATTCCGCAGCGGGCCGATGTTTGTCTTTTCAGGCGAGAAAACACGGATTCGGCACATCGTTCTCGACGGCGGTAAGGATGCTCTCCCGGCACCGCTACAACAGCAAGGCTCTCTACTTTCGTTTAAAAGCTGCAAAGATTGCTCGCTCATAAGCGCTGTTATGCGGGGCAGCCTCGGTGACGCCGCCGTAGTGCTGGACAAGTCTTCAGCTGAGATCAGAAACAACTTATTTTCTGAGAATGGCTCCCCAGCTGCTAGCACCGAGGCTCTCGCTAGCAAGAATTCTAGCTTTAGGGCGGTAGAGAACCTTTTCTTCAACAACGCAGGCCTCGCTGTTCACGCAAAAAGCTGCTCAACCATATGCCAGGTGTCTCGGAACGTAATCACTTTTTCCGAACAGGCGGTTTCGGTGCCGGCTGCGATCAAGCTAAGCCTCGGCGCATTCCTTGTCTCCGAAAATGTTATCAACTGCTCGTCTGGCGCCTGCACGCGCGGAATCGTCTCGGATAACACCCGCAGCGCAGCAAAAGTGGCTGCTGTTGACGCTGACGGTAAAACAACGGCGACCTCGCAGCGAAGTGGGAGCTCCATACACAACAACCTAACAATTCTTCCGGATACGTCTGGAACCTCAGCGGTCGCTTCCTTTCTGCCCCTCATCACTAGAGTAATCGCTGGAGGCGATACGTCCTTAGCCGATAAACTGGCTAGTAAGATCGGCTCAGGCACTAGCGTGTTTGAAGTCCTTGCCACGAGCCCTGAAGCACAGGAGAGCGCCTGGCCGCCTCCTAAGGATAGCAGTCACTGCACCGAGTTCGAAAAAATCAACTGTTGGAACTCCATGCAAGACCGTAGGGATACCCAACAGAAACTCCGGGAGAAGTATTGGAAAGCCTATGACAATCGGTACTACAAGTGTCCTACCTGCTTTGTTCTTGGATTTGTTACCAATAATTGCACCGAGGAAATACAAAACAAGTGTAGGGAGCAAATGGCCGCCGAAATGAATGAGGCGTACAGAGAAGAGCAGAAAGCGTGCCCCGATGGCGATTGCTGCCCGCCTGAATGTTCCGGTCCTGCTTATGGCAAGACGTGCTGTGTGCCGCCACCCCCTCCAACTCCAACC
>OMIG01000083.1 GCA_900299035.1 Pseudomonadota bacterium
AGTGGTGCACAATCCAGGGGCTGTTTGCGCCTACAGAGTGGGTTTGGGCTCGTACCGTGGTTTTATTCTCCAGAGTTACGGCCATCTCGGATGATCAAGGCGCTCCGAGAACCGTATGCGCAGTGGCGCTCCTGGCTGCTCCCTGTACGGGCTGCGGCGTCATCAAAGAGAAGCCCCCTGAGGAGCCCGATCAGTACTCGATCGTGGGGAAAGATATCCCGCCGGACAAGGCGAAAGACGTGCTAAACGAGGTTGGCGGGAACTTCGCCTACGGTCCTGGGCTGGGAGACACGGCCGTGAGTGTTGGAACGGTCGTGGTCTTTCCGCCGTACGCGATCTATCTTCTCGGCAACGCGGTGCTGTCGTTGAGTGGTTACGAGCCAGTGACGGTTGCCTCGATGTTGCCGGAGGAGTCGGGCAAGCAGTGGTCCGACACGTACGACCACATCGTGTCAGGGCCGGGCAAAGTTGTGGCTGCGGTGTCTGGCCACGAGTACCGGTCGCGCGAAGTTGCAGACGCCAGGCTCAAGAAGGCGCTTGATGCGGCGAATGCCGCTTCATCCCCGGAGCACGCAGAAGAGAAGAGCAAATGATTCAGAGACTCGGCCTCGTCATTAGGCCAGGAAGCCAGAAAGCAGCAAACCTCGCGCGCGAGGTTGTGTCGTGGTGCCAGGCGCGCAGCCTGCCGCTCGATGTCTGCCCGCAGACAGCGAAGGCGCTCAAGCTCACCGTCAACGGAGTGTCGAGCAAAGAGATGGTGCAGCGCGCTGACCCGATCATCACGCTCGGCGGCGATGGCACACTGATCGGCGTGGCGCGCTACGTTGAAGGCTCCTCGCCCGTGTTCGTCGGGGTGAACTTCGGCAACCTAGGATTCCTCACGGAGGTGCGCCCAGATGAACTGCTCTCGGTGCTCGATGCTGTGGCGAAGGGCACGGTGAAGTGTGCTGAGCGAGTGCTGCTTGAGCTTCAGGTGCATCGCAAAGGTGCGATCGTGTTCGAGTCGCGTGCCGTCAATGACGTGGTAGTACAGAAGGGCGCCCGCTCAAGGCTTCCAGAGCTAGACCTCTCGGTCAACGGGAACGACGTGGCGCGAATTCGCGCGGACGGCATCATCCTATCGACGCCCACTGGCTCAACCGCCTACTCGCTGGCGGCGGGCGGCTCCATCGCGCACCCATCGCTCAGCGTCATTTTGGTCACGCCGATCTGCCCGCACTCGCTCACGAACCGGCCGCTGATACTCCCAGGCTCTGCCGCAGTGGAGGTTGAGCTTCCGAAGTTCGACGACGAGGTGATTGTGACCGTCGACGGCCAGGTCTCAGAGCCGCTCCAGTCAGGCGACATCGTCAAGGTGAGCCAGGCTCGCCAAACGGTGAAGTTCGTCGTGTCGCGCGAGAAGAGCTACTTCGACATCTTGCGCACCAAGCTCAACTGGGGCGTGCCGAACCGGCCTGACTAGGGCCTATAAGCGGGACTCGCCAATGCCCGCACTGTCCGGCAGCTCAAGCTCGGGGTGCCATCGACGCCCCAAACCCAGGCGCTCTGCCTGTCCGGTTGGGGCCTCGGCTAGCCACAATGCGGTATTCTTTTGCCCTTCCGTTTCGCCCGTGGTATCGACACTCAAAAGCTGTATTAGAATAGGCTTAGGAAGCGGAGCCAATTGGTTGCTCCGGCCGCCGCTGCCAGGAATCGCCACTGCGACATTCGACCCATGCTGACAGAGCTAACAATCTCAAACTTCGCCATCATCGAGCGCCAGGCGCTCTCGTTTCACTCGGGCTTCAACGTGATAAGCGGCGAGACTGGCGCCGGCAAGTCTATTATCCTGCACGCCCTTGAGTTCATCCTCGGAGCGAAGGGTTCGCCTTCAATGATCCGCACGGGTGCCGAGCAGCTAGAGGTGCAAGCCTTATTTGATCTCACCGCAATTCCGGAGACGGTCCGCGCCGAGCTGCCTGAGATAGTCGGAGAGGGCGATGAGCTGGTTGTATTGCGCAATCTGCCGCGCGAGGGGCGCGGCAAGGTGCTGATCAACGGCCGGCTCGGCACGGTGGCCCTGCTTGAGGAGATCGTGCGCAAGATCGTCAACATCTGTAGCCAGCACCACCAAACGAAGCTGCTCGACTCGCGCTTCCACCTCGAGCTTCTCGACGGCTTCTGCGGCTGCGGAGACCTGGCCGAGCAGATGCGCGAGGCACACCGCGCCTGGGCTGATCGCCGCAGCGAGCTTCAGAAGCTCAAGGAATCGCATGCCAAGGGCGCTGAGCGGCGCGAGGAGCTCGAAGCGCTCTTGGAGGACCTCTCTGCGTTGCCGGGCCTGAAGGCTGGTCGGCGCGTCGAGCTTGAGCGTGAGGTAAAGCGAATTGGCAACGCCGAGCGCTTGATCTCAGTGGGCCAGCGGGCGCTGGGCCTTATGTCAGGTGAAGAGGGGCTGACCATCAGCATGAAGGAGCTCGCCGGCTGCATTCAAGAGATCTCACGGCTCGACCCCGGCGCGGCAGCGATCGTTTCTGACTTCGAGCAGGCGCGTGCGGCGCTCTCCAGGAGTGAGCTCTCGATTAGCCGCTTCGTTGACTCGCTCGACCTGGATGCAGAGACGCTCGAGTCGTTGCGAGAGGAGCTGTCCGAGCTGGCGCGGCTTGAGCGCAAGCACAAGACAGACGACGCAGGGCTGGTCGCGCTCAAGGATCGTGCGGAACGCGAGCTGTCGGCGCTATCGGGCGCAGATGGCCTCAAGGGTCTTGAGCAAGAGGTAGCGCAGCTCTTTGACCGGGCGATGAAGGTAGGGCGTGAGCTCCGAAAGGCGCGCACCGCTGGCGCCAAGCAGCTTTGCAAAGCAGTGGCGCAAGACCTAGCTGAGCTCAACATGCGCGATGCTACTCTCGATGTGCGCTTCACTGAAACGGAGCCGTGCGCGTCGGGCATCGACAGGGTCGACTTCCTCATCTCTACGAACAAGGGCCAGCCGCATGCGCCGCTGGCGTCTATAGCCTCCGGAGGAGAGCTGTCGCGGGTAATGCTGGTGCTAAAGAAGATCCTGCGCGAGCGCTCGGGCGTAAACGTTCTTATCTTTGACGAGGTCGACACGGGCATCTCTGGTGGCGTGGCTCGCTCAGTAGGCCAGATGCTCAAGGAGATCTCAGACCGCTCCCAGGTGGTCTGTATCACCCACCTCCCGCAGGTGGCGTCGCTCTCAGACCGGCACTTCTTGGTTAACAAGCAGGTCGGCGACAGGGCGATTACCGTGGTCAAGCAGCTCTCAGAAGACGAGAAGGTCGACGAAATTGCAAGAATGTTAGCCGGTTACACAATTACGGACGCCTCCAGGGCATCCGCCAGGGAGCTGATCGGATCGAAGTGAATCAGTTCCTAAGAGGCTGATCCGAATCCCAAAATTTGACCACAGCTGGGATATCCCGTAGCGTCTGCTATCCCCGGCGCCGTGGGTGCCATCGGGAGCTAAAAGCATGGCTAACGTCCAGAAAAGAGACTCATTCCGCATCATTTTGGCGCGCTGTATCCGTTACGGGGTGGCGACCGTCAAGGTGCCCGTCCGCCTGGCCCTGATTGGGGGGGTGAGCTTCGGCATTGCAGCCGGCATCGCCACGTTCGCCGCGGGCAGCTTCTTTACCAACCTGGTGCAGCAGGCCAAGGACGTCTACACCGTCTACCGCCTGACTGGCGAGCGCGACGAGCTTCGGGCCGCAAACAGCCGCCTGGAGTCTCAGGTGAGCTCGCTCCAGCGCGAGTACGCCCGCAAGAGGAAGTTCCAGCAGGAGGTCAAAGAGAAGCTTGCGAGCCTGGATAAGGCCCTCGCTAGCGCCGGTTCGTTGAGCCTTTTCGGCAAGGCTGACGGGGGCGATTCTAAAAAGAAGACGAAGGGCGAGGGCAGTGATAGCGATGCTCGCGCGTCTTCTCAGCCTAAGACGCTCGCCCAGGTGCTGCGCTCGCCGATTCTGTCCGGAGACCGCAAAGAACGCTCTGCTGCACAAGCCGCAGAGTGCAAGCCCGGCAGTGAGTGTGTCGTTGGCGCAGCGAAGCAGAAGATCGCGCTGGAAGTTGAGTCTGACGACGGCCTGCTCGTGCGGCCGCTGAATGAAGAGCAAGCGGAGGCTGAGGCGCTTAAGGAGGAGCAAGAGCTTCTTGAGGCGCTCGACATGTACACTGTTGCCGTTGAGAAGATGCCGATAGGAACGCCGGTCTTTGGGCGGTACTCCTCGGGCTTCGGCTTCCGCTCGTCGCCGTTTTCAAGCCATAGGTCCTTCCATGAGGGGATTGATGTGTCGCTGCCGCGAGGCGGAAAAGTTGTCGCCACTGGCGCAGGAATCGTAAAGAAAGTCAGCTACCACCACCACTACGGACTCACAATCGACATCGAGCACACCCCGCAGGTAACTACTCGCTACGCGCACCTTTCAAAGGCGCTGGTGAAAGAGGGGCAGGCCGTAGACCGCGGGCAGCGCATAGCGCTCTCAGGCGCCTCTGGCCGCGCTACAGGACCGCACGTGCACTACGAAGTGCTGGTCAACGGCAGGGCCAGAAATCCCAAGCCGTACGTGGCCATGGCGGATTCGCTGTCTGGCGTCATGTAGTTTTCCCCTGAACCAGGGGTAAAGCCACCGCAGCGAACCGAAGGCAAGCCAGTAGGCACGAACCCTGGGACCGCTAAGCACGCCTAAAGAAGCAAAAACGAACCGCTGCCCGAACAGTAGATACACCAACACGCAGCGAACCGGAGATCGCAAAAATCAACCCAGCAAAAGCCTAGCAACCGATAGCAAGCACATTAGCAAGCTTCGGCATGCTCGGAGGATATAGCCCCGGTGGATACTTCACAGTCATATCTCCGGTAAGCCACAGCTGCCGTACGCTGCGGGCCTTTCGCATGAGCTGCTTGAAGAAGCTAATAAAGCGCACTCTAACGCTGCGCTTCTCGGACAGGCACCACATCCGGCGCCCAGAGCGTTGCGAACGGTGAGTTGTTGAGAGCCTCTCATGGAGCATTCGAATTCGCCCCAGCACCGTCTTGCCTGTTTTCTTCCGCAATCGCTCAGCGCGCTGCTCGAGAGCTCTAATTCTCTCGATAAGCCGAGTGTTGACGCGCTTCTGTTCCTCTGGATGATGAATACCAAAAGCCTCCATCCAGGCATTGGGCTCCAGAATGAAATGCTGTCGGTCATCTGATTCAGTTAGAAGCCTATGGGCTTCTCTGGTGTAGCCGTCGAGGCAGTGGTCGCTCTCTCTGAGTTTGTGGAACTGAAAGCGCCTCAGCCGTTTCCAGCTGGCAACCAAGTTGCCTTTCAAAAACATCTTCCAGGAGGAAAACCCGGGGTAGAGGTCAATCGACTTCTCAAGATTGTCCTTTGCGGGATTGGCGTACAGGTACGCAATTGCCGCCAGAGCTCGAATCGGCGTGAGAACGATCGGGCTGTCATACCCCTCACACCATACGGTTCTCTTATCGCGCCCCAGTAGTCGGTTAAGCATGTGAGCGCTCTCAACCTTAAAGTTCCTGATGAATCCGGATACATCGTCTGGATTGTCCACCACGATGATGAGGTGTACGTGGGTAGCCTCAGTAAGAATGTGAGAGACCTTAACGGGGCACAGTGCCTGTGCCCTAGCTAAACAGCTCTGAATAATAGCCAAGCAAAGCGGATTGCTAAGGAGCAGTAGCCCTTCTTCGAGGGTAAACGTGCAAAAAAGCACGCTGCCGTGGGGATGATATTTCATGCGCTTTGCCATCACCCTGTATTCGGGGATGGAGCCGCAGAGTTGCTCGCTGGTGGTGCGCCTGGAAAACCCTCAAGGTCAGCCGCAAGAGTACCCCGGGTACTGGGTAAAGAGGGGGGGGAGCCTGAGGCAAAGAACCCCGGGTGCAGAGATAACAAAGTACCCCGGGTACAAAGGCAAAAGGCGAGCAAGACAGAGCAAAAGTACCCCGGGTACTGAGGCAAACGCCTCAGTTCTCGGCAATCATCGACCGACTAATGGCAAACTGCTTCCCACACCGCGGACAAGATATCTGCAGCTCCGAATCATTCCCGTACAGATCCTCCAGCGCCTCGCTAGACATACTGCGGAAAAACGGCAGTAACTTATCCGGCGAGCAGTCACACGAAAATGCAAAGTGCACCGTCCGCATCGGACTGCGCTCGATAGCAGGCGATGAAGCCGCGTCCTCAATCGACACCGTTCGGATCCAGTCCTCATCGAACTCCGGAAGAGCCACCAGCCCGATCGCGGTGTCGCTCGTGTCCGAGAGCTGAATGCGCAGCGGATACTGCTCGCTCTGTGCATAGAACTGCTCAACCATCTTCGGAATATTGTCAGAGTCGCAGCGCACCATGCTCTTAAACGAGCTGCCACGGCTCGTGAACTGGGCGTGAATCGAGTTCACGTCAGTGTGCCTTATGTTGTCCGTGAGAATGTGGCCGACGATAAAACCCTGCGCGATCCCCTTGTCGTCGATCAGCCCCGTGTTCCCCGTGACGAAGAGTGAGTAGGGGGTCTCTCCAACCAGGTGCACCGTCCAAGCGTGCGTCTCCTGTCCCGTGCGGGCCGAGAGGTGAATCGCAAAGCAGGTGATGAGTTCTTTGAGCTTCTCGTCGTGAGCCGGGTTGGTGTCCGGGGCGTACGTTTTGCGGTGCAGGTAGTAGTCGATCAGGTAGTCAGAAGCGTCCACCTTAACAACCAGCGCCTCTCTTTTCGGGATGTACTCAGAAGCCGCGACGAGCCCAGTAGACATAGAGCAAAAACCAACCGTCGCACCATTACGACTATCCCATGGTACCACAGGTAAAGCCACGACGCCCCACCTTTTGGAAGACCCGTAGGCCGGCGCTTAAGCCGCATATTTCTCGCTGTAAAGCGATCTTTCTACCGAGACCGCCTGCGCGCAAAGACGCCACGCACCAGCTTCGCGCTGTCCATCGTAACTGTGCACTGCCTCCTGGAGCCCCGGCAGGCACCAACCCAGCGCACAAAGCGGAAGCCGGGCGCAGGCTGCGCCACGAGAGTCGCCTGCGACCCCTCGCGCACCGAGCTTGAGCACCTCCGCCCGCACTGAATGCCATTTGCCGCACTCGACACCACGCCGCCCGCCGAGCGGATAACGCGAAGCGACAACCGTGGAACCGCGCCCACGCCGCCCAGCGAGTACGCCCGCAGCTCGTCATACTTGGCCGACGAGAGCTGCCCCACAGTTTCCAGAGCACCCCACGAGCCGTAGCGCGTGTAGCTGCCGATATCAGTAAAGTGCACGAACAAGTCCCCGCCGCGCAGGTTCCAGCCCGTCAAGTAGCGCTGGTACAGGTCACCCATGCGCGGGTCGCGGTTGGCAGCAGTGAAGAGGCGAGTGAGCGCAGCGCTGTCACCAGCGCTTCCGATCCCCACCAGATGCTGACCGCCCTCGTACGCGACCAGCTTAAGGCTGAACTGGTTGGCCAAGTCGAGGTTGGCGTCGATCCAGCCAAAACTCTGCTCAAGAGCACCGCCAGACGGCCCTCCGCTGAGCACGCCGCCAGTTGAGAGCTCATCGAAGAGCGACCCGAGACCGCCGTCGGACTGCTGCGCCCACGACCGCACCTCCGCTAGGCTCTCTTCCTGCCCCACGTAGTCGCCGAAGTACGGCGCGATCGCGATAGCGCCGATACCGTGAGCCACGCACGGGCCCTCGTCCCACAGCGGGCAGCGCAGCGCCTCGTCGGCCGTCCAGCTGTTCGCCGCCTGCGAACCCATCACGCACACCACGCGCGACTGCGCGCTGCCGAACACATCACGGAATATATCGCACACCTCAGCCGTGCGCTTGCCGTGAAAGTTGATGCGCTTCGTGAAGCCGCTCTCGCCAGAGCCTGGCCAGGACTCCTCGCCGCGAGCCTGTATCCAGTCACCCTGCGGGAACGCGCCGTTCCACACCTCGTTAGAGAACTCAACATACACCGACAGGTCGCTGCGTAGCCCGTCTCTCACCGCCTGCGCGAAGCTGCGCACGTAGGCATCCGTTGCGCGGTGTGGGATGTTGAACCAGGGCGCCTTGCCGGAGGTATTCGCCAGCGACACCATTACCTCAACCGGAACGCCCTTATCTGATGAATAACGCGCGTCGCTCGGCAGCGGGCGCGCCGACCACGAAGAGGCAGTCGAGCCGTTAGTCCTCATCCAGTCCATGAAGCGCAGAGTCGAGTAGGGCTCAAGTTGAGCGAGAAAGCCCGCGGAAAAAGTCGCGCTCGAGAGCAGAGCCTCGTCGGCCTTCGCCGCAACCCGGATGTTGCGGATGTAGTTTCCTGGCGTAGTCGCCGCGATGCGCAGCAGGATCCCGCCGTCGCTCGGGTTCACCGTAATAACGTCGCGCCCCGGGGCCGATTCCTCGACAACCTTCTTAGCGCCGAAGTCATACTCAAGAGTTCCTGCGCCGTCGTACAGCACAACGTACTTGCCCGCCGGAAACTCCGCCGGCACGTCCCAGAACGTCGCGGCCATCGTGAACACCGCAGGAGCTGAGCGCGCAGGCAGAGAGCGAACCCAACCATTAGCGTCGAGGTCGAGTAGCCCCGCCTCCTGAGTGTCGAACGCGTTGTTGTACGTGCAGCCCGGGTCCTGCTCCGGGCGGCACTGCGTGAGCCACTCGCGCGACGAGAGAAAAAGGTTAACGAACGGAAGCTGCGGAGAGTAATCCGTGACCGAGTCGAGATTGCTGCCAAGAGGGCGCACGAAGCCGCCCTGCGCCCGCGCCACACCCGCGCCAACCGCAAGCCACACCACGAAAGCGAGGGCGAGAAGCCTGGAGAACCGCGAACCAGGGGCTTTTACCATCATGACACCAGAGCGGAGCGTAAGGGGGCTCTTACCCCTCTATTTTCTACCATAGTAAGAGCTACGTCCAAGCAAACACTCACAGAGACCCACTGCCATGACCAAATCGACCAAACTTTATGCAGCGATATGAAGGGTTTGTCAGGCATAGAGAGTCGTGATACTTGAACCCCTGTAGCGCACTTCAACAGACCCTCCTATGGCCCAGCCTGCGGCGAAAAGACTCCCAAACGCACGTTTTGAGCGCGGACGCACCATCACTAACCTGCTCGTGCTGCTGCTCATCATCGTTGGCGCGCTAACGGCCGTAGCCTTTGTGTTCGGCGCCATCGTGCCAGTCGGGCACGTCGGAGTGAGAAAGATAGCCTTCGGTCCGGGGCAGGGCTTGGTCAGCGGCACCCTCGCGCCAGGATTCCACTGGACTATCCCTGGCTACTCAACCATCTACGACCTCCCACAGACGATCCAGATAATAGACTTCGCCAGAGACACAGAGCCCAGCTCCGGAAGCTTCGGCGCGCTCGACATCCCAACCGTCGACGGCACGACCGTCGACATAGACGCCGCTGTCCTGTACCGCTTCTACGCGCAGTCCGGCAGCACCGACGGCCAGGCGCACGGCGGAGCCGTTGACCTCATTCGAGAAGTCGGCGCGACCGACCAGCAGTGGCGCAAGTACCTCTCGCAAGTCGCAGAGAACGAGCTCAAGCGCTCATTGAGCGCGCTCTCAACAGCCGAATTCTACGACCCCTCCGCTCGCGAAGCGCGCGTGGCAGCAGCGCGCGAGTCACTCGAGAAGCTGCTCGCCCCAGTCGGCGTGCGGATAGACGCCGTGCTCGTGCGGCGCTACACCTACCGCCCAGAGATCGACCAAGCGATCTTTAAAAAGAACCTGCAAGAGCTCGAGTCAGCCTACAACAAAGTGGCAGGAGAGTTCGCTGCCGCGCAGCGCGACGTTAACAAAGTCGAGTCAGACGGCAACGTGGCGATACAGACCCTCGACAAGCAGGGCGTCAGCGAAGCCGAGAAGATCCGCTCCGAAGGAGACCTCTACAAGCGCGAAAAGTTCGCCCAGGGAGACCTGCTCGTGGCAGAGGCGCGAGCCTCCGTCGACAAGATGAAGAGCGACGTGCTGGCCAAAGTCGGAAGCGACGTGTACGTAGCGCTGCAGCTCGCACAGACACTAGCGTCGCTCAAGGGAGGAGTCGTCGCAAACGTAGACCCGTACGACTTCGACGGCTGGGTGCGCAAGCTCGCCGGAAACGAGCGGCCAACAGCCGCAGGGGAGGGCGCCAATGCTAAGTAAGACCAAAGCGCTCCTCGTTTCCGTTTGCGCAGTGGCTCTCGCTGGCTGTGACACAGGCCTGCAGCACATGGGAACAACCGAATACGGCGTGACGTTCCGCACCCTGCCGACCTTTCTGGGCGGCGGCGTCGGCGGGCCCGACTCCGTGGCGCTTCCGCTCCAGACCGTTGTCGTGTTCCCGTGGGAAACCATCTACCGCTTCGACACATCCCCACAGTACCTAAGCTGGGGCCGCGGCATGGGCGACGGTGGGGGAACCTCGCGCGTCGTGCAAGACGAAGACGTCTACACCCGCGCGCGCGACGGAAACGAAGCAGCGCTCAAGCTCACAGTCCGCTATCGCATCAAGCCAGACCCCAAGAGCCTCGTGAAGCTCGTGCAGGAAGTCGCCTCAAGCCAGGCCGACGTGCAGCAGCTCGTCGTGTCCGTGATCCGCTCCGAGATCCGCACCTGCATGAACCGCCTAAGGACGTCGGAGTACCGCGACGACAAGAAGCGCAACGAAACCGTAGACGAAGCCCTCAAGTCGGCACAGGCAGAGCTCTCGCCGCTCGGCATCGAGGTCGAGGCCATAAACCTCAAGCAGTACCGATTCGTGAGGCTGCTCGCCGACGACTCCGAGGACACCAGCTACCAAGACCGCCTGCGCGAAATCCAGGAGATGGAGCAAGACATCGAAGGCGAGAAGTCTCGCATCGAGACCATGCGCGCCAAGAAGCATAAGGAGTACTCCGAGGCAGAGAGCCTCTACAATGCGCGCGTTGCCGAGGCGAAAGGGTACAAAGAGCAGTCAACGTACCTCGGAGACAGCTACTACGCGGCGAAGAGCAACGAAGCCAAGGCGATAGTTGCTGAAGGATCGGCTGAAGCCGAAGGGCTCCGCCAGCAGGTCGCAGCGCTCTCAGGCAAAGGCGGACAGGCGATGCTGCGCCTCGAAGTGGCCAAGCAGCTCGCCAAGGCGAACCCACGATTCGTCGCGCTCTCCCAAGGGCAGGGTGCCGCTATCGACCTCTCAAAGACCGACATGAACAGCCTCCTCCAACAGCTCGGAGTCGCTGAGGCCGTGAGCAGCGTTGCTCCGACGGCGACACCGACCGCCAAGGAGCCAGAGAGTAAGTAGTGAACCGGCTGCCAGAGCTGGCTAGCCGTAGATAATCTTGACCTCGCGGTCGATCGCAGCGTCAGTCGACTCCTCTGGAACCGGCTGAGCCGAGATCTCGTGAAACAATCGGGCAACCGAGACGCCAAAAGGAGTCTCCGAGCGCTCAAATTCACGCATGACCCCCTCAACGAACTGCAGCGACGCCTCGAAGGCGATGCTGCGCATGTTGCGGTACTGATCCGGCTGCGGGTACTGCTCGCGTGTGCACGAGCAGATGAGGCCGCTAGCCACATCCTGCGGCAGCCCGTCAAGCGCCTGCGCTGCCAGCGCGGGCGAGCCTACGATCACGTCGAGCGCTCGCCAGAATACAGGAACCTGGAACTGAGTCTTGTCGCGGTACTCAGAGAGAGCCGGCTGAATCTTCTGCTCGATATTCGCAATGCCCAGCCCCTTCGCTGCCGCTAGAAGCGGACGAACAGCGTCGAGGGCGATCGCCGTGTCCTCTTCATGCAGGGCGAAATCCATAGAGCGGCGGCCGAGAGTTAAGAGCTGGTCCCTCTTCGTGGCTGGGTCTTTGCTCGCCAGGCGGTCGACCGTGCGCTTCGCCAGCTTGAACTCGTTTCGAATGATCTTAAACTCGTGCTCGACCTTGCGCATCACCTTCAGGGCGACCTCAGAGTCTCTCTCCGACTCGCCGCGCTGCAAGCTCTCACTCTGAATCTCGCTTCGAATGAAATCTTGGATGGCAGGCCCGATCTCTTGCGCCACGCGCACCGCTCCGCCCTGGGATTGAGGCACTTTCCAGCGAAATACAGAGGTGCCCTCGGCGAACGGAATGCCGTTGTCGACAGACCAGCTAACGAAAACGTCCTTGAGCTTCTGGTACAGCTCCTGCTCAAGCAGCGACAGGGCGCGGTTTGGGAGGGAGAGATTGTCGCCCTGCTGGGGGCGCTGTTGGAACTTGCTCATTCGGTCCGCAGGCCCAGAAAAGAAGTACGATTGAGCCTTCAGATTACCAGGCAACCCGCCGTAAGCAAGTAAACGGCGGGTTGGCAGCTGTCGCTATCTGTACGTTACAGAGATATTCCCGGGATTACGGGAATCGCACCTGGCGCCAGCCCTGGCCCGGCTTCATGAGCGTAATAGCTCCCAGGCGGCTCTGTAGCCACCCCGGGTGCTCCGCCTCAACAGTGGAGACGATCTCGCGCAACGTCTTGAGCACTGACCCCGACGGCTGGAGCAGCACTGGCACGCCAGCGCGCAGAGCTGCCAGAGCCCCAGTGCTGGTGTCTTCCAGAGCCAACATCTCTCCTGGGCTTACCTTGGCGCGGTGGGCGGCCAAGAGGTACGGGTCGGGGTGCGGCTTGGCGCGGATACCCGGAACGAGGTTCACGAACAGGTTTTGTGTGTGGTTCCTGAGGGGCTCAAGCGCCTTCAGGTTGGTGAGCTGTTCTACAAACTCGAAGGCGCCATTCGACACTGTGATCGTGTTGATTCCGCGCTGTGAAGCGTCACGCAGCATCCGCTTAAGTCCGCGGGTGATCGCCGTCTCGGGTGACCTGTCGTACAGGCTGAGCAGCTCCTGCACACCTTGTAGCCAGGCGTTCCACATCCGGTTGGGGGTTACAACCGTCCCCGTGATTTCGGTGAGCCTGCCAGCGATGATTCTGGACATCTCGTCTTCGGTCTTGTGCTGCGCGGGGTGATGACAGCGGTCGATCTCGCTTCGGGTCAGGTTCCTTCCGATTAGCTGGCTGCCCACCTGCTGAATGGCGAAGCGGAAGGCGTTCTGCCGAGTGCTCTCAGTGAAGCCCAGCCGCATCGTCGTGCCATCGAAGTCGATCGCGATGAGCTTAGTGTTAGCCGGAACCTGGAAGAAGTCCTTCTTTGAAGGCAGGTACGAGAAGATCGGAAGCTCAAGCAGCTTGAGCTTCTCTTCGTGCAGCTTGCGCTTCTCTTCGTCGCGCAGCTCGCGCCGCGCCTTTTCCTGCTCGGCCCTCACGGCTTGCGCGTGCGAGCGCAAGCTCGGCTGCATCGAAGCCCCAGAGAGGTGAGAGTGCTCACCCGGCATAGGCGGCAGCTTAGCCGAGGCGAGGTCGTCTTTGGCCCGAATCTTTGCTTCCATGTCTTCCCCTGAAATCACCTACAACACCCTAGTCGGCTACAAGCGCCTAGAAGAGCGGCACATAGCAATCTCCCGGGGCCCTTACGTAAGGGCCAGCGGATAAAAAGCAGGGCCGACGAGAGTTTCACATCTTGGCAGCCATCCCCTGCGACAGTGGGGCGAGGTACAAGTCCCGGGCGCGGCGCTCAGCACTAAAGCCTTCTCCGCGGTGCGCTGTGCAACGCCCGTAGGGCGCCTCACATTTCATGGCTACACGCGACCGACCAAGGAAGACCCTAAAGAAGTGGGACGGACGGCCGCTATGGAAAGGGATAAGAGATCGGCGACGCTCAAAACCATAGGCTTTAAGCTACAACCACCGACGGGGGGAAACTAACAGAAAAACAGCGTATAGAAAAGGCGAAAAATCATGCCCCTCGTTTTCGTTTTTCTCTAGTGATTTTAGGGCTTCAGGGGCTTTACGCGAACCCACAACGGGCGCAAACTGGGCGCGCTTACAACCCTTGGCGCAGTGAAGGAAACAACACGACCCCCGGGTCGCCGCCAGTTAGATAAGGAACGACATGTCAGCAAATCACACCGGAAGAAAGAAGATAGCGCTCATCGGCGCAGGCCAGATCGGCGGCACGCTCGCCATGCTGTGCGGAACCCGAAAGCTCGGAGACGTCGTGCTCTACGACGTCGTTGAGGGCATGCCGCAGGGAAAGGCGCTCGACCTCTCGCACCTAGCGCCTGTGTTTGGGCTCGACTTCAAGATCACCGGCACCAACAACATCGCCGACATCGCCGGCGCCGACGTGTGCGTGGTCACCTCAGGCCTTCCGCGCAAGCCGGGCATGAGCCGTGACGACCTGGTTAAGACCAACGCCGAGATCGTTCGCAACGTCGCCAAGGGCATCAAGCAGCACGCCCCTGGCGCGCTCGTCATCGTTATCACCAACCCGCTCGACGCCATGGTGTACCTGATGCAGAAGGAGACCGGGTTCCCAGCCAACCGAGTCATCGGAATGGCAGGAGTGCTCGACACCGCGCGCTACCAGGCGTTCCTGGCTGAGGAGCTCAACGTGTCCGTCTCGTCAGTTTCGGCCTTCGTGCTCGGCGGCCACGGCGACGACATGGTGCCGGTACGCTCGTACACCACCTGCAACGGCATCCCCGTTGGAAACCTGATCAAGGCCGACCGCCTCGACGCGATTGAGAAGCGCGTGCGTGGGGCAGGGGGCGAAGTCGTTGCGCTGCTCAAGACCGGCTCAGCGTTCTACTCCCCGGCAGCGTCGGCCATCCAGATGGTTGAGGCCTACCTGCTCGACCAGCGCCGCGTGCTCGCAGCAGCGGTGATGCTCAACGGCGAGTACGGCTTGAAGGGCATCTACCTCGGCGTGCCGATCGTCATGGGCAAGAACGGCGTGGAGAAGGTCGTCGAGATCGAGCTCAACGCAGACGAGACGAAGGCCCTAAACGAGTCAGCGGAGCGCGTTAAGCAGCTCCTCCAGATCCTCTAGTAGTTTTTTGTCAGAAGGCAAGGAGAACGCATGAACCTTCATGAATACCAAGCGAAGCAGGTGCTCAAGCGATTTGGGCTCCCGATCCTGAACGGCCACGTGTGCTACACCCCAGGCGAGGCAGAGGCCGCGGCTGACCAGCTCGGCGGCGGCATTTGCGTCGTCAAGGCCCAGGTGCACGCTGGAGGCCGCGGAAAGGCCGGCGGCGTCAAGCTCGCCAAGAACTCCGCCGAGGCGCACGACGCCGCGGCGAAGATCCTCGGCATGAAGCTCGTGACCCCACAGACCGGCGCAGCCGGCAAGATCGTCCGCAAGGTGTACGTCGAGGCCGGGTGCGCAATCGCTAAGGAGTACTACCTGAGCCTGCTCGTTGACCGCGCTAAGCGCTGCGTTTCGATCA
Organism: Pseudomonadota bacterium; assembly: GCA_900299035.1. Lineage (GTDB taxonomy): Bacteria > Bdellovibrionota_C > UBA2361 > UBA2361 > OMII01 > OMII01. Next base: position 15,256 of record OMIG01000083.1, read on the forward strand.
TCGCCTCAACCGAGGGCGGCATGGAGATCGAGGAGGTCGCCCACAAGACCCCAGACAAGATCCTCAACGTGCGCGTTGACCCTAAGGTCGGGCTGCAAGCGTACCAGTCATCGAAGCTCGCAATCGACCTCGGCATCCCGGTCGAGGCGCGCAAGCACTTCGTGCAGGTCGTCAAGGGCCTCTACACAGCATTTGTTGACTGCGACCTGGCGCTGCTCGAGATCAACCCGCTCGTCCTCACCAAGGAGAACACCTTCGTTCTGCTCGACGCCAAGTGCGCCCTTGAGGACAACGCCGCGTTCCGGCAGAAGGCGATCCACGACATGATGGACTACGACGAGCAGGACCCGCGTGACCTGCGCGCGCAGAAGTACGGCCTCAACTACGTCGGCCTCGACGGCAACATCGGCTGCCTCGTAAACGGCGCCGGGCTTGCAATGGCCACCATGGACATCATCAAGGCCTTCGGCGGCGAGCCGGCAAACTTCCTCGACGTGGGCGGCGGAGCAACCAAAGAGAACGTCACCGAGGCGTTCCGCATCCTGCTCTCCGACACGAACGTGAAAGGGATCCTGGTGAACATCTTCGGCGGCATCATGAAGTGTGACGTGATTGCGACCGGCATCATCGAAGCCGCCAAGGAAGTGGGCCTCAAGGTGCCGCTGGTTGTGCGCCTGCAGGGCACCAACGTCGACCTCGGCCGCAAGATGCTCGCCGAGTCAGGCCTGGCCATCACGCCAGCCGACACCATGGACGACGCCGCCAAGAAGATCGTTTCGCTAGCGAAGTAAGAGAGGAGATTCAGATGAGCGTTTTAGTAGACAAGAACACTCGCGTAGTAACGCAGGGAATCACCGGCAAGACGGGCGCGTTCCACACCAGGGCGTGCAAGGAGTACGGCACCCAGATGGTTGCCGGCGTCACGCCAGGCAAGGGCGGCCAAGACTTCGAAGGGATCCCGCTCTTTGACACCGTGCACCAGGCCAAGAAAGAGGCCGGGGCAAACGTGTCGATCATCTACGTTCCGCCCCCATTCGCGGCAGACGCGATCATGGAGGCCGTCGACGCAGACCTAGACCTCGTGATCTGCATCACCGAAGGCATCCCCGTGCTCGACATGCTCAAGGTCTCGACCTTCATGCAGGGCCGCCGCACGCGCCTGATCGGCCCCAACTGCCCAGGCATCATCACGCCCGGCCAGGCCAAGATCGGCATCATGCCAGGCTTCATCCACAAGCCCGGCCGCATCGGAGTCGTCTCGCGCAGCGGCACGCTCACCTACGAAGCGGTGTTCCAGCTTTCGGCGCTCGGGATGGGACAGTCAACCTGCATCGGCATCGGCGGCGACCCGCTCAACGGCACTAACTTCATCGACTGCCTGAAGCTCTTCAACGAAGACCAGGACACCGACGCCATCGTCATGATCGGCGAGATCGGCGGCAGCGCAGAGGTTGAGGCCGCGCACTGGGTCAAGGCCAACATGAAGAAGCCAGTAGTTTCCTTCATCGCCGGAGCCACAGCGCCTCCAGGCCGCCGCATGGGGCACGCCGGAGCGATCATCAGCGGCGGTGACGACACCGCTGAGGCGAAGTTCAAGGCGCTCTCTGCCGCAGGGATCCACGTCGTTCGCTCGCCGCACGAGATCGGGGCGAAGATGCAGGAAGTCCTCGGCAAGTAGGCTGCCTCGCACAACGCATCACTCGTATGATGTTTTTCGACCCACAGCCGCCCCATGAGCAGCAGCCCGTCCCCGCGCTAGTTCGTCCGGCTGAGAGCTCAGAGGCTAGGGCAGTGCGCCAGCACTCGGCCGAGTTCCTACGAGAGCTGCGCGGTGGTGCGACTGCCGTAATAGAAAAGAGAGCGGCGATCGTGCTCCACGCCCTCTCTCGGGCAGAGTCCGATATCATCGACACCCGGGCCGAGCTGGCTCAGCTAACGGTCTTTGAGTACTTCTCGCCAATCGGTGCAGCCCTATCGCGGCAGGTCGAGATCGAAGAGCGTCTGATCGCTGCCTTCAAGCGGCAGCAGGGGCAGGTCTCCAAAATTCGCGAAACCCTCTCCAAGGCCGAGGAGTGCATCGCCTCAGGCCGCTTCGCCGAGAGCGTGCCGCTGCTCAAGCAGGTGAGGGAGGCCTCCCACGGAACCTTCCCTAGCCAGGCGTTGATAGAGCGAATCCAGAGGAGCGCCGGTCCGGGCGCCCAGTAATCGGCACGCTGGCCCCAGGGAACCAGCCTCGACCAGGCTGCCTGCGGCCCCAACCGCGCCACGCGCCCCTGTTCGAATCAGGTCGAATAGGAAGCGCCCCATTTCAGGTAAAAAGGTCAAGATCATCCCGCAAAAATTTCTTTTCTCAGAGTGAAACAATCGGCTTGTTTCTAAGGTGATCCTCCGTTAAAACCTTGTTGGGTCGGCCAGTAACTTTAAGTCAGTTATAGTTACGGAGAGCAGGCATCGAAGCCCCTCAAAGGGGCTCACAGGGTGTTCACCATGGGGAGCATGTACAACTCTGGGGCGCGCACAAGCCGGCTGCACAAGCTGCAGCAAGAGCCGCCTGCCGAGAAGCCCCAGAGCAGCGTGCCAAACCCCGCAGCAGACCCTTTCGCAGCGATCCAGGTGCCTAGCCGGGCCTTCTCCAGCTCCCTCATCCCGTCGGTGTTCGAAGTCGTAAAGATGCCGATGTTCGGCTTAAGCGGCTCGCTCCGCTCGAGCCCTCAGATGACCGTCGCAGACATCCTCGAGGCAACCTCTGGGGTGTTGGGCCTGCGCTCAAAGAGCGACCCGATCGCAGACCTACGCCGGCAGTTTCAGTCTGCCGTCCGTGAGGGGCGCATTCCGCGCGAGGAAGACGTATCGCACCTCACTCTGGCGCCGTGCAAGCAAGAGATCCTCGACATCCTGCGCGAGTGGCCGGCGCTGGTGATCTCAGCCCCAACCAGCTCAGGCAAGACCACCTGGCTCCCGCGCACCATCCAGAAGCACGCCAGCTCCCTCTTTGAGCCGGGAGTGCTGCCGCCTGGGTGCGAGCCAGTCGTGTACTGCTCAGTGCCGCGCGTCATCCAGACCGTCAAGATTGCTCAGTACGTCTCGTCGATCGTCGGCGACCAGCTCGGAGAGAAGTGCGGGTACCTCAACTCGCAGACCGGCAGGTTCACCGAGGGCACAACCAAGATCGTGTACCTCACGCACGGCTTCCTAGAGCAGCTGATCCTGCACCGCCGCATCCCCGAAGGCGCAATCGTGATGGTAGACGAGGCCCACGAAAACCCGGCGTCTCTCTCGCCGATCCTGCTCGGGCTGCGGGAGCTGATCAACAAGGGCCACGCCGTGAAGGGCGTCGTCATGTCGGCCACCATTAAGGCGCGCGCCTTCAGCGAGTACCTCGGTGGAGTCCCAGTGGTAGACCCAACCGACGCCGACCAGCCGCGACAAGAGACCGTCGGCGCCATGCGGCGCAGCTTTGAGCAAGAGATAGTCGACTCGGCCAACCGCGGGCGCCACAAGAAGATTCACCTGATTAAGCCCCTGCGCACCCTCGAAGAGGACATCGTCGCCGCCGTCGATCGCGGAGACACGCCGATCGTGTTCGTGCCGGGCAAGAACGAGATAGAGGCCGTGATCGACGCGGTCGCAAAGATCGACCCAGAGCTCAAGTGCCTCCCGTTCCACGCCAAGCTCCCGCTGCGCGACCAGCAGCGCATCTTCGAGCCGACCCCGGGCGAGCGCACCGCCATCATCGCCACGAACGTGGGCGGCACCGGACTCACGTACCCGCCGCACGTCAACACCGTGATCGTGACTGATGAGGTAAAGAGCCTGATCCAGCTAGACGGCATCGACACGCTCGCCTACCGGCCAATTACGCGCACCGAGGTGCTGCAGCTCCTGGGCCGCATCGGGCGCCTCGACCGAGACGGCACCGCCGTGCTGAGGCTCTCAGAGGTAGGGGGCGCGAACATGCGCCCGCTCCAAGAGCAGATCCCTCCAGAGATACAGAACAGCGGGCTCGCCACGATGATGCTTCGGCACCGCGCGGCCGGACGTGACCTCGCCAGAGACAACCAGTCCTACATCTTCAAGGCCTCAGACGAGCAGCTCGAGCGGGCGCATGACATCCTGCACAGGCTCGACCTGATCGGGGGAGAGGGCAACGGCGTTACGCGCCTCGGAAAGAAGGCCGCCAGCTACCCCGTCGACGCCCCGCTCGGAAAGCTCCTGGCGAAGGCCGAGCAGGTGCGGGCTGATTTCCCTAAGGTGCTCCTGGCGGCCATCGACATAGCTGCCAACGTCGAAGCCGAAGGGATTGTACCCAAGACCCTGCGCCCGTGGCAGGAGCTGCGCTCGACGAACGCAAACTCAGACGTGCTCGCCCAGGTAGAGGTGCTGCAGAAGGCGGCCACCATGACCCAGCAGGAGCTTGAAGACCACGGCATCCCCGAGGCGCAGCTCTACCGCGCGCTCGACATGCGGCGATCGCTGCGTGCGCACTTCGGCATCGAGAGCGCCCCAGACTCAATCTGGCTCTCGCCGCTAGAGCTCTCGATGCTGAGCGAGATGTACAGCAGCTCGTGCATCGCGTGGCTGTACCGGCGAATTGAGAGCGGACGCGGCGGCGAGGTGCTCTACAAGGGCGTGGCTGAAGGCGACATCCGGCTCCTCTCAAAGGGCAGCGTCGTGCACAACGCGCAGTACGTCGTGGCGTACCCTTTCAACCTAGAGCTCAAGTCCGTATCAAACCGCCTCGACGCGCTCCTCGAGCGCATCGGCGGCTACGAGAACACGCTCCCGCTCCTGCTGCACGCCCACGCCGTCAGCAAGGAGTGGCTCCAGAAGAACCTCCCTCCGCAGTTCAGGGAGGCGCGCGACGCCGTAAAGAAAGACCGCACGCAGCGCCCCCGCAGCAACGACCAGCACCACGGACAGTTCCGCCGCAAGGGCAGGTAGCCCCGCATCGCCCGTAATTGCTAGGCCTTAGGCGCACCCCTGTGCGCTTCCTCGTTGACAGCTAGTTACCACGGGATGAGATAATCATCCGAAGCGGCGAAATAGGGGACACCATGACAAAAAGCGCAATCGTTCCAGGGTACATGCCCGGCTTCGGCAACGACTTCGAAACAGAGGCCCTGCCCGGAGCCCTGCCGTCCGGCCAGAACTCCCCACAGAAGTGCGCCTACGGCCTCTACGCCGAGCAGCTCTCCGGCTCGCCCTTCACCGCCCCGCGCGGGGCCAACGAGCGCTCGTGGCTCTACCGCATCCAGCCGTCGGTGCGGCACACAGCCGACTTCTCGCCAGTTGACGTCCCGTTCTGGAAGAGCGCCCCGTGCACAGACCAACACTCACTCTCCCCAGGTCAGCTACGCTGGTCGCCGCCGCCGTTTCCAGAAGGGAAGGTGACCTTCGTGACCGGCGTGCGCACCATCACCACCGCCGGCGACGTGAACTCCCAGACCGGCATGTCCGCTAGCTTCTTCTTCGTCAACACCTCGATGGTCGATGAGCACTTCTACAGCGCTGATGGCGAGCTGATGATCCTGCCGCAGGACGGCGGGCTGCGCTTCTTCACCGAGCTAGGAAAGATCGAGGTGACGCCGGGCGAGATCTGCGTCATCCCGCGCGGCGTCAAGTTTAAGGTCGAGCTGCTCGGCGGCCCGGCGCGCGGGTACCTGTGCGAGAACTACGGCGGAAAGTTCACCCTCCCGAATCGCGGCCCGATCGGCGCAAACTGCCTCGCAAACCAGCGCGACTTTAAGATCCCAGTGGCTGCCTTCGAGGACAAAACCACCCCGAGCACCCTCACCATCAAGTGGTGCGGGCGCTTCTACCAGGCCACCATCCCGCACTCGCCGCTCGACGTCGTGGCCTGGCACGGCAACTACGCCCCGTACAAGTACGACCTGCGCACCTTCGCCCCGGTCGGCGCCACCCTGTTCGATCACCCCGACCCATCGATCTACACCGTGCTCACGTCGCCTTCAGGCGAGGAGGGCACAGCCAACCTCGACTTCATCATCTTCCCCGAGCGCTGGGAGGTTGCCGAGCACTCGTTTCGGCCACCCTGGTACCACATGAACATCATGTCGGAATTTATGGGGCTCATTTACGGCATCTACGACGCCAAGCCCGAGGGCTTCGCGCCAGGAGGGGCCAGCCTTCACAACTGCATGCTCCCGCACGGCCCAGACGCAAGCGCCTTCGACCATGCGAGCAACGCAAAACTTGAGCCTCGCAAGCTAGCAAATACCATGGCATTCATGTTCGAGACCCGCTACCCGCAGCACGTCACCAAGTACGCCGCTGAGCTCTCCTCACGCCAGACAAACTACCGCGATTGCTGGAGCAGCCTGCCCCGACTCTTTACCGGCAAGCCCTAGCACTAGGCCCACCGCAGCCCCCAGTCTCACTCGTACGTGCACGTGCACGTAAACGTGAACGTAAACGTCCCCGAACAATCAGCCGCCCTGCACAGCAAAGCCCCGATCCAAACACCCCGAAGCCGCAAATAGGCCTTCGCACTCGTACGTGCACGTGCACGTAAACGTGAACGTGAACGTCCCCGAACAATCAGCCGCCCCGCGCAACAAAGCCCCGATCCAACCACCGAAGCCGCA
>OMIG01000084.1 GCA_900299035.1 Pseudomonadota bacterium
CCTCTCGTTTTTGCTCCCGTTTTTGGTGAGGCTAGGTCGACACAGCCACGGCCAAAGGACTCATGCAGAGCAGCCCGCCTCCCTCCGCCGCCTCGTTTCTCGCTGTGCGTCTGGCAATAGCGCTAGGCGTCGCGCTGCGGCTTCTCTCCCTGAACGGTGAGCTCTGGCTAGACGAGGCGTGGTCGGTGCTCCTGCTCCAGCAGGCCAATTCTCCGGTCGACATCCTCTTCTCCATTCGTCACGACAACAACCACCTCCTGAACTCTCTGTGGCTCTGGTTCCTGGGGCCCCGCGCGCCTGAGTGGCTGATGCGGCTCCCCGCCGTTATCTTCTCAGCGGTGACGCTGCTGCTCGTCAGCCACGCGTCCAAGCGAGTTGCGCCCGGCCTCCAGGGAGCCGTGTGGTGCCTGCTCGTGGCTGTCTCCTACCCTTTCGTCTTGCTCGGCTCTGAGGCGCGCGGCTACGCGCTCATGCTCATGTGCGCTGTTGGCTGCTTTAGCCTAGCGCTTCGGCTGGGCGACAAGGGAGCAGGCGTGACGAGAGCCCTCGCTTTCTTCGTCCTAGCAACCCTTGGGCTCCTCGCGCACGCCTCGTTTGCCGTGTTCCTCGTGCCAGCCGTTGCCTGGATCCTCGCCCAGCGGTCACGCACCGGAGCGCTGCCTGAGCTTGCCGTGAGCGCTGCGTCGACAGCGGCTCCTCTGGCGACCAGTGTCGCTGCGTGGTGGATGTTCTACCGCGGCGCCGAGGTCGGCGGCGGACCGATTGCGCCGTACGTGCAGGTTGCGCTGAGCGCTGTGAGCGTGACCCTCGGAGGGGGCGAGCTGTCTGCCCTTACGCCTGAGGCATCAGCGCTGGCGGCCGCGGCAGCTCTCGGAGCCATAGTAGCGGCGATAGCAGAGCTCATCGCGTGGAGACGACAGGGAGACCGAGCAGCAGGGCTCGTAGCACTCGTGATAGCAGCGCCTGTTGTAGCGGTTGCCGTCTCGCAGCCACCGTTCATCGTCGCGCGCTACTTCTTGTGCGCGCTCCTGTTCCTGCTGCTCCTCGTGGCGAGGTTCCTCGGCCGGCTTGCTCGCCAAGGTGTGATTGGAAGGGCAGTTGCGACAGCGCTCCTAGCGCTCGTGGCGTGGGGCAGCCTCTCGCACGACAACGCGCTCATCGAGCAGGGCCGCTCGTGCTTCCTCTCGCTAGCTGCCCAGGCAGGCGGGAGCGCCGCGGTGGTGACGCTCGGCGGAGACATGGACAACAGAAACGAGACGAGACTTGCCTACGGCAAGCTAAGGACTAATGTTCTCCAGAGCATCGTGTACGTGCACGAGTTCAGCACGGCTGGTTCGCCGCCAACGGCAGTCGTGCGCGAGTGGAGCGACCAGGCGGCGCAGGTCCCGCGCGAGTTCGCATCGTCGAGTGGCGTCTCCTACGAGCTCGTTCGGTCGTGTCGCGCTGCGCTGCTCGAAGGTGGGCAGGCGGGGCTGTACTTAAAGCGAGGCGTGAAGGCCCCCTAGGGGCCCGTCGCAGCTCGTGCCGCGCCTCTCACCGCGAGCTTCAGGTTGCTCTACGAGAAGCGCGTTGCAACACGATTCGCTTCGCGAATCCCCGACAGGTAGGCGCCATGCACCGTGCCTGGGTACGTGCGGTGCGTCGCCTCCCCGGCAAAAAACAAGCGACTGCCGAGCGGCCTAGCGAGCACATCGTAGTGCTCAGTTTTTGCGCCCACCGGAACGAAGGAGTACGAGCCGTAGCTGTACGGGTCGGCGCCCCAGCGCGTCTGTATCATTGCGTCTGGCTCTGGAACCGAGCTGCCAAAGATCTTCCTGAGAGACGCCAGAGCCGAAGCGCTTATCGTGGCGCTGTCGAGCTGCTCAAACCGCCGCGCTTGAGTGCCGGCAGTGAATCCAAACAGGATCGGCAGGTCGAGGGCCTGGTCTAGTGTGTAGTACTCTGGAATCTGAGAGGTCGTTCTCGCCCCTACGTCTCCGATGTAGCCAATCGGGTCCTCTCCGGTCTGCCAGAAGGCGGCCGGAAACTTGAGGTAGGTCTTGTCGAGCACACCCATGGCCAGCTTGCTGAGCGCGGTGACCTTCTCCCTTGGCAGCGCCGGAGAGAACTCTACGTTCCCCCGTTTGAGAACCCCGAGCGGAAGCGTCACCACTACCCTATCAGCGTCGAAGAGGTCAGACTCGGTAGTCACGCTAACGCCCGACGGTGACCAGGAGATCCTGCGCACCAACTGGTTGTGCCGTATATCAAGCCCCTGCGCGAGGCCCTCGATCAGGCTGATGTACCCGGGCTTGAGAAGAAGATCGGGGCCACTGAACGCCTCGTCTTCGTCAAGGTACCTAAGCGAGAGCTGGTTGAGGTCGGCGCCAAACTCGATACCGATCTCTGACCTAGCCAAGAATGAAACCAGGTCGCCGACAGCAGCACCGCGCAGCCTTCGAATGCGCGCTAAGAGAGGAGCAGCCGCAGCCCGAACCGAGGTGTCCTGAGTAAGCCTGCTACGCCCAGACAGCAAGCTCTCAAAGAGCCCGTCGTACTCCCGCTGCCCTTGCCTGAGCACCGACCCAGCAACTTGAGCCCCTGCGGCGTTCACGTACAGATCGTCGCCTTGTGCCGTGTCGTACGTTGCTGCCCCGTACCGACTCGCAAGGGTAACGAGAGGATTCCCCCTGGTGCCGTGAATGAACGACGCTCCAAGATCGACCGGGGCTCCGAGCGAGGTGTCCGTGCGAATACGCCCCCCAGAGACGCCCCGAGCCTCCAACACCGTAACGGAGTACCCCTTATCAGCGAGCGCCCGCGCCGCCGACACGCCAGCCATCCCGGCGCCAACCACCAGAACCCGCTCCCCCTGAGCGAGCCCTTTTGTGGCAGCGCCTAGCCGCGCAGCCAGGAGTAGCAGCCCCATTGAGTGAAGAAACTGCCTGCGAGTGAGCCCTGAATTCATGCTTTCTCCAGCTAGGGATAGCGGCGACTGCCTTTCCCACGACTCAGCTGTAGCACCCTTTGCGAGTGTAGAGAAAGCCCGGACGCAGGGCGCTGTCGACTCGAGGCTCCCCTCTTAGATCTCTCTGGCACGGGTTGCTTCTTCTTCTACTCTAGTGAGCCGAATAGCTTATGGGATTGAGGAGAAAAACCGGCGTCGGAGGGCTACAAAGGTGACCCCACGCACGGGGGGATAGGGGGCTCATTAAAGTAACCCCGGACCAGAGAGCTAGCGCTTCAATTCGCACGCACCTCTCGACGGGCCGCGCTCCCATCGAGGGGCTTGTTATCTTGCGGGGCGGTAACAATCCTGCCATCGACAATCTTTCGAATTACGATCGGGAACGCGATGTATTTGTCACCATCCTCGTCCCTGTAGGCGTACGGCCCTAGCTTGCCGTTCGAGGAGACGGACTTCATTTGCACCAAGACATCATTTGCGGAGAGCGACGGCTGCTTTGATGGCAAGTCGCGGCAAAGAAGCATGGCGAAGTCATAACCATTGGCTGCGTACGTAATTTGGTAGTCATTACCGAACTTCGCCTTGTAAACATTGTGGAAATCGCTATCAACGGCGTTATTTGCGAATATTGCTCCCTCAATGGACACTCCCGACGCCTTCACCTCGGAGGTGCTCTCAAAGAAATCTGTTCCAAAGGTTGGCACCTTCAGGTTTTGCTCGCTGAGTTGACGGTAGAATGCCGACACCTGCCCGGAGATGAGAAAAACGCCAATCGCATCTAGCTTGGCCGCCCGAATTTTTGTGACACTACTCCTGAAATCGGTGTCGGATGGCAGGTAAGAGGCGATGTCCTCGATCTCAAGGCCAGGCTGGGCGTGCTGCTTTAGGCCGTCAAGAACAACATTAAGATAATCATTCTCGGTCCGTACGATTCCGACTCTGCGTAGGCCGGATGCCTTCAAGGCCTCCGCCAGCTGCTGGCCATACTGAGCTCCGCTGTTTGCAAACCGAATCACTCGAGCAGACCCCTTCGACACCCGGGGATCCATCGACACAACGAACATCGCCACATTGAGTCGATCGGCGAGAGGAGCGACAGCGGAAGAGGTCGGCCCGCCCCAATTGTAAATCACGGTAAATCTATCAGTTGCTAGCCTCTGTAACGCGGAGACAGCAGTTTTGGGATCGTACTTTGAGTCCTCAAAAGCGAAGCTGCAGTTTGCGGCTATCGCCGGCGAATCAGCGCTCGCCAAATCGATCCCATTCTTGAGAGCTTGGCCATACTGCGCCAGCGGCCCCGATAGGGGGGCAATAATCCCTACTTTCAGTGGAGATGGGTCGCAAAAGCCTGTGCCGGGAGTTGTCAACAATGCTCCCAAAGCCACGGTTAAGATCCCAGCATGCAACTTCATTCGAACAGGCTCCTATGCTGACGTAGCAGGATAACGGCTGCGCGATGAGCGTTAGTCCCATCTACGGCCCTGTTTTCCCTGCAAGACTACTGCCACACAATTTCTGTTACAACCGCTCAGACGCGCGGGAGCGTGGAGCTGGCTTTCCCGCCTACAGCGTCGCCCGCGTCCAAGCCGTCGACAGCGAATCCGCGTACTCGTTCCACAGCCAGCCGTTGTGGGCCTTGATCCACTTGAGGCGCACGTTTGGGCGAGACAGGTGCAGGGCGTAGAGCTTCTGGACGAGCTCGAGGTTGGCGATCGGGCCGCTGCTGCGCCTCCAGCCGCGCTTCTCCCAGGCCTTGGCCCACTCGTTGATCGTCTTCACGCACAGCTCGCTGTCTGAGTACACGTCGATGTCAGCGTCTTCAGGCAGCGACGAGAAGGCGTTGATGAGCGCGGTGAGCTCCATGCGGTTGTTGGTCGTCTGCGGGTCGTGGCCGTGGTCGTGGCGGACAACTTCGCCGTCGACGACGTGCACGTACCCCCAGCCGCCCGGGCCGGGGTTGGGCTGGCACCCGCCGTCGGTGAAGACGCCCGTCTGGGGCCCGGCGGAGTACTCGTGCAAGACTTCCTGGATGGTGAGCGAGGGCACTTAGGCAACCTTCTGGCGCAGGCGGGACATGAGCCCCTCGAACTTCTCCTTGCGGATGATGCCGGAGAACTCGTTGCGGTAGTTGCCGATCAGGCCGATGTTCTCGATGACCACGTCGTACACCTGCCAGCGGCCGTCCTCGTACGCCATCTTGTACTCGATGGGGAAGTTGTCGCCCTTGCTCGTGACGGTTGTCTTGACGGAGGCCTTCGGCGGGTTGACTGACTCAGAGTCGATCTTGACCATCCCGGGCTTTACGGTCTCAATCTTGGAGAGGTACGTGCGGGCGAGAAGCTCCGAGAAGACGTGCGTGAAATCCTTCTGCTCGTCAGGCGAGATCTCGTTCCAGTTCGCCCCGAGCGAGCGGCGCGACATCTCGGTGAAGTTGAACTTGGGGTTGATGAGCTCCCTGAGCTTCTGGCGCCGAGTTGTCTTCTGCGCGTCGTCGGGGAACTGCGAAGCGACCTTGATGATGTCGTCGATGGTCTTCTGCATCTCGGCTTTCGGAGACGGCAGGGCCTGCGCGTGGCTGGCGGCAGCGCCCGAGAGCAGGAGGCCGGCAGTTGCGATGATGAATGCAGCGATGCGGTACATGCAGAATCTCCTTCGTGCTTAACTCTTGGGGGCGGAGCCCTTCTCTTCTTCGTCCTTGTCACCGCTTAGGCTGTGCACAACCTTTCCGATGACGTCTTCGATATCCACGACCGACTCGGTCTCAACCATCGTGCCGCCTGGCTCGACGTACTTGTCGGAGGCGCCGCGCGAGATCTTCACGTAGCGGTCGCCGATGATGCCCTTCGTGCGGATGGAGGCGATGTCGTCGTCCTTGATCTGGATCGCCTTGTCGAGCTTGAGCGTGATGCGCGCGACGGGGTCCTTGAGCTTAATCTCCGACACGGATCCAATCGGGACTCCCGCGATCTCGACGGAGGCGCCGTACTTGAGGCCTGAGATGTTGTCGAACTCAGCGAAGATCTCGTACTTGTCGCTCGTTCCGAACTCAAGCCCCGCCAGGCCGACGGCGAGGTAGGCGGCAGCGCCGACGCCCGCCATGGCGAACAGGCCGACGAAGAACTCGAGCGAGATGCTGCGCCGAGGCACGGCCAGCCGTGGAGCGCTTGACGGGCTACTGAATTTTGATTGGTCCATCCGTTCTCCCGTTCAGGAACTGCTGCACAGCGGGGTTGGCTGATGCTGTGAGCTCCGCAGGTGTACCCTCACAGATCACCTGGCCGCCGAGCAGCATCGCCACTCGGTCCGAGACCTGAAAGACCTCCGGCAGCTCGTGGCTAATCACCAGTCCGGTGAAGCCCCACTGACTTTTGCACGCATTAATCAAATCGTAAACCTCCTGCCCGTCGAGCGGATCGAGCCCGGTGTTGGGCTCGTCGACGAGCACGACCTTGGGCTCCGTGATGAGGGCCCGCGCCATGCCGACGCGCTTGCGGATGCCGATAGAGACCTGCTCTGGGAAGTTGCTGAGGTACTCCGAGAGGCTCAAGGACTCTGCTATTTCGAGCACCTTCTGGTGCGCCTTGGCTGCGCTGCAGCGCGTGCGCTCGAGGAGCGGGAACGCGATGTTGTCGTAGATCGTGAGGGAGTCGAAGAGCGCAGCGGCCTGAAACAGCACGCCGAGCGACCTGCGAATCTCGTTCTTGCGCGACTCGCTGCGCGCAGCGGTCATGCTCTCTCCCTCGATGAAGATCTCGCCGTCGTCGGGGGTCATGATGCCCATGATGAGCTTGAGCAGCACCGACTTGCCGACGCCGCTCGGGCCCACGACCGCGGTTGTCTTGCCTGGCTCGATCTCCATCGTCACGCCGTTTAGGACAACCTGTGAGCCGAAGCTCTTGTAGACGTTTCGCACCGATATCATGCAGCTACTTCATGAACACTCGGGTCAAGACGGAGGTGAGGAAGTAGTCGACGATCAGGACCGCGACGGAAGCGGTCACGACGGACTGCGTCGTGGCGCGGTTGACGCCCTGCGCGCCGAAGCCGCACGTGTAGCCCTTGTAGCAGGCAACCCACCCAAAGATCAGCCCGAACACGGTGGCCTTGATGAACCCTGACCACACGTCGACAAGGCCGACAGACGACATTATCTGGCTCATGAAAGTGCCGGGGCTCAGGCCGAGCAGCCCCACGGCGACGCAGTACCCGCCGAAGATGCCCACGACGTTGAACATGCCACACAGCATCGGCATGGCGATCACGCCGGCGACGAGGCGCGGCGCCATGAGGTACTTCATCGGGTCAACCGCCATTGAGCGCAAGGCGTCGATCTGCTCGGTGATGCGCATGATTCCGATCTCGGCCGTGACGGCGGATCCGGCGCGGCCGATCACCATGAGCGCTGTGAGCACGGGGCCGAGCTCTCGGATGAGGCTCAGCGCAACAGCTGGGCCGGTGTAGGCGGTGGCCCCGAACTTAGCCAGGGTGTACTCACCCTGCACGGCGAGCACCGCCCCTGTGAAGAGGCCGATCAGGCCGATGACGAGCATCGAGTTAACTCCGATCTGGAGCACCTGGGTCATGTAGAGGAAGGGCCGGAACGGCGGCTTAAAGATCGCCAGGATCGATCGGTACAGGAAGATCCAGGAGCGCCCCCACTGCTCGGTCGTGTCGATGATGAAGGCTCCGACCTGCTGGGTAGTGGCGATGACGTTCATTACTTTCTTGAGTGTCCCGGGGGGAGCTAACGCTTGAACCCGAGGCCGATTACGTAGAACTCGTTTGAGGTGTTGCGGGTGGATTTTAGCTCCGACCGCACGAGCTTATTAAACATTGGGCGAGCTGATTTGACAAACCCTTCAACGTCGCCGCCCTTGAACACTTTGACGAGGAAGTTGCCGCCTTTCTTCAAGTTTTGTTGCGCGACGTAGAGCGCCAGTTCAGCGCACCCTACGGCAGCCGCCTGGTCTGCCTCGCGTATTCCGGTCAGCTTCGCCGACATGTCCGACACCACCACGTCGAACGAGGGCTCGGATGCTCCCAGGATCTCGTGCAGGTCACGCGCGTCGCCGGCGATGAGCTTGCAGCGCGGGTCGTCTATTGGGTCTAGCGCCTGGAGGTCGATGGCGATGACCTCCCCCGACGGCCCCACGTAGTTCAGCGCAACCTGCGTCCAGCCCCCTGGCCAGGCTCCGACGTCGAGCACCCGGTTGCCGGATTGTATAATCTTGTAGGTATCTTGGACCTCTATCAGCTTGTAGGCGGCACGCGATCGGTACCCTTCGTCTTTTGCCTTCTGGTAGAGGTGGTCTTTGCGGTTGTACTGCGACATTCGGGGCACAGTAGCAGAAAATCCTGGGCTTCGAAAAACCATCCAGGGGCCCCTGGATGGTGCGAGCGCCGCCTCAGCAAACGAGGTTTGCCGCCGCAACCTCCTGAGAGCTCGATCCACAAATGAGATTTTTGGTCTTGATTCTCTTTTGGGTATAGAAAAAGACTTGAACCGGGGAGCTGCCCGCTATAGAAAAACAATAGAAACGCAGGTAGCAATTCGTAACGGAGGAATCGTTATGGCAATCGGAATATTCCCAGGACTCGACTTCGTGTGTGCCTCTCTCGCGCTGGCGTATGCCGCTCGCATCGTCTCGCAGCAGATCGCACTCTACGGCCCAAACGGCGCGGCGTACAGCGTGGCGAAGGTCTCGCTGCGCGACCAGCACGTGGCGCGCCGCTCGCGCTAGCGAGCGCTCGCCCGCCCGCGGCGAGGCAGTTGCTCCCAGCATTTGCCCCTAGGGCAGGCTCCGGGCTATCTTCCTCCTCGATTTCCCCGGTCCCCTCTCGCTGCTCCAGTTGTCCAAAGAAGTTTTTCAATCTCTTTCCCCGATGTTTGGCGACCAAACGTCTCTACCGCTAGGCAACAAATCGGGCGATCCTGCCGAACATCCATCTGACATGGCGCACGACCTACTAACAGGGCTCAACGATCCACAGCAGCAGGCTGTCCTGCACGGCGACGGGCCGATCCTGGTGCTGGCAGGCGCCGGAAGCGGCAAGACGCGCGTGCTCACGCACCGCGTGGCGCAGCTAATCGGCGAGCGTGGCGTGCGCGCCGACCGGATCTTCGCCGTGACCTTCACGAACAAGGCTGCCGAGGAGATGCGATCGCGCCTCCAGGGGCTGCTCGGCGAGGCGGCGCAGGGGCTCTGGATCTCGACCTTCCACTCAGCGGGCCTGCGGATCTTGCGTCACAACGCGCAGCACCTCGGCTACTCAAACCAGTTCGTCGTGTACGACGAGCAGGACACCAAGGGCGTCTTGAAGCAGGTGATTCAGGAGCTGAACATCAACGACGACCGCTACCCGATCGACACCTTCTCGCGCGCCATCGACCGCTGGAAGAACAGCTACGTGCTGCCGGCTGAGGCCGGCAAGAGCGCCTTCAGCGTCGAGAGCGACCTGCAGGCGCAGGTGTACGCGCGCTACCAAGAGCTGCTCCTGGCCGCCAACGCCATGGACTTCGGCGACCTGCTCGTGAATGCGGTGCGGGTGCTGCGCGAGTTTCCAGACGTGCTCGAGTACTACCGCCGCACGCTGCACTACATCTTGGTTGACGAGTTTCAGGACACCAACAAGGTTCAGTACATGTTCATCCGGCTGCTGGCCGAGCCGCGCCGCAACCTGTTCGTGGTCGGCGACGACGACCAGTCGATCTACGCCTTCCGCGGCGCAACGGTGAGCAACATCCTGGAGTTTGAGAAGGACTTCCCGAACACCCAGGTGGTGAAGCTTGAGCAGAACTACCGCTCGACCGGGACGATCCTGAGCGCGGCCCACTCGGTCATCGAGAAGAACAAGTCGCGCAAGGCGAAGAAGCTCTGGACGGCAGGCGCCCAGGGCGACAAGCTGCGCACCTTCATCGGGTACGACGAGAACATGGAGGCGGAGTTCATCGCCTCAGAGATCAAGAAGCTCGTTTCGGCTGGCCACAAGCACTCTGAAATAGCGGTGCTGTACCGAACTAACGCGCAGACGCGAGCGCTCGAAGAGTCGCTCGTGCGCGCCAAGGTGCCGTACAAGATCTTCGGCGGCCTGAAGTTCTTTGACCGAAAGGAGGTCAAGGACATCCTGGGCTACCTGCGGCTGCTGGTGAACCCGGCAGACAACCAGGCCTTCCAGCGCGTGGTGAACACGCCGCCGCGCGGCATCGGGGCGCAGGCTATCCTGGCGATCGCGGAGGAGTCTCGCCGCTCGGCGGTGCCGTTCCTGCACGCAGCGGTTGCTGTTGCCGAGAGCAACAAGAGCGTCAAGAAGTTCATGGAGCTCGTGGTTGAGCTCAAGACAGCGGCGTCGCAGATGCCGCTCGGGCAGCTCATCGGCTTCATCGTCGAGCGCTCCGAGTACGGCCCGCGGCTCGCAGCGATGAAGGACCCAGCCGCGCAGTCTAGGATTGAAAACTTGCAGGAGCTTGAGTCGCTCGGACGCACAATGGAGCGCGAGGGCGTTGAGCGCGAGGCAGACATTAAGGACTTCCTCGACCGCATCTCGCTCACCTCAGCCGCCGACATCCCTGCCGCCGAGAGCGGCGCGCACCAGCCGGCAGAGAAGCCCGACACGGTCTCGCTCATGACCTTGCACCTGGCTAAGGGGCTAGAGTACCCCGTGGTGTTCTTGAGCGGCCTTGAGGAAGGGCTGCTGCCGCACTACCGCTCGATCGACGACCCGGTCGGCCTAGAGGAGGAGCGGCGCCTGTGCTACGTCGGCATCACGCGCGCGATGAGGCTGCTCTACCTGACGCGCGCGTACTACCGCGGCATGTTTGCTTCCGGCGGCAGCCTCGGCAGCTCCGGCGGCGCCCGCATCGTGAGCCGCTTCGCCAAGGACCTCCCAGGCGAGGGGCTCGTGGCAGTCGGCACCGAGCGTTCGCAGGGCGCGACGTTCTTTGAGGGGTACCCGCGGTTCTCGTTTGAAGATGAGGGTGCTGACGACGAGGGCATGAGCTCCTGGAAGCGCAAGCAGGGCTACGCCGGGCGCGCTGAGCGTCCCGAGCCGCGCGCGAGCGTCTCGCTCGACCAGATCCGCAGCATGCTCGCACCGGCTGACGCCATATCGAAGAAGCCAGAGACGCCCAAGGAGTACTTCGACAAGGAGCCAGCCGCCCTCGAGCAGCTGTCGGCCGGCGTCAGGGTCATTCACCCGACCTTCGGGAGCGGTGTCGTGGAGGGAGTCAGCGGCAGCGGCGCCTCTGCCACGGTGGCGATTCAGTTCGACGGGTTCGACGAGAAGAAGAAGCTCGTGTACCGCTTCGCGAAGCTCGTCCTCGGCTGAGGTCTTGTCCCGAAGGAGCCTGTTTTCCTCGTGACGTACGTGGCCCCGCCGGGGCACACTCAGCGTGCATGCCAGAGGCCCTTAGCACCATTGAGATCTTCACAGCGCCGCCGCTAGCGCTCGCGCTCGCATCGGCCTCAATCCTTGCGTTCTTGGCGCTGAGCGTTGGGGCTGTGGTGGTGCGCAGCTTCGAGCGCGTCGACAGGTGGACGGCGGCCCTCATCTTTGCGCTGGCGGCTGCCCTGCTCTTTCCGTCTGCTGAGCATGCAGCGCTGCTGCGAACGTCGCCTGACTCTGTGGAGTACGCGCTGGGCGCTGAGCGGCTGCTCGCGCTGGGCTCGTACTCAATTCCGCTCGGAGGATGGGCCTTTCCGCCGCGGTACCCGCTCGGGTTCCCGCTCTTGGTCGTCGTGCCGTCTGTGCTCGTTGCCGGGTCGGCCGTGTACGGGGTGTGGCTGTGCGCGGCCTTGAGCGCTGCTGCGGCGTACCTGGTTGGGGCGCGGCTCCTCTCACGAGCTGCCGGCTTCATGGCGACAGGGCTCCTCCTGGCGCTGCCGCTCCACGTCGCGGCTTCGCAAGAGGTTCTCTCGACGGCGCCGGCTGGGGCGTTCCTGCTCTTGGCGCTCCTGTGCTCGGTGTCGAGCGCTGAGGCTCGTTCGGCGCGCTGGATTGGCGCTGGGCTGTCTGTCATGGCGGCAGCAGCGTGCCGGCCGTTGTCAGTGGTGTTTCTCATCCCAGCGCTCGTTGCGTGGCGGCGCGACTCAGCCAAGAACGTGCGGGGCTTGCTGTGGATCGTGGCGCCGAGCGCTGCGCTGGCAGCCTTCATGGCCTGGTACAACTGGACGGTGTTTGGGAGCCCGCTGCGCAGCGGGTACAGCTTCTGGTGCCCGGTGCCCTACGATTACCCACAGCTTCTCCTCAGCATGGGATATCTTGTGGATAACTTTCTGGCGCTGACGAAGAGTGGCGCAGCGTTCGTTTTTCCTCTTGCGCTTCTCGCCATCGCTTCCCCAGCGCTCGCGAAGGACTCGCGACGGAAGTCGCTAGCAGTTGAGCGCGCAGCGGCGGTTGCTGCCGCCATCGCAACGACTTTTCACCTGCTCTACTTCTGGCCGTGGGGCGCGTACTTTGAGCCGTTCGCTGCCGCGCTAGCGCCCGTTGCTGGAGCCGGAGCTGCGCTCGTTGCGTCAAGGGTCTCGCAGCGCGCCGTGCCGCGCCTCACTACTGCCGTGCTCGGGCTTGGCGTGATTGCGGCGTGGGGCAACGCGCACAAGCCCGAAGCTCGCTCCACCGATGGGCTCGCGCAGCTTAGGCAGCTCCAAAGCGTCGCGCAGGATCTCGCCTCGAGAGGCTCCGTAACTGTCGTCACCGCGAGGAACCCAGCGTTGGTTGAGGCGCTCACGGGCGCGCGAGCGCTCCCTGCTTCACGCCGCGTCGAATACGCGTCCAAGCTCGTGGCTCCGAGGCGGCTCCGGCTCGATAGCCTGGCGGGCGTTACACCGACTGACCACCGGCTTCCAGCGCTGCGGGCCGCAGGCGCTCTGGAGGCGTTCCCCGAAACAGCGACGGACTCTGCAGGACCTGTCGCGAGGCTCCTTGAGCAGGGGCAGCCGGTGATCGTCGATGCAGCGTCGCTTGCGCCTGAGGACTCCCAGAAGATTCGCAGCGAGTGGACTGTCGATGAGGTAGCTATAGGGGTGTGGAGGCTCTCACCTCGTGCAAGCGGCCAGTGAGGCTGGCCTACTAGTACGGGTAGTTCCTGCGCGGGGACGACGAGGGCGACTTCGCGAGGGATTCGAGGATTTGGTCAGCAACCCGCGTAATCTCTCCTTCTAGCATCGGCAGCCGTGGCTGAGTTGGCACGTGAAAAACTCGGTAGCCGAGGCTCTGAAGCAGCCGGTCCTGAACCTCGTCCCGTCCGAAACGGAGGTTGTTGCTGTCGGGACCAAAGAGCTTGTGAAAGCGGGGACCGTCGATCTCGATCACGAATCGCTGGTTCGGCGCCACCACGAGGATGTCGGTCTCGATGCCAGCGATGTGACGGTTTGCTTCGACGGTTAGCGGAATGCCTAACGATGAGCGATTGAGGGCACGGGACAGCATCCGGAAAGCTATTGTTTCAGTGGTGGTCGCAGCAACGGAGGCTCTCGGGCTGAAGTAGCGCTGCGAGCGAGCAGGCAGCTCCTCGGGGAAGACGAACTTTCCCGAGAGGGTGAGGGCGCACAGCAGAAGCCCCGTCTGCTCTGTCGTGGTGGTTCGAGAGAGGTCTTCTTTGCTGACGAGCTTCTCAACGAGATCGCTGCGCACGAGCGAGACGAAGCGAGCGAGGCAGGCGCGCAGCGCTAAGGGTGCCTTGCTCGCCAGCGCGCGCGATACGAACGCTTCGGCGAGCTCTCGGTCGAGGGCCTGCACATCGAAGAAGGCCTCACACAGCCGTTTGGTCTCCGTAGGCGACAGCCCGGGAAGACGCCGCAAGGCCTCATTCTTTAGGGCGCCGAACAGTTCTAAGTCTCGGTACCCCCTGTGGGCGAGCGCCACTGCGACCCGGCGAATGTCCTGGTCGGTCAGCTCGGGCAGCGACGGCGCGAGGCGCTGTGCGAGTGCGCGGTAGGCCGGGAGTTCGCGGTACACCAAACGAGAGAGGCCCAGGGCAAGGTTGAGCGCGTCGGAGGTAGGCATCGAGCTGATAGACGGCTCCACGCTGCGCACCAGCTCGCGCAGCGCGGGGTGGTCGCACGATCCCTTGCTTCCCGGACTGCTGGAGCCTGCCCTGGTCTCGGCCTTGATGGTGTCTCGGATCAGGAGCAGGCGCACAGGGAGCTCGCCGGAGCGTCGCCCAAGGTCGGCTATCCAGGTTTGGTAAATGAGCTTGAGGTCTGCCGCATTGCCAGACGCGGGCACGCTCGCGTTGCTGTCCTGGTAGCAGAGCGATGCGACGGTGTCGGCAATCTTGCAGTCTCGCCCGAAGTGTGCGCGCCCGACGTGGTCGAGGAAGGCAGCAGCGAACTTCTGGACCAGGACCGTATCTGCCGAGGCTCGCTGCCGCAGCATAGTCGCCACCTCCAACAGATGGTCGGGCGACATGTCGCCAGCTTGGTCAATCAGCTTGTGTGCCAAGGTCTCAAAGTCGGACAGATCGAGCTTTACCACGCGCAGTGCGCCGAGAAGCGTTTGTGGCGAGGCGGGGCATGACGGGTTGAGGCAGCGCAGGAAGAGGGCTAGCGAGGACTCTCGGTTCATGGAGAGCGGCGGAGAGGCGCTCGCTATCACGAGGCTTAAGTCCTCTTCGCTTGCGTCTGAGAGGACAAGGGCTCTGGCGCGCTGCAGCTCGCCGCCGCAGGCCCGCTGGAAGTCTTGAAGCGGCAGCTCAGAGAACGGCTCTGTGAGGAGCTCACGCGCGCAGGCCAAGAGGTCAAGCGCTTGGAGTCGCCCCTGAGAGCTCTCTTGGAAACCAGCGGTTAAGGCCAGCGGCACGAGCCGCACGATCTCAGACAGCCGCACGGCGGGGTCTAGCGAGGTGTCGGAAGCGATCGCGGCAAGCTTGGGGGCGCGCATGGCGCGCAGCGAGCCAAGAGGCTCTAAGCAGGCTTGGGTTGGCAACGGCGACGCACCTTGAGCCTTGTCTCCTGATGTCTGAGCGTTGGGTTCCACGAGGGCTTGGGTCCTTAAGGTGCTTAGCGAGCGAGGGGGATTCTATACCCCCGGAGCCGGCTACTCTAATTGTCCCGTAGGCCGTTTGAGTCGCCTCCTGGCCGAAATAGGCATCGGCGACTCCTCGGCAGGGACTCCTAGTGCCGCAGGACGGGCCTAGAGGTCGGTCAGGTCGCCCTCTTCGCCGATCTTTAGGTCCTCGTACGGGGCCGTCTTGCGGCGGTAGAACTCGAGCGCGATGCAGTTTAAGAACCCCATCACCTCGTTGTGGTCAGCGTAGCGAAGCTCCTTGCCGTACACCTTCTCGATCAGCAGGCTCACGATGTAGTTCATGTGCCCGGGCCGCAGCATGCGGTCTTGGGGAATGATCTCGGCGAGCGAGTTTAAGATCTCCTGGTACTGCTTCCTGTCCTTGCGAGCGATGTATGGCATAGAGCGAGGTCCTTTCTTGGTTACGAGTAAAACTGTGAGAAGCGGGTGACGTCTTCGGCCGAGGGCATCGCAGGTGCGGTGCCTGGGCGCTCAGTCGAGAGGCCGGCAACAACCGTCGCGTAGCGAATGGCTTGCACCAGGTCGCCCTGGAACTTGACGAGCCCCGCAGCGAGGCCGCCGTTGAAGGCGTCGCCAGCGCCGGTGGTGTCAACCGGCGTGACCGCCATCGACGGGATGCGCAGGATCTCGCCCTGGCTGATGGAGCGGATTGAGCCCGGCGCCACGCGGCGCTGGAACAGGATTGAGCCCTGGCTGCCGACGGTGACGAGCACGGTTGAGGCTGGAATGTGCTCCAGGGCGCGCTTGAGCTCCTCGTCTGAGAAGAGCGTCACGTCCTTGTCGAGCCGCTGCCCGGTGAACTTCTCGAGCAGGAACGCGCACTCAGTTTCGTTCGGAGTGACGCAGTCGGCGAACGCGAGCAGTTCAGGGGTCACGCCGGGGTTTATCGGCGCCGGGTTAAAGATCGAGAAGATGCCTTTCGTGCGGCTGTAGTGGAGCGCCTCTTCGGCGGCCTTGAGGTTGCTCTCCGCCTGGAGCAGCAGCACGGAGACCTTCTGCTGGCTCGAGAGAACGGAAGCGACGTGCTCTGGAGTGAGGGCGTCGTTTGCCCCGAGCGCGACGACGATGGCGTTCTCCGCCCGCTCGTTGACGACGATAGAGGCAGCTCCCGTGGGCTTCTCGGGCACAACGAGCAGCGCTGTCGAGAGCCCCTCGTTCTTCGTCCACTCCTGGTACCCTTTGCCGAAGAGGTCGTCGCCGATGGCGCCGATGAAGAGCGTCGGCACGCCTTGGCGGTGCGCGGCGACAGCTTGGTTTGAGCCCTTGCCGCCGGGACCAGTGAAGAACTCGCCGATGCGCGTCTCGCCAGGGCTCGGGAACGAGGCCACCTTGAACGCCAGGTCTTGCACGAAGCTTCCGATAACTGCCACCTGAGCGCTCATAGGAGACCCTTCTCGATTTTGGTTGCTACAATTCGGCGCAGCTCTTCGCGCGACACCTTCTCGCTGAAGCCCGAGCCGGGCAGAGTGCGAGCCCACTCGTAGACGACATCGCGCTGCTCAGGCTTCAAGATGGCCGGGGTCGAACGAACGGCGTCGAGCGCCGAGATGGTGAGCTTGGCGAGGTCTTCAGTCGCTACGTGTGCTGCCTCTGCTGGGCGCAGGCTCTGCACCTCGGTGGCGTTCTTGTAGAGCTTGACACTGTCGAGCAGCACCACCTCGGTGCGTGGGTATCCGGCGAGCATGAGGTTCCACGGAACGGTCTTGGCGTCTCCAGCTTGGCGGAAGTCGGAGCGCAGGATTACTGCCGGGATGTCGAGCATCTTCGCAAAGAGAAACTCCGCGGCCGTGCCGGAGTCTAGCTCCGGCCCATCGAAGTGAAAGATGCCGAGGTCACACGACATGCAGTAGAAGAGGTCCTGGTTGCGGATGGCGGTGGCTGTGGTCTCGCGCTGCTCGAGGTCTTGGGGCAGGACGCAGCGGTAGCTGCCCGAGGAGAGGCGCTCGATTGCGTCAGCGAGGAGCGCGTTGCCGACGAGGTGCTTGAGCGAGAAGAGTTCGCCAGCAAAGTAAATCGTGTAGGGTGCCGTCATGGGCCCCGTTTTTAGCGCAGCTTCCGGCGATAAGCGAGCGCAAAGGGCCGGAAAAGTATGGGTAGCAGGAGCTCCGCGAAGAACAGGCACAGGGCTCCAGCCAGGAACAGCAGCGATAAGTCACGCTTCTCAGACACTTGCGTCATGAAGGGACGCAGCGCGTCAGCTTCAGGGTTTATGCGGCCGCCGGTCCTCTCAGCGATCGCCTCGAGCAGCGACAGGTTCGGGGCTCGGTGAGGCTGCTCGCCGAAGAGCTCTCCGGAGAGCGTCCAAGCGACCTCGGGCAGGATCTCTGAGCCGACCGAGATGGTGGTTCGGTAGGTTCCCGCCACTGCGCCTGGCAGCTCTGCCCGGAAGTGCCCCTTCTGGCGCGGGGAAAAGGTGACCGAGCGGGTTTCACCCTGCGGCGTGACGACTGACGCGGTTATCGGCACAGGCCCGGGCTCTGCAAAGAGCGAGAGGTCCATCACCACCTCGCCGCCTTCGGGCCACGCGCGCAGGTCGAACTGGGTTGTCGATGGCTTGTCGAGCGGCGACTGCTGCGCTGCTTCTACGATCTCTGACCAGAACTGCTGCACGCCGTCCCAGCGCATCCAGGGCGCCGACCACCTGCCGTTAGCGTCAGAGGTAAACGCGATCGCTTTTCCCGCGCCAAACTTCCACGATGCCAGGAGCGGAAAGCGCCGATCTTCCTCAGGCACGACCAGCTCGGTGTCAGCGCCTGGGCGCTCGAGGGTCTCAACGTAGCCGCGCAGCGGCGGGAACGAGCGGAGCGTAGTGCTCTTGATTCCGCTGGGGCCTTCGAGGACTGGGATCTCAGGGTCTTCCTTGAGCGTGCGCTCTCCGGTTGCGACCTTGAGGTCCGCGAGGAAGATCTTGGGCAGGTTTCGGGGGTCGTTGGTGTGGTAGAACGACCCGCCGCCGATCTGCGCCAGCTCGACCAGGAACGCGTCGGGCGCGTCGAAGCCGACCAGCACCGTGGAGACCGTGATTCCGAGCACGCGCAGCTGCCGCACGAGGTCTAGGTAGATCGGCCCTTGGTCTGGAATCTGGCCGTCGGTCAGGATGATGACGTGCTTTCTGCCAGCGGACACGCGCGACAGCCCGCGCCGCGCCTCTTCGACCGCAGGGTAGAGGTTGGTGCTGTTGTTGGGGTAGAGCCTGCTGATGCGGTCCGCGGCTGAGTAGCGCACCTGGCCGACGCGCGAGAGCGGGAGCGCTACGAACGCAACCTGCTCGAAGCCGATTACCCCGATGAAGTCGTCGTCGCGCAGCGACGCGACAACCTCTCGCGCTGCCGCCTTGGCGAAGTCGATACGGTTCTCCTGGGCCATGCTGCCCGACTTGTCTATCACGAGCTGCACGGCGAGGTTGAGGCGCTTGGTCTCTGTCTTGGGCGGCACGAGCTCGACAGGGAGCGTGTCCTCAATTGGAGATCCGATGTAGCCGCCGAGCCCGAAGCTGCGGTTTCCGCCGATCATGATCAGGCCGCCGCCGCCGCGCACGTACTCTGGCAGCGCGCGCAAGAATCCAGGCGGGACCGCCCCGGCCGGCACGTTGTTGAGCAGCACGACTCGGTACATGCCTGGCTCTTCCAGCCGCGGGCCGCTGCCTGACATGATGCGCGACTCAAGCTCGTAGGCGTGAGACTGGAGGATCTGAGAGAGGAGGCGCTCGTCGTCCGGCGTGCCGGAGAGGAGCAGCACGCGGCTGCGGCGCTCGGAGCTGAGCCACGCTATGCGCGTGACGGAGTGCGCCCCTTCGCTGTCTTTCCACGAAACGGTCGCTGAGACCATGTTGAGGCCCTCAATCGCTGGGTCGCTCAGGGCCGTGGCGAGCAGGTCCTCGCCGGGAGCGGCGGTCACTTTGCGCTTTAAGACTACAGAGTCGCCGTGCTTAAGCTCGACCTCGGCGGCTATCGGCTCAGCCGCTGAGCTCGTTATCGTGGCGCGAATCTCGGTGGCTTTGCGCGCCTTGACGGTCAGTGGCACGTAGAGCTGAGAGACGCGCAGCGCGGGGTCTTTTGACTCGCCGGGCGCGGTGAGCGGGAAGACTCGCGTTGAGTTAGCGAGCAGCGAGGCCGCGGCGGTTGCAGTTCCAGCGGTCTCGTAGCCGTCTGAGAGGAGCAGCGCCGCAGGCGCCGGAGCGCTGCTCACCGAGAGGCGCGAGAGCGCCTGGCTGATGTCGGTTCCGCCGGTGTCAGCCCGCTCACTCTCTCGACGGAGCTGCGAGAAGCTTGCTCCGCTGTCTTGCCGCGGCTCAAGGGCCTGCTTGCTGAACGGGATGACGGTGAGCGGAACGTCGAGCTCAGACGCAATCTCTCGGGCGCGCGACAGGAGGGCGTCTCCCTGGCCGACGCCGACGCTCGAGGAGACGTCGACCAGCACCGGCACGCTCTGGGCGGCCTGCTCCTTGCTCTTGTACGGGCCGGCGAGCGCGCACACGATCGCAGAGGCGCACAGGAAGCGCAGCAGCGCGTTGAGCACGGAGAGGAACGAGCGCGAGTGCTTCCGGCGAAACGTCGCTGCTATGAGCAGGAACGCGACGGGGATGAGCGCCAGGACGGCCGGCTGCTGAAAAGTCATCGGGCCCCCCACGAGTTGCGCGAGCGCATGCGGCGCAGGACGTCCAGCGTGATGACGAGCAGCGCCAGGGCCGCCAGCCACGGCGCAAGCGAGAGCGGCGCGCGCGAGCCGACCCGCGCCTGGGCGGCAGGAGCTTGAGGCGGCTCAATTGGTCTAAGGCGAGAGAGGTCTGACTCTTCTTCAGCGTGGATGTTTACTGAGCGCAGCTCCGGCCGCCCGGTGCTTGGGGGAGAGAACACGATTACGCCGGGGCTCGGGAGCGACGCAGCGCCTTCTGCAGAGAGGCTCGGCGCGGGCAGGGCTGGGGCGAGGTAGCGCAAGCCAACGCTGCCGGCCGGGAGCAATGCTTGGCCGGGCGTTAGCCCAGCTTCAGGCCCGCCCGCCTCGCCGCGGAAGAGCCACTTGAGCGCGTTCAAGGTTACGATGCTCACGGTCGGAGATGCTGCGCCGTCAAACGGGAAGAGCTCGAGCGCTGAGACGACGTAGCGCCTGCCGCTGCGCACGCCGGCGCAGATCAGCGCGCCAGCCGACGAGGAGAGCACCTCCTCTGCGCCAGGGGCGCACGTGATCGTGCGGGCTCGGGGGATTGAGATGAGCGTTGGGTTTGCGTACTGCAGGATCGGGTGCGAGGGCTGCCAGCGGGTGACCGCGAGGCCCGTTGCCTCTTTGTCTGACACGGAGCCGCCCCACGGCAGGCTGCCCGGCGGCGGCGCGACTGAGAGAACCGGCGCTGCAAGCAGCTTCGGCGGCCGGACGCGGTGGGCGATGGTCGGGGTGCTGCGGCTAAAGAGCGGGTCGTCTGCCGACTCGACTCGCATGAACGAGTAGCCGCTGATGCGGCCTAGCCCAAGCTCGCGCAGGGTCAGAGAGCTCATAACCTGGACGTCTGACCCCTGGGAGTCTCGCGTCACCCACGCTTCGTTGTCAGGCGAGAGGCTGTCGCCCGCCGCCTTCGCCTCGATGCTGCAGAACTGCCAGGCAGCGCCGGGCGGCGAGAGCTGCACGGTAGAGACGTTGACGGCAGAGGCAGCACCGGTTTTCACGGAGACGGGCGGAATCCTCCCGGCAGGCTTGCCGTCAGCGCCGAAGCACTCGCCCGACACCGAGACGCTCCCCGACGACTCGCCGATTGATCGCACCTCGGCGCTAATCGTCCCGGCTGTTGAGCTAGCGGCGCTGATCCAGGCGTTGCTCGCTGTCTTTGGATCGGATGGGATAGTCGTCACCTTGACCGGCGTGGGGGCTGAGGTGGTTGCGAGTGGCCTGTCTGTGTAGACCCACACTGAGTCAAACGTCCCCTCGGCCACGAGCGCGCGCAGGGCGCTCTCAAGCCGGTCCGGCTCAAGCGAAGGAGAGAGGCCTGATACGGCTGATGCTGCGGCGCTGCCGGAGATGTTCGGCTCGGAGACGCGCCTGAGAGAGTTTGCGGCCGAGTAGACCGTGAAGCGCGGCGACCCGAACTGGCTCGACGCGTCAGCAGAGGCGAGCCGCACAGCGTCGGCGAAGCGGGTCGTGCCCGACGGCAGCTTGGCGCTCATGCTGAGCGAGGAGTCGACGACGATGGCGATTCGCTTCGCTGCGTCGATAGCCGAGATCCCGGCTGCGGCGAGCGCGAGCAGCAAGACGATCGCAAGGTCTATCCAGAACTGAAGCGGCGGCACGAAGCTCTTGCGGGCTGTGAGCCGCTCGGGGAGCTGCCGCAAGAGAAACAGCGTCGACACGACGATCTCGGGCGCCTTGCCGCGCGCGCGGTAGATGTAGACGAGCGTGGCGAGCCCAATCGGGAGCGCCAGGAGCGCCGCAGGGGCCAAGGCGCTCAGCGAGAAGCCCAGGAGCGAGATCATACGAAGAGCCCCATGCGGCGAATGGTGTCGATTCCTTCGTCAACCGGCGAGCCTGCTGCGGTCGTGGAGGTAAACTTAATGTGGCATCCGAGGCAGTGCTCCCGCACCTTGCGCACGTGGTCTTCGAGCAGCTCTGCGTACCGCGCGCTCGAGGCAGAGTCGAGCGCCACGCCGCGCACCTCGGCTGTCTCGCTGTCGCTCACCGTCAGGGCGCCCGAGGATGACTCGAGCGAGACGTCTGTTTCGCCGAGCACCTGGACGGCGTGCACCTCCATGTTTCGTGCGCGGAAGGCGGCCAAGGTCGCTGCGACGTCTTCTACCGGGTAGAGGAAGTCAGAGATGACGAGGCAGATGCCCGGGAAAGAAACGCGCGTTGCGGCGCGCCGAGCCTCCTCTGGCAGCGACAGCTCTCGGGCGTCTGGCGAGACGAGCGTCTCAGTCGCCTGGCGCAGGAACGAGCTGAGCGGGCCAAACGAGCGTCCGCCCCAGAAGCGCTGGCTGTGCGGCCCGCCGAGCACAGAGATGACGACGGGGTCCTGGCTTGAGAGCCCGATGTAGGAGGCGAAGGCTGCGACGTGCGTGGCGAGGTCCCACTTCGCCCGCAGGCTGGGGTGAGTGAGGGAGCGCGACCCGTCGATGACGATGTAGATCGCCACGTTCTCCTCTTCGAGGTAGCGCTTGACGAGCAGCTTGTCGCTGCGCGCGAAGAGGTTCCAGTCGATGTAGCGCGGGTTGTCCCCTAGCTCGTAGTTGCGGAAGTCTGAGAACTCAACGCCGTGCCCGCGGCGTTGCGAGCGGTGAGAGCCTTGGCGAATCCCGTAGAAGGAGCGACGGGTGCGCATCGCAAAGGCGTTCAGGATTCGAAGGGTGTCTTGCGAGAGCTGCATGATCTACGACTAGACAAGTTTCGGCGTGGCGGCGAAATGAAATGAAACGAGACGAAACGAATCGAAGCGGTCCCCTGCCCCGTCACCGGAGCCACGCCGCGCTACTTTGCGTTCCGTATCTCCTCGATCAAGTCGTCGGCTGAGACGCCGTCCGCTTCAGCCTGGAAGTTCAAGATGAGGCGGTGGCGCAGCGTCTGCTTGATGTTGGAGCGGATGTCCTCAAATGAGAGGTTGATGCGGCGGTCGAGCAGGGCCGTCACCTTCGACGCAAGCACGAGCGACTGGGCGCCGCGAGGGCCGGGGCCGAAGCGCACGTAACGCTTGACGTTAGGCGTTGCAAACTCAGAGCTCGGAGTGAGAGCCGACATGAGGCGCACGATTACCTCGTGCATCGGGTCAGATACGACAACTTGGCGCACGAGGCCCTGCAGCGCTGCGATGCGATCGGAGGCCTCGCTCGGCGAAAAGATCGGCCGCAGGTCGGCGCTCGTGGTGCCGGTCGTGCGCGACAGGATCTCCTTTAAGTCTTTCCCGGCCGGCGCCGGCACGATCAGCTTCATCAAGAAGCGGTCGAGCTGCGCCTCGGGCAAGGGGTAGGTCCCCTCAAGCTCGATTGGGTTCTGCGTAGCGAGCACGAAGAACGGCTTGGGGGGCGGGTAGGTCTGGTCGAGCACCGTCACCTGGCGCTCTTCCATGGCCTCGAGCAGCGAGCTCTGGGTCTTCGGAGTGGCGCGGTTGATCTCGTCAGCCAGCACGATGTTCGCAAACACAGGGCCCTGCTTGAACACGAAGCGGCGCTGGCCGCTCGCGTCGTCGGTGAGAACTTGCGTGCCGGTGACGTCAGACGGCATCAGGTCGGGCGTGAACTGCACTCGCTTAAAGGAGAGCCCGAGTGACTGAGCAATCGACTTCACCAGCAGGGTCTTGCCGAGGCCAGGCACCCCTTCCAGCAGAACGTGCCCGCGGGCGCAGATGGTCGTGACCACTCCGCGCACGACGCTGGACATGCCGACGATGGCTTTTGAAACCTCCTGCTCGATCTTGGCAAACGACTCCTGAAAGTCGCCGATGGCGCGGTCGAGCGCTGCTGCGTCCCGAATGTCTAAGTCACTCATAGGTCCTCACAATCTACTTCGCTCAGAGGGTGGCTGCAAAGGGATGGAAAGCGGACGGACGCTACTTTGGGAGCAATCCGTGGCGCTGCTGATGGCTGGCGGGTCCGGTGGGCTATCGCGCAATTCATCCTCATCGTCGTGCGCCTACTTCAGCTCATCGCTGTACTCAAGCGGGATCGGCTGCTCGCCTCGCTGGAGCGCCGGCTTGGGCTTGGCGAGCGTGATGTCCTCAAGGGAGGTTGCCGGCAGGGACTCTCCGTCGTGCTCCTCGATGTCGGAGCCTTCCCCGGTGAAGCGCTGGTCAACCTGCTCATCGCGAGTCTGAATCGCCTCCTCGTGGAACTGCTGGTCGGGTCCTAGGCCGAAGCTGCTCGGCTTGTCTCCGTAGCCGCCTTGTTGCGGAGGGGCGTTTCGGTCGCCCGGGTCTGGC
>OMIG01000085.1 GCA_900299035.1 Pseudomonadota bacterium
GATATTAGTTTCAGCACTTCGAAGGTGCTTTTCGACAGCGCTATCTTGGCTATCTCAACCAAGTCGGCCGGGTTCTCTATCCCGAAGTTTTTAATGTGCTCCGATGTGAGCCGTGGGTCTTTGGCAGCCGCGAACTTGGCTATCTCAACCAAGGCAGCCTGATCCTGCATCCCCCATTTGCTTATGACTTCAAGGCAATACGAACCGCTCCCGATCGCTATCTTGGCTATCTTAACCAAGTCGGCCGAGTTCTCTATCCCGAAGTTGTGAATGTGCCGCGATGTGGGCGCTGGGTCTTCGGCAGCCGCGAACTTGGCTATCTCAACCAAGGCAGCCTGATCGTGTATCCCGTAATTCTTTATTCTTTCGAGCGTATTATAAGGGTCCTTCCGCACAGCTATCTTGGCTATCTCAACCAAGTCGGCTGGGTTCTCTATCCCGAAGTTTTGAATGTGCTCCGATGTGCTCCGTGGGTCTTTGGCAGCCGCGAACTTGGCTATCTCAACCAAGGCAGCCTGATCCTGTATCCCCCATTTGCTTATAGTGTGAACGGTGTACCAACAGTCCCTCTCGATCGCTATCTTGGCTATCTCAACCAAGTCGGCCGGGTTCTCTATCCCGAAGTTTTGAATGTGCTCCGATGTGCGCGAAGGGTCTTTGGCAGCCGCTGTCTTAGCTATCTCAACCAAGGCAGCCTGATCCTGTATCCCCCATTTGCTGATGGTTTCAACGGTGCACCAAAAGTTCCTCTCGATCGCTATCTTGGCTATCTCAACCAAGGCAGCCTGATCCTGTATTCCGTAATTCTTAATGTTTGCGACTGCGCCCAGAGTATCGTTCTGTACCGCTATCTTGGCGATCTCAACTAAAGCAGACTGATCCTTTATCCCGAAGTTGCCTATATTCTTGGAGGTATCATAACCGTTATTGGCAGCCGCAATCTTAGCAATCTCGATTAAGGCGTTCGGGTCTTTAATGTTGTATTGCTTGATCCGCTCTGAAAGCGTTGTCCTATATCTCGCCGCATCGGCTTTAGCCATCTCGATGCGATCGGGCTCAAGCGGAAAACCCGCCAACCGCATGACTAGTCGTACAAGCGGGGAAAACGCAGCAGGCTGAACATCATTGGTAGGCGTAGCCGGATGGATGGAGTGTCGAGCGAGAATCGTTGGGTTACTAGCGTGACCCGGTTGGTGACTAGATGGGAGCATTTCCGCGCTCCCGTGTTGAATGGGGGCGCTGACCGGATTCTGATCCCTTTGTTGCCGTGGTTGTTCAAACATACCCAGCGCTCGTCTCTTTCGTCGCTAAAGAAAGCGTGTCGAAGGTATGCGCATTACGGCAATAAGAGGAGCATAACGCTACAACTACAAGCAGTTAGGTGCGTAGGGAGCAGTCACGGCACTACGAGTTCCTCGCAGAGCAGACCCGGCGCTATCAAGGGGCCCATTCCCTGGTAGACCCAAAGTCTGTAAGGCCCGTCATTTTACCTGTGTAGCCCGGCTACAGGGGTAAAAAGCGATGGGTTTGCTGTGATCACTACGGCTGATCCGACGTCGCTCTTTTGAGCCCTGACAAGTGCGGCTTTGCCCCTGTAGGCCGGCTACGGGCCCCTTGATGGGGTGTGGGAGGTGGGGGCATTCTGTTCAGTTATCGGAGAGAGCAGCCCGGCTACCGAGAAATCTCAGGAATGTCACGTGCGACGAGCAACGGGACTTCATCTCCTGTCCAGCTTTTTAGGACCCAATTTCGCTCACACACCCCACTGTCGAGCCCCCAGGTGTATCGTCCATCGGTTACTACGACGCCGCCGTTTGGATACTGTTGCAGGACAGGCCCTTGAATTGCAAACGCTTTGCTGAGTCGTGCCGCCTTATGAACGGTATCTTTTGATACTTCCATGTATCCGAGGAATGTCGAAGGGGCTGCGAGTGATGGCGAAGGTGTTGAGTCGTCGACGAATCGCATCTGTTTAGCGATCGACTCAAGGTCCTTGTCGAACATATCAACGAGACCCTGGGATCGAGCAAAACTGAGCACCTCTTGTATTTGATGCGGGGTAATCGTGGAAATGTCAGGGGCAATTTCCCTCACCTTTGCAAGCAAGCATCGCGCTTGTTGAGGGGTCAAATCATTTATGATTATCGCCTCCTTCCCGTTACCCTGGACTCCTTGCCACGCTGAATCGGTTGCGTTCGCGAATACTATGCCCTTCTGCACGGAGCCATCTTTGTTCGT
Organism: Pseudomonadota bacterium; assembly: GCA_900299035.1. Lineage (GTDB taxonomy): Bacteria > Bdellovibrionota_C > UBA2361 > UBA2361 > OMII01 > OMII01. Next base: position 2,239 of record OMIG01000085.1, read on the forward strand.
GTAAATTGGCGTCCCCTGTTTTGGGTGCCCTGAGGGATAGCGTAGCTCCTCTCCACCATCGGGAAGCGCAGGCACTGGAAGAACAAATCGCTTGCTTCGATTCAGGATGTCTGCTGACTTGCTGAAATCGAGAGTTGATGGATCGATTTGAATGAGGTTCTGAAACATCGTGGCACCCCTTAGTAGACAGTCAAATTGATTATTCCAGGCCAAGGCTCTTCGTGGGCGGGACATAGCTGCGACCAAGTCGGTTGATGTCCCGATTTCGAAGCACTCGGGGTAGTATGTGGATTCATTTGCGCCTAAGCAAATTAAGTTTGCCAGCGCTCGCAAAACCGATGGCAGCCTGTCTTCCGTTCAGCGTAGTTGCGTTCGATGCTCTGCCTTTGCCGGGTTGCCCGGGGTGCGAGGCGGCGAATCGTGAGGGCCTTTGGGATAACGTAGCAGGGCCACAGGGAAAAAAGCTTCATCACGCGAGAACCTGCGTGATGAAGCAATGTGAAGAAAAACCTTCACCAGTCGATTAGGCGTTGGAAGCGACCTTCTTGGCCAGCCACTGAATCGGTTTGGGCATCTTGCCTAAAGCCGCAGTGGTGACCTCTTTTGCTCCGCTCTTCAAGGCGTCGAGGTATTCCTCGCCGAGCGCCTTCAAGTCCTCGCCCAATCTCTCTCGCAGAAGGCCTTCGAGCTCCGTCTGCGTGAGGTGATCGAGCTTTTCTTCCCCTCCGGCCTCGCCTTCGATCGCTTCGTGCGACACAAGGGCGGGTACCAGTTGGGCGATCTCAGCGATGACCTCCTGGTCGTCCGGAAGGACGACGGCGGAGGCCTTGCCGCTTTGAGCGAAGGCTTTTTTCATAGCCATCGACTCAAAGAACATGACCAGGCTCGTAGCCGTCCGGATATCAAGGGCAGCCCTCTCATTTCCGGTGACGGCCTGGATCATCAGCCGATAGCCGTCCGCCTGAGCCGCGAGGGCGTTCGCTTGGCCTTCGGCCCGAATGAGCGCGGCTTGGGCTTGCGCCCTCGCTTCCGCCTCTGTTCGGACCTGCGTAGCCTCCGCGCGCGCCTTCTCGACATCGGTCGCTCTCTGAGCGGCCTGGACGTCATTGATGGCCTTCACCACATCCTTGTGGGGAGAGACCTCAATGATCGGCACTTGCACCATCTCGAAGCCCAGGTCAGCCAAGCCGGCCCGGACTTCATTGATGATGTCCTCTGAAATCTGCTCCTTGTGCTCGAAGCACTCGGCGGCAGAGCGCTTGCCGATGGCCGCTCTCAACGCTGACAGCAGGCGGTCTTTGATGACCACCTCAGATTCCCACACCTCAAAAGCGGCTACTGCCGACTTTTCAGGTTGGACTTTGTACTGTCCAGCGCCGCGCACGGTCACAATCGCGTTGTCACCCGTTCGAGCCTCTTCCTCCAGGAGAATTCGTTGAAGGCCGCAGTAGACCTTCACTCCCTTCATGAGGATCGGCAAGATGGGATACCACCCCGGCCCGAGTCCGCTCTTCCACAGTTTCCCCCCACGCAGGATCATCCCGACGTAGCCGGGGGGAACGTTGAAGATGAAGACCTTCTTGATCACTACCAGGAGCAACACAAGAAAGGCCGGCACGCCAACGATCGCAATCCCGCCAAAAATCGACCGAGCGGTCCCCATAATCTGGCCGCTCAACAACTGCTCGAGCATGTTTGCTCTCCAATGCTCAAAAACCTAAATGTGCTCGTACTACCCTTCGGAGCAACCGCATAATTTTACCATCGGTTTTTGGGCTAAGATAATAGGAGAGCGGGGAGAGCGTTAACTGTTTACAATCATTTACCGTCAGCTGGGGCCGCGTTCTTTTGCCCCTGTAGGCCGGCTACGGGCCCCTTGATGGGGTGTGGGAGATGCGGGCATTCTGTTCAGTTGTCGGAACGAGTAGCCCGGCTACAGATAAAAAACGGCGGCCGTTGGGCCGCCGTTCAAGGTACGATTTTTTACCTAGTCAGTAGCTGGTTCCCGTCTACCGAAAAGAGCAGATCTGCTCAATCGCTTTGTCGAGGTTGCAACCCAGATACTTCTGCGTGTCACACGAAGGGGTGTAACCGAAGTTGCTCGCACGCTTCTCCTTTCCTACTGCGATGATGGTAACCGGACGACGAGCAACAGTTCGGGATGGGAGGCAGAGCCTAAATACATCCGTCGCCGGATTGAGGACCGGATCACGGCGCTTAATCGTTATGCGACGCACCATCTTAAACACCTTGGAATCGCCAGACTCCTTCAGGCAGTGAATCTTCGCCGGCACAGAGGAGTCAGAGCCCTGAATAATAGCTTCTATCGTCTTCTGGGCTTTAAACGGGCTGCTCGCATTCGTTCCGCACGAGTCAGCATTTTTAAAGCAAGGGTCTCGGTCGCCGTTGTCACAGGCACGAGCCACTACGCTGAATGAGTTGAGGATCTTACCGCTGAGAATAATGGCTGCTTTGCCATCACACTCGGGAAGTGCTGGCTCGTACGATACCCCCCTCGGAAAGGAGGAGTCGCAGGGACCAAAAGCGAACGCAGAGCTGGAAAAGAGTACAGCTGCAAGCGAGGCGCTCAGAAGAGCAATTCGACAAACGGATTTAAGCATAATCGGGGGTCCTCCAAACGAGTACGTCAGACGGGTAGATACCATGGGCAATGCCGCGGGGTAAACTTGTCTGTCAATTGTAGACGCAGCTTGGACCTCACCAGATGGTGAGAGATTCAGGGGAGGGTGCGTTAAGTCACAACGTAAAGGAGAGAAAAATCGATTAGCTTCTTGTAAGCAGCTGATTTCATTTGGCTGTCGGATGATGGTTCCCTCTGTAGCCCGGCTATACGCCCCTCGAGCTATTGGTGCTAGTCACTAGCGCGCTGTCTCGGCCGAGGGGGGCTCTCTGTAGCCCGGCTACAAGCAGCTAAGCCATCAACGGTATCGGAGATGAGGGGTCGGTAGTTGAGTGGGGTTGGCGAAGAGAGTAGCCCGGCTACACGGAGAGACTACAGGGAGAGACAGGGAGAGAGGGAGAGAAGTAACCTCGATTTTGGCACATGCCAGATGTATTCACTCAGTCTGCGCATCCAACAGGCCATGGGCCGCCGCTTAGTCGCCTAGATCTCATGGCGGACTAGATTTGAGGGTCGCTAGCGTGATCTTGTTGTGAAAGTATGACCTAGGGAGCGCGCCGCTGAGGCGTCCCCAATAAACGCCCCTCTCGTTTGCACGAGATGTTTACTCTTGCGCCCTCTATGACAAAGATTCAAACACGTCTTCGATCACGAGTATTTATAACTGCACTTGGTATCGTAGCGGCGGCTTCACTGCCCGCTGCCTATGCTGCACCCACCACTGCACAAAGGGTGTGTATCAACAAGGCGAACGGCGCCGCTCTTGTCAAGAGCGAGTGCACTACCTTGGAGTTAACCTTCTCGGAGCAGTCGTACTCAGTCGGTCGCGACCGCATCGTGCATGTCGGAACGAAGGGAGCGAAGTATAAATCGGTGACTGCAGCTTTGATAGCGGTGCAGCGACTGCGACCCTCTGCCACCTCGCCCGTGGTGGTGCGGATCGGGCCAGGCACGTTCACGCTTTCTGACCCTACCATCATTCCAAGTGACGTCACGGTAGAGGGAGCCGGTCGCGAAGCAACAACGCTCAATACATCTCCGACACATGGCCTCTTGCTCGAAAGCAACACCACGCTTCGAAAAATAACCGTCAAAGGCGCCCTCAATGTTGACGCAGGCGCGGTCATCAATAAACCGCAAGCCGGTGGGTCTGTCACTCTTGAGGACCTCGGGGTCACGGTTTCGGGCACTTTTTGGAATCAGCGGGCCATCTATCTCACTGATGCCACCTCGACGATACGGAATGTGCGAATTACAGGCCCCGCTAACTCCGCAGGCGGGTGTGGTATTGAGCTTAGCCAAGGTTCAGCAACGATCGAAAACTCAACGATCGACCTCGCTGGCATTACGACAGGAATATCAATTAACAACGCCGGTGAGGTGACTGTGCGAAATACCACAATCAACCTCAATACCCTCAGGTCGGGCGAGCAAGCCACCGGCATTCTCGTCGGCGGGATAACAACAAAGCTCTTCGTTGAAGGGCTTAAGTTAAAGGCCGATGGCTCACTCGGACAGATTAGTACCGGGGTATATGTATCGGGTTCCGTGGGTGAGGCTTTGATAGTCAACTCCTCCCTTGATACGATTGGCGCGACAGCCGGCACTGTTGAGGCCGGAGATGGTGGTGCAGCACAGGTCCTCAACTCAAGGCTCACAGCGTCAGGAACTAATCCGCCTGTAGGAGCTGTAGGGGCAGCAACAGTGAAGGTCGCAGGAACGCTCCTCAGTGGTGGAGCCCCATTTCTGGATAGTGGCGGAACGGTTACATGCGCCGGCGTGTACGACGAAAACTTTGCGTTCAGCGCAAGCTCGTGTCCGTAGATGTCGCCGCGCGTCGGGTAACACACGATGCTGCGCTTTCTCATGGCTCTTGCCACGCGGGGGTATCTGAGAAGAGACGGAGGTTGTCCCAGCGGGGGCTAGAATCGCAGCGTAAGGTACATCACTCCGCGGCCTCCCCATTGGGATTCAGCGATTGTGTCACCCCGAGGGCCGATGATGAGAGAGGGAGAGATGTTATTCGCGATGAGAAGTGAGCGCCTATTCCATACGGCGTGCACCCGCGCCATCTGAACCATCTTCCAATAGAGGGTGCGCGAGCCGTGAAACCAGAAATGGTTCGCGAGATTCACGAGCACTTGGGCGCCGTGCTCGCGCACGAGAGAGCGATACAGATACGGGGAGAAGAGGTCGGAGCACAAAAGTCCCCCGATACGAACTCCTCGATATTCACCAAGCGAGAGTTGATTTGTATGCTCACGGTCGATAACCGTGACATCCCCAAGATAGGTATGGAGTTGCTGGTCAGGGATAACTGAGAAGAACGTATCGGTGAAGGCGGGCGCGTACTCTCCGAGTGGCATTAACATCTGCTTGATGTATCGAGCCCTCTCTCCCGCTCTCGTTGAGTCGTACACTAATTTCTTCGCCTCGGGATTTTCGTTGCGCTCATCCTCTGGGAAGAGGTTGTTTCGAGAGTTCATAATGAGGAGATCTCGATCGCCGATATGCCGCCGCTTGAAGTCTTCGTAGTCTGTCGTGCTCCAAAATAGAGAGGTGAGGCCGAACTCCTCTGGCAGCAAGATGACATCGACTGGTGGAACAGCGGTGGCCGCGGTGCTGAGCTCTTGGAGGAGCTCCTCGTGCGTGGATTCATCGCGAACCGTATCGATGTTTCCTGAGACTACAGCGAACCTGAGCGAGGTGCTGGATGACGCAACATTCTCGATCACGTGCTCCTGTGGATAGAGCCAGAAAACGCACGCTACGAAACTGAGGAACCCGAGCCCCTGGAGCTGGTTCCGCTTGGCGAGACCGTTCTTTAAAAGCCAGGTCAGTAGCCCTGCGGTGAATCCCATGATGAAGTTAAGTCCATCGAGCCCGAAGGGAGCTGCAAGCTGAAGCAGGTGCGGTTCTTCGGCCAGGGCGTACCCGATTGCCGCTGAAGAGAAGTGTGGCCCCAGCAAGGACTTTGGTCCCCACGTCGTGAGAGCGAATCCCCACATCCGAAGGTACTCTGTCGCTGTCCAAATGAGGCCGGCGATGATCGGGAAGAGGGCCATGTTCCTGGCCTTGAAGATAGCGACGGCTCCGAAGGGCACCGACAGGGCAAGACTACCGCCGACGTACACCCATGTCATCGCGATCGCTATACGCTGAGTGGTCGGATCCAGTATCCCAAGAAACGAAAGCGGCAGCGTATCCCAAAACCAGAGGGTGCCAGCACAGCCGGTAATCAACCCGAAAATAGCGCCGAGGAAAAATGCTTGAGTTGAGCGATGCGAGACTGAGATGAGGATCCAGAAAAAAAGCGAGAGGCCACAGATAGTCAACCACCAGAAACTAGGGATAGCAATTCCGATTGCGACGAGAGAGGCGGCTGCCACAGAGCCCCAGATCATGTTGTTGTCCTGCCGGAGTGCTAAAAGATATTGGTCGGCGTATCCACAATAGAGAGTTGAGTTCCATCCCCGGAAACCTCTATGTAGATCGTCTTTTTGGCTTGGGTATTGAGCTGGACAGATTGCGTGATGGTTGTAATCTCAGCGTCCACCCCTACGACGGTGTATGCGCCTTTGTTGACCTTAAATTGTGCGACTTGTCCTGGCAATAAAACTCGAAACGAGGTCGGATTTGAATTGCCCACCGCCACGTTGAATGTTCTGGAAGTCCCTGTTGATGAGCCTGTGTCGCCGGCAGAGCGAGCGAGGCGAAAGCCGCTCTTGTTCGATCGATCGGTCGGGAGTGCAGTTGGAATCGGATCTACGTCGTCGTTAAGTCCACCCGTGTTCCATGCGCCACCCCGGGTGTACCTCGAGGTCCCGAAGGCGGTGTACACAACAGTGTCTGTCCACTCCTCAACATTACCGCCTTGGTCAAAGGTGCCATACGCACTCGGTGAATTTGTGAATGAACCGACAGCCGTCAGGTAATTCTGAGAGGTGTCGAGGGTCGCAAGCTGCGTGATTGCGTACAGCCCAAGCGAGAGGGAGTTCGCATGATTCGACCCTGTGCTCGGCGTGTTTTGGCACACGGTATTGCTGCGCGTTGGAAACATCCAGTAGCCCGCGGCTGTTCCTCCTGCCTTGTAGTAGGCTGCCTTGAACCACTCGTCGTGACTTGGGATCCACCACTTTGCCCCCGGACTTCGGAACACATAATCATTGAATCCTCCGGAAAGGGTGTAGGCGCCGGTCTCAATGTCGGCCGTCGCGGTTGCCCCGTTGTGCATCCAATTCGCGAATCGTGCCGCACTGAACCAATCAACGTAGGCAATTGGCTTCTTGGGGTCGCCGATAGCAGAGTACGCGTAAGGCGAGATCGCGGTGCCAGCGCCACTACGGGAGATCCCCGCGATAGTAGAGTCAGTGGCCATTCGAGAGTCATACAAGGAAGCAACAACGGCCGCGTTTGTCCCGTCTCCGCGCTGGGCTACAGTGTTGAGGAAAGTAACATAGTCGGCGATGGTAACTTCATACTTCGCCATTCGGAAGGAGTCGGATACGTACCCGAACAGCTGGCTGTTGAGCGAGATTGGATCGTTTGAGGGGTCTCCCACAGCAACCGTGTCGATAGCCAACAGCGGCGAGTTCGCCGTGTTTGTGGTCATATTTTTCACCCGGACGTTAACTTTTGACTTTGAGCCGCTGCCGCCTCCTCCTGCGAGGCTGACAGTTGGTGTCGCGATAATTCCGGAGAGAGCGAGAAGCAATACCATGAATCGAGAGGTGCTTTTCATACGTTATCCCGAGGGTAATTATTATCGCTGAGTAACTTTTGTTTTGAGGACGGCAGTTTTATACCCCTTCACATCGGAGGATTCCCACGCCGGAGGGTCGCAGAGAAGGAGGGTGCCGATCAGCTTTTTGTCCGCTGTGCGAGTAAACTTCGCCAAGCCTCGAACCGGAGCGGTCCCGACTGACTGCCACGGGACTTCGGTGAATCCCGTTATATTCGCGGTGTACGAGAGCCCTTGGGTCTTGAAGGACAGGATCGTGTACCCCTCTCCCTGCAGGCGAGTCTGTATAGAATCACCGAGCTCTTTTTTCTTCATCTTCACCTCATCTGAGCCCAGGGTGTCGCTAGAGATGTAGAGGGCGAACTTCTTGGTGGCATCGGTAGGCTGGGCAAGCAGGAGATTCGAGTAGAGCTTTGAAAGCTTCTTGGTTGTTTTTGGAACGGTCACTTGCGCACGCCCTTTAAAAACGCTCAGCGTCTTTGTCTTTTTTGATTGAGCGAGAGCTGGAGTGTTCGAGGCGAGCAAGAGGGCGAGGAGGGCCCCTCCTACAAGAATCACCCTCCCAAAACCTCCACGTCGATTCTGGTCACCGCTCCCCAAACTAAATAACGAGCTGTGCTTCATTATCTCCCCCTTGAGCCAAGGCCAGCATGCACTAGATTCCTCTGCCGAGCATCGATAAATAGATAAGTGACGTCAATCGTTTTCCCGGATTGGCGGCCAGTATCACGCCAACCATCCCGTTATTACTATTGGTATTTTTCTCTGTAAAAGTAGCCTGGCTACAAGGACAAAGAGGTCCAATGTCCTAAGAATATAGAGTGTGGCGTCGGGCGTTGCCCGAGCCCTTGCGTGCGGGGTATCAACCTGGCCCTAAGCTGCTGCCAATCGGATTGCACGTGAGCCATGATCAGGGGCGCGGAGGTCGTGGGGCTACTTATTTTCGAGCTCGGGTGCCTCGGTACTTGGTGTCATCACTGGCCGGAAGCTCTTTAAGCAGGCGCTACGGCACTCATCCCGCCATCGGGAGCTTTCAGCATGTAACGCATAAAAACCGCAGCACTCACCACATCGCTGAAGCATGCTCTCTGCGCCCTCGTCAGGCCTTGGAAGGAGAAACGGTAAATCTCCTCTAACTGGCGGCTTGCCAGTGTCTGGGTCAACTCCCTTCGCAACCGAGTCCGCGCAGGTTCCCGGGGCTGAGTTTGGTTGTGGGTTGTTGTCGTTCACCGTCGCGTGGCAGTTGCACACCGTGGCGTCTGTTGCATCGTCCTGTACGCACCCGCAGTCCTCCGCCGAGACCTTCGCCATCTTGCACGCGGCCTCGTCTGGAACGCTCGTCCCGGTAAGCCGAACTCCAGGAACTACTCCGATTGACCTGTCGGGATCCTTCTCCGGGTCAGGCTGCGGCTCGTAGGGTACCCACGAGCCGTCACTCAATTGCACCAGATTCATCCTGTGCCGCCCACCATCGCACTCGATGTCGACACTCTTGCAGTTTATATCGCTCGCTTCGCATGCCTTAACGAAGTCGTGTGCAAACGCGGTGCAATTATAGAAGGCTGAGTACCTCTTCCCACAGCACTGACTTAGATTTCCGTCCACAAGCTGAAGGATGCAGTCGTTTGGAATATCGGGATCTTCGGGATTCTGTGGCTCCTCTGTCGGCGGAGGAGGGTCTTGCAGGCCCCCCGTGTCCCCCGGAAGGATCGTATCCACCACCGCCGGCCTTCCGGTCTCGTCTGGGACAGGAGAGCTCGCGGGGTCCCTCACGGCTGGGGCTGCGCTATCCCCTGCAACGCCCGCCGCCACTGCCACCGCTGGAGGGAGGCCAACCGCCGATATGCGGGCCTTGGCTGGGCCAGACGCCGCTCCCTTAAGCCCAAGCAGGTCGGCGGTCTCTCGGGGTGAGAGCAGGGGAGAGATAAAGTCAGGCGCTCTAGACACCACGCCCGCAAGAGAGTCACCGCCGTGCCTCCTCCATAAAGCAACCTGGTACTGAAGCACTACCTTATTCACCCCGAATCCAACTGCTTCAAGCTCCGCAACCCTCTTGGCGATCGCACCACGCCGCGACGGGTTCACTGCGACCGCATCCACAATCCCAATAACTCTTCGCGGTGACGCGATGTAGCGCACAAAGAGCGCCCCCTGTCTTACTCGCACCGAACCAGTAGCCGCGTTCGGCTCTGAAAGTGAAGATGCTTTAACAGTGAAGCGAGCTCTTTCACCGAGGAATCTCTTTCGGCTGCCATTTGTGGGCATGGCTTTTGCCCGAAATGCTCTAGCAGAGCTTGGGGCAGATAACTTGTCTTGAAGCGCGAGTGCGAGTCGCGCTGCAGCCTGCGTGTTCGCTCGGACCGCCGGCGCGTCCGTGAACATGCGCTGCACGAACGTGGGGTGACTGCGAGCTGGCTGCGTTGAGCGGCTCGTCGTTTGAGGCCTTCGGTTTTGCCACTGGTCTCGGGCGGGGAGCCCGGCCAGCAGAACCGTGAATAGCCCAAGTGCAAACAGAATTAGTTGTCGTCGCTTCATTCCCTCAGCCCCAATAGCTATGTCGACAAGTTGCGGCGAAGACTTGAGGTTTTGTGCTTGGTTTCACTCTGCAATCAAGGCATGGGGAACTCTCGGCTTTTTATTCCAGGTCGAACATAAGGGCCCGATGAAAGGAAAGGAGGCGCCGGGCTCTCGGAAAAAGCGGCGCACCTTCGGGCAATAAGAACCGTTAGCACTCAGGGCAGAATTCAGATCGGCGGCGGAATCGCGATTATGCTTTGAGAAACAAACTGACCGCTGGTACTGTCGTCATAGTTGCGAGGCCCGCAGCGTTGCAGCTATTCACCAGATTTATAAAACCAGAAGGAGAGCAGGTCGTATGATGGAAAGAAGCAAGATAGAGAGTGGCCCTACAAACGATGAGTTTGAAGGCATCCGCCTCGCATTGGCTGATATTAATTTTATGAATTTCCTCCAGCTAGCTGGGGGGCATGTTGAATTGCTCCTGCCGACTTCGTCGCGGGGGCAACGCTTAGTCGAGCTGCATACTGATGCGAACCTTTCTAGGGATGAGCGTCTCCAGCGAAGTGACGAGGCACTCACAGCGAACCTTGACAGGAAGATGGGCATGCTCTCTGAGGCCTCTCAGAAGCATCAGGCAGTCTGTCAGAGCTTCTTCATGGCGCCTCGTGTTGTCGGGGGAGATGTAATCCTCAAGGAAGGCGACTCGATGGGGTCTCTCAATATGAAGACGCTGGCCAAGAACATGAATCTGCCGGAGGAGCTGGCATCCCTTCTTGCTGAAAAGATGAGGCCTGAAATAGCGCAGATTAACGCCCCTGAAAAACGCATCGGTGTTGAGCCGATGATCGCTATTGATATCTGTGAGGTGTCAGCGTGGGAGGATTTGATCGCCCGACTGGCTGCCCAGCCGCCGGGAGACACTGGACGCGAAAGTTTTCTCCTTAAGGCCGCAGAGTGTTTCTTGCAGCAGCTACACATCCTGGCAAAGCTTCAAGGGAGTGCAGTCGAAGGCGCAGGCGCGCTAGATTCGCATCTTGGCTGCCTCAGCACTCTCCGCAGAACGACGGAGATTCTTCGAGGCGCCACGATCGCAGATCCGGAAACAAAAATCGTTTTTGATGATTGCCGGGCCCAGTTGGAGTTTCTAAGTTCTGCGCTTACGGGGCAGTACTTCGATGCCGCTCTTCGTTTGCTGAATTGCGAAATGCTTGATCGCACCCGCTTTCTGGATGAAACAAGGATCCGCCTTAAATTGTTTCATGGCGAGAATCTAGCTGTGCCTGGCCTCACCCGAGCGTCGACGCAGTGTGAGGAGTACCTCAGGGAAGCCGCAGATGCTTACGAGCAGATACCGGGACATCTCAGCCAGGTGCGGCATCAGTTCGCGGCTCTGTTAGAGGAGGCGATGGAGCTGTGTGAGGCGCACCGTTCAGCAGACCTGACTGAAGACGACCGGGAGGCTCTTGCGCTGCTCGTTAAGGATGTTCGGCAGCGAATCAGTTAGCCCAGATCCTCTTCGGCTCGGCGTCAGAGCGAGCACCTGCAGAGGAGGGCTTGGCTACTCGCGCGACGGCCTAAACCCAACGACTCCGTTCTCAACATCGAACATGACGTCGTAGTGGGTGTAGAACATGAGCCCTGTGTTCATGTAGGTGTTGGCCTTCCCAGTTGCGTTGCTGGTCTTCGCCGCTGCTGCGACCTCGTTCACGGTCGCCTCGTTTCCGGTTCGGATGGCAAAGTTTAAATTCCGGATGCCAGGGAAGACGGTCGCCGCTTCGAACATCATCTTGACGCGTGACTTAAAGTCGCCCGAGTAGGGGATTGCGCTTCCGCTTGGTTGGGAGATGAAGCGCCTTTGCACGAAGAATGTTTCGTCCTGGTAGATGGTTGTCGCCGGCGCGCCCGTGTCGAGCGTCAGCGGGCGCCAGGTCGGTGGTATGCCGACGACCGTCAGCACCCGGATCGCCATCGTATGGCCCGGCAGCTGCGACCAGGTGGAGAAGGGCAGGGGGACGAGTTGCAGCAGGACGAGCGCCTGTCTCTTATACACATCTGACGCTGCCGACGATACTCC
>OMIG01000086.1 GCA_900299035.1 Pseudomonadota bacterium
CCACAACGATCGCTCTCGGAGCAGTAGCAGCCGCTGTGGTGCTGCGCCACCGACAGAACATTCAGCGATTGATAGAGGGGCGTGAGCCCAAGTTTCAGGCCAAGAGCAGCTCGTAGGGCGCGTCGTGTGCTGCGCCTGAGAGTCTACTTAGCGTGCTCGAGAGCTTCCGGGCCGTGGTAGGAGAGGGTGCCATTGTCCCACATCACCTGGACCATGACGGAGCGGTTCTTGCTCTCTCCCGCGTTCCCGGTGGTTTCGTGGCGCAGAGACTTTACAACGCCACAGCAGCCGCGCGCAGAGATCGTCATCGTCTCGACGTCTCCGTCGCCGCTTGAGATCAGGTCGCTGCCCTGCTTGGGGAGCGTAATCGAGTAGGGGAGGCGGCGAACACGGTCATTAACCTTGAATTTTTCCATACAGTCCTCTGTTGCTGGGCGGCCTCTGTCGAGCGAGCCCCCGAGAGTAAGACTCTAAACTATGGCTCAAGGGAGCATAAAGCCCCCTGATCGCCCCCCTGGCCCGGCCCAGGCCGGTGTTTTGGCGAGATAAGGCCGCGCGCAAAAAGGGTTCAAAAAAACCCCGTTAAATCAGCCCGCTACAAAGCGACCGATCCCTTTGGGCTGCCGCCAAGGCAAAAAGTCAAGTTTTTTAGTTCGTTGGCCGATGAAAGGAGAAGCGGTTTTTTATAAAGATTTTTGGCTCCTGTGCCGAATGCTCCAATAGAGGGCAGTGGAAAGCCTTCGTAAAGTTCCCCTAGAGGGGCAAATCCTCCGGCCGATTCCCAGCATCTGAATAGGTATGAGGATTTACTCCAAAGGGTTTTTCAGGGGGATTTAGCCATGGGCAAGGACAACGGCAAGAGCGGCGCAAACCTAATCTGCTCATTCTGTGGAAAGACGCAGGAAGAGGTTAGGAAGCTAGTTGCAGGCCCGTCAGTGTACATCTGCGACGAGTGTGTCGACCTCTGTAACGACATCCTCACAGAGGAGTTCGACGGACACACGCAGCAGACAAACCGCGTGGCGGTTCCGACTCCCAAGGACATCAAGGCGTCGCTTGACGACTACATCATCGGCCAAGACCACGCCAAGAAGGTGCTCTCAGTGGCGGTGCACAACCACTACAAGCGCATCCAGAACAACCACACAACCAAGAATGCGGTTGAGCTTCAGAAGTCCAACATCCTCCTGATCGGGCCGACAGGCTCGGGCAAGACCCTGCTCGCGCAGACGCTAGCCCGTATCCTCGACGTTCCGTTTACGATCGCTGACGCCACAAGCCTCACCGAGGCCGGCTACGTCGGAGAGGACGTTGAGAACATCATCGTCAACCTGCTGCAGGCAGCAGACTACGACATCGAGAAGACGCAGCGCGGAATCGTCTACATCGACGAGATCGACAAGATCGCCCGCAAGAGCGACACGCCATCCGTCACCCGTGACGTCTCCGGCGAAGGCGTGCAGCAGGCGCTGCTCAAGATTATCGAGGGAACAAAGGCAAACGTCCCGCCGAAGGGGGGCCGCAAGCACCCGCAGCAGGACTTCATCCAGGTCGATACCTCGAACATCCTCTTCATCGTGGGTGGAGCGTTCGACGGCATCGAGCGCATCATCAACCAGCGCTCTGGCAAGAAGGGCCTCGGCTTCGGCAACAACATCGTGCAGATGGCCGAGAAGAAGGACAATCCGCTCGAATTGCTCGAGACCGAGGACCTGCTCAAGTTCGGCATGATCCCCGAGTTTATCGGCCGACTGCCAGTTGTTTCGAGCCTTGAGCCGCTCGACCAGCCGGCGCTGATAGAGATCCTCACTAAGCCAAAGAACGCGCTGATCAAGCAGTACCAGACGCTGCTCGCGATGGAGGGCGTTGAGCTCAACTTCACGACAGAAGCGCTCGACGCCATCGCCCAGAAGGCGCTCGAGAAGAAGACCGGCGCGCGCGGCCTGCGGTCGATTATCGAGCACGCCATGCTTGAGGTGATGTACGACATTCCGAGCAACACCAGCGTGAAAGAGGTCATCATCACGCCTGACGTGATTAACGGCACGCAGCCGCCGATCAAGGTCTACCACAAAGAAGCCGTCGCCAGCTAAGCGCGAGCTGCTTCCCTCTAATGAAGTGAGTGCTATCGCTCTCCGGGGCTACATGCTCTCTCTACAGATTTGCTAGCGAGCAAGGGGAGCTGTGGCGTGTCGGGGGGAGTCTCCTTGTGTAGAAAACCTTCTGCCGACACGCGTAAGCTTCGTTGAGAAGCATACTGGGTTGGCGTGGGTGCCTTGCGGGACCTGCCAGGCTCGAAGCGAAGTAGCCGGTGATATCAGAGCAGCGCCGTCAGGTCACTTGCTCTGCTTCTTCCCGGATTCTCCAGACCCTGTAAAGGACTGCAAAAAGGAGCTGTAGGCAGCGAACTCTTGGTGGAAATCAAGCTCGCTTACCAGCATCTCCCCAATGCGGAGCTTCTCCGGCTGGCCCGTGATGGCTCGCTTGAGAACCTCGGCTTGAGTCCAGACTAGCTTCTCACGGAACCGTAAGAGCGTTTGAAAAACCTCCTTTGGGACCCAATCCGGAATCTCAATTGGGATCTGCTGGCTTCTCTCAGCTGCAACAAGCCGCTCAAAGTCAGCCATCTGGCTCTTCAAGCTAGCTTGGATCCGAGACTGAATGCGCGCTTTCTGGGCAACCTCGGGATTAGACCAAAAAATCAGCGCCAAGAGACTCACCCCCAAGGGGATGGCCAACCGACCGACTACATTCCACGGCATGAGTGGACTCCTTTCATAAAAAGTGACTAAAACCGAATCGGGGAACTCCCACCGACCACCGAAATTTAGCATCGACGGGAACCTGAATTACCCAGCAGTAGATTCAGACGCTTTAGGATGGGACGTTGCTTGGGGGTGGGCTTAGGCGTAGCAGGGCTAGCCGCAGCGGCTGAGAGGCCCCGGCGCTGCAAACTCGCACGGACGGCCCTTGCGTTAGAGACGAACGCTTAGCTCGTTGCGAAAGAAACTCTGCAAGGAAGAAGATTGTGAAGGCCGGCATCAGAAAGATGCAGCCGCGTCAGGGGAAGTGAAACGTGTCGGCGGGACTTCCCAAGATTTTTAAAAACCTTTGACCGGCACGTGTTGGTACGAGGGGCGAGCTATTTTTTGTTGGCTTCTGCCTGCGTTTTTTGCAGTGAATCCAACTTCTCGCTGATCCTCTTCACATCCTCAGCCCGCTTCTCCTCTTGCTTAGCGAGAAGAGAATCGAGATCGGCCTTGGTCACGTATCCGTTGGCTCCAACCTTGGCTGCGTCCGCATTCGCGTTAGTCGCAGCCGGGCTGGAGTCCCTCGGCTCCCTATAGCCCTGGACGAATGCGTGAAAACTCGCCACGCATCCATTCCAAGTTCTTGGGATGACCTCGTTTTGATAAACAAACAAGCTTGCTGCAACTACAATAGGAGCAACAACCAACCCAAAAAACACCCATCGTAGCGATTGCGGCATTGGATGCCTCCCTTCTAGAACCTATCCTGAACCTTTCTTAGAAACTTCTCACTCGAGAAGCCCCGTCGACTGAGGACAGATTATCATCGACATAGGGACTAGTCGAACAAAACGCATTACAGGAGGAGCCTAATCCCCCCAATAACGAACTATTCAGATTGCTCCTCTGAAAGTAAGATGCCTGGGCTTTGCAGAGATTTTGACTGGGGCAGAGATCTCTAATCGGCTTGGAAACTGAAGCCTAGTCGGTTGCCTGGTCGCGTCCAGTGCTGGGCTCAGGATGAAGAGTCTATTGAGGAGAGCTTACCGCGAGTCGTTGACAGCGGCGGACCTGGTGGTGTGCCTAAGCCTGAACGTTGCGGCATGCCCTGGAACACGAGGCTTTATCGGACTAACCCGTCGGGATTGGAACTCTGGAAATCCGCTGCTCTAAACAAGGTAATTGCACAGCGACAGCCTAATCCGCCTCTGGCTAATTTTAATCCGGAAGGCAAAGCGGAGGCCGACAACGTAGCGCCTAAAACTAGGCACTACGCCGCCGATTTTTTGGCGTAATTCGATTTCTCCAAGGCAAGACAAGCGCGAAGGGATCGAAGTATGACTCGCTCTCCTCCGTTGACTGTAGGCTGGTCGACTGATCTTTTTCCGGATGCCACTTTTCCCAAGGCAGGACGAGAGCAAACGGATTTTTTGAGGCAAGTTTATTGAGAGAGCCTGGCCAGCTGCGGTCCCAGAGCTGCTGGTATAGATCTTCTCCCAGGTAGGCTTTAGGTGGCAGAGCTACGGGCTTCTTTGTGTTGCTTTTGTCCTGCGCAGCCTCAATACAGCTGTTTCCCTCAAGCACACGCACCTCGGAGCCAGAGGACACCCACACTTCAGAGATGTTTTGCAACAGGCTCTTTACCTTATCGGATGTACTGGTGCCGGACAGGCTGTTATCCAGAGTGTCTTTGAGCAGCTCGTCGTCGGATTTTTTGGTCGGGTAGTGCGAGGTAGGGTCGAACTTAAAGATAGTCTTAGGTTTCGATGAACCCAAACTATTGAGGCTGTCCGTCAGCTTGTCCAGTTCCGTTTGCTTCTTCGTATCGTTAAGGTCCTTCTCTTCGATGATATAGCTAACGCGAAAACTGCGGGTAGAAGAGCTAGGTACTGCTGACGAACTAATCCACTTCTTCGCCGATGCTTGTTGTTGATTTGCATCGGGTAGCCTCTGAAAAAGGTAGCATCCCGTCACATTCGTTTCTAACTCCGCTGCCATCTGCACAAGAGGCTTGTTGTGGTACTTCGCAATGAACTCAGAGATATCTTTCTGCTCCTGCTTAATCGCGTCGATCTCGTCTTGATGCCGATCTGCGAACTGAGTCTCAGGGTCAGGGTATGTCCAAAGGACCGACTTTCCTTCATTAAGCGCTTTTAAACCCAGCGGCACCTGGGCCCATGACTCAATTTTTAACTCTTGCACCTCCCTGGGCGCCCCCGGCTTGAGCCCAGGCGCGCTGTTTTTTATCGTAGCAACTTCTTTTTCAAACTGCTGGAGGCGTTTCGCCAAGGCGCTTGGGTCCAGCGCAAAGTTAGATTGAGTGAGTGCTGGTGCGATCATTGTTTTCTCCGCGAGGTATTTTGTACCCGAACAGCCGCCTGACATATCGGCTGACCGTCGATTGCCCAAGGATACCGGGCGTTATTTTCCTTCTCAACTGGTTTTAGCCATTAGAATACGGAGGAGGAATCAGACCTTAGAGGCAGCCAGGAGCTTGGCGATCGATTTAGGCTGTTTCGGTTTGCTACCGTCGGGGAACATGGCGGCGGCTCATGAGCTTAGGGGCAGATGGTACGACACCCGCTCCCGGACGTAACGGGGGCTCGTGTGGGGGTAAAGGGCCCCGGCTGGTTGCGAGTGCCCTTGCGTCGCATGGTCCCAGGATCCCGTGGGACGGGACGCACGCTGAACTCCTCCTAGCGAGATCTCTTGATTCGAAGACTGCTCTGTGTGCTCTCCTAGCAACAGAGCAAGCGGGTTGCACGGAAGCACCGCGCACGATCAGCCAGGTTCTTTGATTGAGACAGCGTCACTGTAGCGCATGCCCTCGACCGGTCCGCGCTAAAACATCGCCTCGCCAATGCATCTTCCTGACCGAAAAAGCAGAGCTCGATTCCGATATTTGCGCAGGATTCAGCAGCAGATTCCGGACCGGCCAGAGAACTCTTCCCAGGATTCAGGAACCCCATTTCGTCGTTTGTGTGTGAGGAAAGTGATGGTACCACGTCATCATTCGCTGAGTTTGACGCGTCCTGCGTCGCAAAGAATGTCAGCGAGCCACATGGCCATAGGGGGTAGAGGACTGAGAAGGTTTTCTTGATTTAAGCATTCTCCCTATTTTTCTGGCCTGTTCTTTGTAATTCCCTTTTAGGAGTATCGCTATGCGATATTTGAAATTTGCGGCGATTGGCGGTTTCTTCTGGGCTCTTGCGGCCTTCATCCCCAACACCTTGACCGACCGCTCGGATCGTCGCGATGTGCGCGATGCGGTGGTTGCAACGGTGAAGACCGGGGTTTCGATCGCTGGCAAGGTGGCGGGTGCTGCCAAGCGAGAGTTTGATGAAAACTACGTCAAAACCTCGTTGCCCGAAGAGCAGCAACCGGCAATTACCGTCAAGGTGATCGTCGATGGCAAAGCGCAAGCGGCGGCGAAGTGACCCTTACGCCAAAACACCAAAAAGAAGATTGAGGGGGTAGGTTTGTTGCTTCGGTTACATAGTCCTCCCCCTTTGGTCTTCCTTTTTACTCTCCTGAATGGCAAACGAACGTCAGTTAGGCCCGAACCTACTCGTGCCGCATGCTTAGAGCCCGTACAAAAATCCCCTCTGCTGCGACCAGCTGCAAGGCCCCGGGGCGTCGTCTTCGGCCCCCAAGGCGCTCAACGTGCAACAGAGGGCACGTCTCCGCGCCTTGTGGGCCTGCATTCTTGCCCCGCGACCGCTCGCTTGGCCTCGCAACGAGGTCATTTTTGTTACGGACTCTCATACTAGGCTGTTTGCTTCCGCCCAGCTGCGACGACCTACATTGCTGTGCCATTCTGACCGACTGAGAACTGCCTCGACGAACAGCGCGGGCTCCAGCAACATCGCCGGCTACTAAGAGGCTCAGCAGGAGTTCTTCTCCAGACGACAACCGCGAAGAGAGAATCAGAAGGGAAAAAACCGCTATCGCAGAGTGATTGAGCAAGGCGCTGCACCAGGAGTCCCCCGAGGATTCAGGATCGGCATTTGCTTGTTTGCGATCTGAGAGAACGATGGTACTACCAGTTCATTCGCTGAAATTGACACGTTCTGTGTCGCAGAATATTCGGCGGAGCACATGACCATAGGGGGTAGAGGACCGTTCGAGGTTTTTCTAGTTTCAAGCATTCCCCTATTTTGTGGTCGCTTCTGTTCACCGATTCCAAGGAGATTGAATCATGATGCGTTTCTGGAAGCTGGCGCTGTTAGCGCCTGTGGCGTGGGCGGCTTTCGCCTTCGTCCCTAACACCTTGACCGACCGCGCTGACCGGCGTGACGTTCGAGATAACGTCATGGCCGGAGCACGGACGGCTTCATCGCTGACGGGCCGACTCTTCGGCTTGCTCAGGGGTGAGTTCGTCGCGAACCACACCAGGACGCCGCTGCCGGAGGAATCCCAGCGGCCTACCTTCGTTCAGGTGCAGGTGAACGGCAAGGTCCAGGGTGCTGCGGAGTAACTATTCCGCATCGCCTTCGGTCCGCGCGTCAACCAGAAGAACAGGGGTTAGGTTATTTACTTCGGTTAATAGGTCCTACCCCCTGGTCTTCCCTTCGCCAGTTGTAACATCACTCTTGAGCACCAGCCCCATCACCGGCATGAGCAGCTGAAAAGCTCCGGTCGAGGTGCCCTACGCACGTTGCTGCATCTTGCTGCTAGCTCCGCAGTGCCAGTGGAAGGCGGAGAGGGGTTCCTCCGAGAATTCAGTGCGTCGATTTAAGCGCGCGGGAGCAGGGGCAGCTATGCTACACGGAAACAG
The DNA here is from genome assembly GCA_900299035.1 of Pseudomonadota bacterium. Classification (GTDB taxonomy): domain Bacteria; phylum Bdellovibrionota_C; class UBA2361; order UBA2361; family OMII01; genus OMII01. The sequence goes on from OMIG01000086.1 coordinate 7,528, forward strand.
TCACCGATCCGCCGCATTCCCTGCGTGCTGCTCAGTGATTCACATGACCAATAAGGGTGGAGGAGTTTCATGGTTTTGCGGGAGCGCTGCGTCGTGCAGTGCTTCCTCTCTTTTGGTTCCAGTTTTCGCTGCCTGGATTCTTGCAGCGGTCTTTTCGATGAAAGGATGACGACCATGTTCAAGTTCTTAGGGGCATCGGCGGGAATTATGGTGCTCTGCATCGTCCTCTGCTGGAAAGATTTCGAGCAGGGGTACGCAAGCGCCCAGAAACCGGGGCCTGCGGCTCCGGAGAAAGGGAAGCCCCAGCCCTCGCCAGCTGAAGGCGACTCGCCCGACCAGGGCGCCCCAAAAGCTGAGAAGCCGAGGGGCAAGGGGGATGCCAAGAAGGGTGAGGGCTCCAACGCCGCGGAAGCGAAGCGCCAGTTCGACCATGGAGTTGAAGAACTCCACGGCCGCCTGGATGCTCTCAAGACGAGGATGGACAAGCTGGAAGAAGCTCAGCTCCAGCAGTGGGAAGATCGGATCGGTCTCCGCGAAAAACTCGTAGAGCACGGACGCCGCCTTGCTACGGTTGAGTTCGGGGGCCGCTAATGCGCACCCGATCTTTCCTTCCATCGTCAACCCAGCTTTCTCGTGCTTCTCCCGAAGCACGAGCGAGAGAAGACCAAGGAGGTTTTTTGTAGCGTTGCGACAAAACTCCTCACCCTTGGTCTCCTCTCGACTCTTCAGAAAAAATCGCCACGTCGAGGAAAAAGCGCCGAAGCGGATCAGGATTCAGATCGCGCAATGCCGATCGTTGTTTGCATTCGGGCTAGAATTCAGGATCGCGAGTCTGTTGTTCTTCAAGCGAAACCTCCGTGGTACATCCGAGTAGTCGCCACGGTGAAGATTTTTTCACCGCTCTCCAATCGGCGATTCACATGACCAATAGGGGTAGGAGTGTAAAAGGTTCTACAGAACGGTGCGTGTTGCATCGCTCTCCCTTTGGTTGCCAGAAGGTGCACTGGATTCTAAAGCACTACAGCAGGAGTAACTGAAATGCTCTCGTTCCGTAATTTAGCAGCGGCCGTCGGGGCCGTTGTGGTGGCAGTCTTCACCTCTGGCTGCGGTAACGCGCCAGCGGTTTCCTCGGACTATCTCACGCAGGCTCAGCTTGAGAATCAGGCGGTCTTGAAGGCGTTGCTCGAGAAGAACTCGGCACCCAATCAGGATAAGGCGCCAGCCAAGAAGAACCGCAAGAAAGCTGATGAGGCCAAGGCCGCAGAGGCCGCTCAGAAGCAGAAGGCGCTCGAAGACGCGCAAGCGAAAGTTCGAGAGCTGGAGGCCCAGAGCGCTCGGCAGGAAGCCGAGGCGCGAAAGTCCCGCGCCGACACCTTGGCCATGCGCCAAGAGCTTGTCGCGAGCAACGCGAGGCTGGCTAGCCTTGAGCGCGCTCGCCAAGAAGAGGCGGCGGCCAAGAAGGCTGCTGAGGAGGCGAAGAAGGCTGCGGCTGAAAGCGAAGCCAAGGCAAAAGCCGAAGCTGAAGCTGAGGCTGAAGCCAGGAAGTCGCAGAGCGCTGATTCAACTCAGTACTCCTCGACATCCTGCAACAGCCGCCCTGGCCCCATTCGTCGGGTGTTTGGGGGCTTCTTCCGGATCTTCCGCTGTCGCTAGCTCTTGTGGCTTCGGCTTGTGTCAACCAACTCTGAGAGGCTTCTTACAAAGCCTTGAAAGAGAAGAGACTGAGGAGGGTTTTTTGTAGCGTTAGTTTCAAGACTCCTACCCCTCGGTCTCCCACCTCCCCTTAAAAACTCCCAAGGCATGAATAGCTTCCGAGTCTGTGGTCGCTACGTTGAGCCGATGCATTTTCTTGCTGATGTAGCCTCGCTTCGACGAGGTCCGCAGAGTTCGATCAACTTAGTGCTGCCCCGTGCATCGAAATCCAGCTTTCGGCTCGCGTTTGCGGGACGCTAGTGCGTGAAGGAGCCTTGCGCAGGCGGCACTAGCTCGGATTTAGGATAACCACCTCAACGCGGCGGTTTCTGCGGCGCCCCTCTTCCGTGCGGTTTGAGGCGATCGGGTCGGTTTCCCCGAGGGCTTTAGTGCGAATCTGTCGCGGCGGCAAGCCGTCGCGCACGAGCGCGTCAGACACGCTGCGTGCTCTCTCATCAGAGAGCCGGTAGTTGTACTCGATTGTGCCGATAGAGTCGGTGTGCCCCTCGACTGAGATAGTGCGATCTTCAACGGTCTTGAGAACCTCAGCAATCTCGCTGACGGTGCCCTGCGCGCCGCGGGTGAGGGAAGACTTGCCTGAGTCAAAGAGCACATCGGGAAGATTGATGACAACGCCACGGTCAGAGTCGCGCACGTCGACGCCCTTGGAGCGCAGCTGCTCCAGCAGGCGCTTGTTCTGCTCGATAATCTCGCCCTGTTGGGCTATGTGCTGGTCGCGCTGGTCTAGCCTGCGGTCTTCACGCTCAATCTGGCCGCCGATCAGCGCGCCGCCCAGGGCGCCAGCCGCAGACCCGATGGCGATTCCAGCGCCCGTGTTCCCGCTCTGGTGACCGATAATCGCGCCCAGTCCGGCGCCAGCAGCGGCGCCGCCAAGCGCTCCGGCCTCAGTTGCGCCGAATGAGTAGCTCTCGCAGGCCGAGAGCGAAAACAGAGTTGCGGCAAGGACGAGGCGCTTCATCTGAGCAACCTAAAACTTCTCGGGACCGGCTGACTTCACCTCTTCAAGACCGTCACGTGCCGCCTTGAGGCTCGGGTCTAGCTTGAGCGCGTCGTTGAACTCGTTGCGGGCGTCGCTCGGGCGCCCCATCGCCAGGTACACGTTGCCGAGGTCGACGTGGAAGGTGCCGTTGGTTGGGCAGAGCCGTTGCGCGCGCCGCAGGTGGTAGAGCTTCTGCGAGGTTTCAACAGCAGCCTGTGCAGCTTGCGCCTCAGACCCCGCCTCTGAGCAGGCGGTCGACGTGGTTGTTGGCTCTTCAGCTAGGCTTGCAGCGCCTTCTGCGGTGGCGGGTTCCTCGAGGATGTCCGTCTCTCCAATAGAAGAGCTGCTCGTTGCGCTCTCTGCCGCAAGCTCCTGTTCCTCCTTCTGCTTGGGCTGTGCTGGAGCTGCTTTAGGCTTTGCGAGCGATGCGGTTGTTCCTGCGCTCGGCGCGGCTGGCTTCGACTGGGGGCGGGAGTGGCTGGCAGTAGACTCCGCGTTGTAGCGGGCCAGTGGTTCAGAGTTGGATTTGAGAGGTGGCGGCACGTACGCCACTGCACTGCTGTGCTCGCCGGTGGGGTTTGGCCCACGGCGCTCGAGCTGGGCAAGCTTGCGCTGAGCTTCTGGCGAGAGCGTCTGGTGTTGACGGCGCTGGTAGGAGCTGCGCGACGGTGCTGCGCTCGGCACGGCGGTGTCTGGCTGAATGGTTCGAAGCTCGTTTAGCTCTTGGCGCTGGGCGCGAATCAGGCGGTCCTGCCGCTCAAGCGCCTCGTCCTGCTTCTGCGCTGTCTCCTGCTGCGCCTGCAGGGCGTTTCCGATCAGCGCGCCTGTGGCAGCTCCGGCCACTGCGCCGATTGCGATTCCGCCACCGGTGCTGCCAGTCTGGTTGCCGACGATTGCGCCGAGTCCGGCGCCGATTGCACCGCCCGTGGCAGAGCCGATTGCGGTGGTCTCTTTCGGCTGTGTACAGCCGACGCAGGCGGCCGCAAAAGCTGCGGCAAGCAGGCTCACTCGATGCGTTTGGCGCTGTGTCTTCATCTCTTCTTTCCTCTCAAGGTAAAAACGCTACTCAGCCCTGTCGGCCTCGTCTACGTCGTACTGCTGGCGAAGGTAATCGTCGTGGTACCGCTGGCGGCGCAGATCGTCTAGCTCATCCTGCTGCTTCTGCATGGCGCCCGCCTGTCGGCGCATGAACTCTTGCTGCTCCTTCTCGGAGGCCTTCTTGGTGTCGTCATTTCCCGAGCCGATCAGGCTGCCGGCAACAGCGCCTGAGGTGGCGCCGAGAGCGGCTCCGTATCCGGCTTGGCCGCCTGAGGAGCCGATAGCTGCACCGGTGGCAGCGCCCACGGTGCCGCCGACCACCGCGCCCTCGGTAGAGGACTGCGAGCAGCCCACGGTTGAGGTGGCGATTGCGGCGATAAGCGTGAGAAAGATTCGTGACTTAACGAGCGTAGTTGTGGGAGCCATGGTTCCACCTCTTGGACATACCTTCTGTGGGATAGCCCGCGACGCGAGCCTCACTAACGGTATGGTTGTGGCGCATGAGACCGTAGTGTAACGGCGCCAGTGCCGAGACCACGATTCTAGAAGGGGGGATGCGGCGCCGCAATCCAAAATGCAAGCCAGGGTGGCCCTCGCAGTGAGTGGCTCTTTGGATTCCTGGGCCTAGGTGGGGTCGGTTTTGGTCGTTTTCGGTTTCGGCAGCAGGATCAGCACCGCCACTCCGACGCAGATCGCTGAGTCGGCCACGTTAAACGCCGGCCAGAGGTACGAGTCCCAGTAAAAATCAAGGAAATCGACGACACTGCCGAGCCGGAGGCGGTCAATGACGTTTCCGATGGCTCCTCCCAGGATGCCAGCGAGGGCGGCTTGGGGAATCCAGCCGCGATCGGCTGTCTGTTTCAGAAAAACTACCACCAGCGCAACGGCTAGCAGGATGGTTCCCGTGAGCACGAGCTGTCGGGTTCCATCGGAGAGGCCGGTCCAGAGGCCAAAGGCCGCTCCGGGGTTGTAGGCCAGCGTCAGGTTGAAGATGCCCGGGATCACCGGCCAGAGCTCATTGTGCGGGATCGTGTTGAGCACCCAAAGCTTGGTGAGTTGATCGAGCAGGACGGTGACGAGCGCAACAGCAGCGACGAGTACGACGCGAACTTTTGGAGCTGAAGGAGACGCAGTGTTCATGAGGGGAGACGGTAGCAAAATCCGTGGAGTGCTAGTAGTCCGAGTCGACGACAGGTGAGCGATTGTTTGTTGAGGGCTTCTGCACAGCGGGCGGCGTGGGCGCTTTCACCTGAGCAAGGCTCACTTCACCGACGCGGCCGTCCTTCGCGGAGAAGGCGAGGTTTCCATTCGAGAGGAAGATCAGGTTGCGCGAGCCTCCCCCGAGCTGTTGCGAGAGAACCTCCTGAGCCAGAAAAGGCAGGGATTTCGGCGAGATTTTGTGCAGTGGGTCAGGGGACAGCTGACTCACGACGAGCTTGGCATCGCGGCCAATAGAGGCCACTCGGCTGCCATCGTCTGAGAGCGCCACTGACACAACGCGCCCGGAGTGGCTCGCTGAGCGGCTGCCGATGG
>OMIG01000087.1 GCA_900299035.1 Pseudomonadota bacterium
TCCGGTTTTGCACACGCGGTACTCTTCTCGGAAGATGTCGATGTAGTTGGTAAAGTGCTCATGTAGGCCCTGGCTCCAAACCGCGTCGAAGCTTCCATCGGCGAAGGGCAGGATAAAGCAGACTCCATTCACAAGCGAGAGGTTCGTGATGCCGGCCTGTTTCGCACGGTACTCGGCGAGCTGGAGGGCTGTGTCGGAGATGTCGAGCCCCACGGCCTCCTTGAAGGATGGCGCCACATCACACAGCAGGCTCGCCGTGCCGCAGCCGATTTCAAGGAGTGAGCTCTGAGGGCCAGAGTGGGGGAGGAGGATATTTTTAAGGAACCGGTTGTAGACCGTCCGCCCGACTCCAAGGATACGCTGAGCGGGGCTCTTCCAAACCTCCTCCCACTCGATCCTCGCCTGTTCTGCCTGAGAAGAGTCTTTCACGGTTGAAGCTCAAATACGTGCCCCAATTGCTGCTCACAGCGACGCCGGATTCCCTAGGGCTGCTCCAGTTTGACGTCCGTCGCAGCTAGAGGCAAGCCGGTAATAGAGAGGTGCGCTGCTATTCTGGTAAGGCGGTGTGCTTCCTCACCCCCTCAGCGGACCTAACTCCTAAAGCCGGGGATGAGGCTAGGATGGCTCCCGCAAGCTCGGCATAGAAAATGGCTCCCGCATGCTCGGCATGGAAAGCGGCGATAGCTCGCAGTGGTGAGGGTCATGCACAGGAGCCTGCGTCGCTGGGGCGTATTCCTTCGAACATGAGCCGAAGTCTTGCAGGTAGGCAGCAACGAAGAAGTCGAAGGCTTCATGAGTGGTTTCATAGACCGCCCTGTCTCGGACGATCTTCTCCTCGGGTTTCTTGCGGTCAATCATGGGCCCAAGAACGCCCCGAATGAGCGGTGACACCCACTCCGAGTCTTGCTGCAGAGCCGGCGACACCTGGGTCAGGCAGCACAAGCCGATTCCGTAGTGGATCAGCGCCATAAAGTGAGCGGGCAAAGACAAGTCAATCGCACACAGCGTCATGCATGTTGCGTAGGTGTCCTTAAATTGGCTGTAGCCTGAGACGCTCTCGTACAGAAGCTGTCCCGAGTAGTTTTCAGAGAGCTTCGAGTAGCCCCCGATGCGGCCAAGAATGCCGCCGATGTCGCTTGCGGCCTCTGCGTGCTCGGCAGCCTCTCTTTGCGCATCGGACATATTATAGCTGATTCCGTTGCCGACGTTTTGGTGCCTCTTGTACGCCCAATGTTCACGCGGGATCTTGGGAGCTGTTATTGCCGAGGGAATAGGCTCAGCTGATGGTATCGCAGCGGCGCGCTCCTGAGCTGCCCTTTCATGGGCCGTCTCAAGTGCCCAACGAGTTATCGTGCTTTCGGGCGTGAGGCGGCCACATCGCTGCTCCAGTGCAGCAGAGAGCCTTTCCATGAGGGGGCGATTGTACTTAGCTAGGAACTCAGCCGAGGCAGTCATCACCTCCACTGTGCCCAAGCATATCTGGATGGAGTGTTGCCCCGGAACGAAGACGGTTGCCGCCTGGGTGGTGAAGGGAAGCTTCCAGACGCGGTCGGATACGCCTGCTGTAAACGGGCTCCACAGGGTGCGCATGCCGTCTCGAACGGGCGCCGTAAGCCGCTCGAAGCTGCTTAAGTACGAATAGGGTGACCAAACAGGCACGCAATCATTTGCAGTCATCGCGGGAAACGCTATCCAGTCTGCGGCGGCTACTCAATACTGAAGGGCAAAAATTAAAAGTGTGCGCCCAGGCCCGCCTACTTACAGGCGGCGGTGCCAGCGCTTGGGGGCGCTGGAGGGGCAGGGCCGTGCGGGTAAGCTGTCCCCCGAAACGGGGCTAGTCTGTGCGCCCACCAGCATATGTAGCTCTTTAGCCAAGGCGCTGAAACCACTGCCTTCTCGGGCCTTCTGCGCTGATTCGTGCAGAAGCTGCCCCGGGCATGAAACGCCGCGTTGAGATCTCCCCATAACCCTACTCGTATTATCTGAGGGTACATTCCCATGACCACAGCGCTAGACACGGACAATAGAGACCAGCAACCCACCGCTGGAGAAATCGCTGATACAGTGGCCTTCGAGCCCCTGACGCCGCCCGAATCGATTCAGCTGCTCAAGGAGGCCTCACAGAGTGCTGCCGAGGAAGGCCCGTTTTCCTCGATGAAGATTCAGTTTCCGAGCACGCAAGACGAAGTTCGAGATGAAGCTTACTCGCGGAAGTACTACGGCGTCGCGCAGCCGCACGAGATGGTGCGGGAAGCAACCAATAGCTTCGCCATCCCTCGATTCGACAGGTACGATTTGGAGCGTTGCCTCGACCTTCTGGGAGGGTCCGAGAAGCTCCATCCCGTGGAGCTTGAGGCATTAAAGGTGTTGATCTACCGCCGCGCTTGGGGAGAGTTCAAGGATAAGAAGACCGACTGGCAGACAGAAGCCTCGACACAAGACCCAATCACGACGGGCTTATTCCGTAAATATTCGGCTTCGCAGATTGACGCAGCGATCTGCAAAGCAACATCAGTAGAGCAGCGCGAAGGCATACGCGTGTGGCCGTATCACGCTAGCGAAAAAGAGCCCGGATACATCGACCCGCAGCTCGTTCCCTCCGGTCCCCTGATCGCGATTAGAGGAAATCCCACACTGGGCCAAGGCACGGCAGAGTTCGTAAGGCGGAGAGTGAAAGAGCTGCTAGCCCAGCAGCCAGGCCAGAAGACGGGGGAAGGGACGTTCCTTCTCTCCGACCTCCATGTCTTCGGAAAATTCGGCGAGTCTGAAATATTCAAGCAGGTAGTGGGGCAGCTCGCAAAATCGCCTCCGGCGCGGCTTCTCATCGGCGGAGACGTAATTGATGCCGTTGGGTTTCAGAGGCGATTCGGGCAGCTTTCACCGGACGAGCAAAGAATCCAGCGCCAGAAGGAGATCTGTGACTGCATCAAGATGCTCCGAGATGCCTTGCCTGACACCAAAATACTTCTGCAAATGGGCAACCATGACTCGCCACGGCCAGAGGAGCTGTCGCTGCAGCGCGGTGTAAAGCCTTTGAAGCTACTTGGAGTAGAGTTAGGCCCGCACGAAGTTCCTCGGATAAAGCTGGAAAACGGCAGGCTTCCCGAAAACTGGCTCGCTGACTTCAGGACCAGTCTTTTTAAAATCGTTGTCGACAAGAGGGAGTCGAGCGGCCAGCCTGACGTCTCGGGCACTCTACAGGGGCTTGACGATCAACAGCTCCTGCCGATCGTGCGCCAGCTCTTCCAGATAAAAGGCGTCCAGAAGAGCGCAGAGACCCTGCGGAAATTTCGCTACTACGACGAGTCCTTCGGTGATGAGCTCAAGGAGCCTCTGAAGCAGCTCGACGTAGAGGTAATAGACACTCGCTGCGACGGTTATAAGGTCGAAAATCTAGGAACAGAGCGTAATCCTCTGGTGTTTCTCGTAACACACGAACCCCAAGAGATGGGGCCTAACGTGTGCCGGATGATGCTCAAGAAGGACACCGTCTACAATCAGCAAACGAACTGGGGACCTGGCATCCGCGGTAATATCGCCTTCGACCAGCACTCGGCAGGCAGCGTGCTCATGACGGATGATGGTGCTGATGTCTCGTATCACCTCGTCGGAAGCATGACTCCAAATGCGAAGCCCGGGCAGCGTTTCATGTGCGCGGTGGTAGATCCCCAGAATGGCAACCTGTACCACCTGACCTTCGACGATGGGGCGGGAAAGATAGCGGAGCCCCATCTGGCAGAGTATTCGCAGATTCACTACATCCTTCCGGAGCTTGATCCGGAGCGGCCCCACGCACTAACCGTGACCACGAAACCGAGCTCTTACTAGAGCTTGCCGCGTGCTCAACAACGCTTCGTTACCTGCATCCCAACTGCGTGTAGGTCTGGCGGCCGACGGTAGTTACTGTGTCTCAGCTTGCACAAAGTCTCATCGAGGTAGTGCGCAGTGAGAAGTGCGTTCGCGTTGTGCCGGAGAATAACAATCAGGAAATAGTCGGACTAAGAGCTTGGGAGGGTGGTTTTGCTGCAAATTCAGTACCTTAAGAAACCCGTTTTTCAGGCGCACACTCCCCACATTCGCTCCGGCTGGGGTTGCGTTTTAACGACCACCGGGGAACAGAGTCCGCCTTTTAGCTGAAAGGGATTCTCAAAAAAAGTGGTGCGCCAAGTCACTTTAGTGCTCGATCCCTTCAGCGTTACCTATGCTATACTCGGGGAAATCGCACGACGTTGTGTTGGTTGCTAACTCTGGCCCCTCTAGCCGGGCAGCGGCGCAACAGATAGCCCCAAGGAGAAAAAACATGAAATACCTTTTAGCCCTACTAGCAGCACTTGCTTTTGTAACGCCGTCCTACGCACAGAGGTTCGAACACTCACCGGAGGCGGTTGTTCAGGACGTGACCGAGATCTCATGTAGGAACGTGGTTGATGTGGCCTCGCTTGGAAACGTTCTGTACAAGAACGAGAACGTGCACGGTGGCCGGGGCCGTACCTTCCTTGATCAAGGTCATCGCTTCGGGGGTGCCAGGACGCTTTACGTTGCCGGCACAAACAGAAAAGTGTACGCGTGTTTCGGACTCTGGGCGTGCGATCAGCCGTTCGGTTGTAGGTATTACCAGGCGATGTGCCACGACACCGTATCAAACTCAGACTTCAGCAGGCTTGCTCGACGAAATGGCGGAACTAACTACGCGTTGGTTGGAACCGGCAGAGGGACTTGCTACAAGATCCTGACGACTGCGAGCCGTTACGGCAGCGTAGTTAAGTAGGTCGACCGCGCCCCCCGCCCGAGCTCTCTTCGATCGTCGGCTCAAGCCCGTCGGCTAGCAGAGTGCCGTAGATGCGGTGGCACAGCACGCTCGGGTGGGGGTCGTTCGGAAGAGTCAGTTCGGGAGGGGTATAGCCTCGCTCCCTAACGATTGTGTCAAACGGTTTGGTGAGTGGTACGAAGCGAATCTCGGTCTCTCGCTTGAGAGGGGAGAGTCGCTTCATGACGCCGCGCGGCTGCCTGCCTGGATTTACGGCGATGAATGCCGGAATGGCCTCTTGCTTTGCTACGGCGTCCAGCTTTTTAAACGAAGAAACAGGGTCCCGTCCGATCATCGCCTGTCTTTGGGCCAGTACCACCGGATTCTTTGATTTCTCCCAGGAGCCGAGCGAGAAGCTCTGTACGAGCCCGAGAGGCTTTGAGGAGTCTCTGATGAAGAAGGGAAACTCAAAGTCGTTGTCCACAAAGAAAAAGAGCACGGCATCAGGCTTAAACTGCAAGCCACGCTCGGTGAAGAGCGCCACCTCTTGGAACGATGAGTATCCTGGGATGCCGAAGTTTAGCACCTCAACCTTCGGAGAGCCTTTAAAGCGCTCGTTGAGTGTATCTTCAAGCACCTGCGCAAAGCTCTTGTCCTGGTCGACGCCCCAACCGAACGCAAAAGAGTCTCCCATGAGCGCGATTCGGTAGGTTCCTTCCGGCTTAACAATCGGACGTTCCGGGCTTCGCATCCCTTGGCTGTTAGTCGTCACGGTAACACCGGTGAAGTTGTCGTGTAAGCCGGGACGGAGCGTGTAGATGATGTCCTCTGACGGGTGGGGTTCAATCACCGCCACGAAGGGGAGGGAGCCGTCGGGCCGCCTGTATTTGCCGTTGGCGCGAGGGTCCTTCAGCGCGGCCCGAAACTCGTCGACGTTGTTAAATTCAACCCCCTCTCGGTTCGGCATGAGGACCGAGTACACAAGGAAGGCGCCGGCGAGCCCGACCGTCGTGCCGAACAGGAGAAGTATAAGTTTCTCTTTCATGTCACAGTCCGTGCGAACGAAAAAACTCCTCGGAGGCAAGCCGAGCCGAGTGTGGACGACTACTCTACTCTCTGAAACGCGATGACGAGCTCTGCCCCGCACACGTATCGGTACTTGAGCGCCCGGAATCCATTGTTGGCGAAGCGCTCAACGAGTTTCATTCGAGAGAATCGGTGCCGCGTCCTGACTCCAGAGGCTTTCACGTTCGGCAGAGACCGGTAGAGCGCACCGAAGATGCGCCAGGCAATACGGCGCGAGTCGGGCACGCAGACTATCACTGTGCCCCCTGGCTTCACGACTCGTCGGGCCTCGCGGATCGCGCTCGCGAGGTCATCCACGTACGGTAGCACCTGAGAGAGTACGATACGGCTGAAGGATGAGTCAGGGAAGGGGAGTGCCCGCGCATCGCCGAGCTTGGCGTCTGCGGCCGAGCGAGCCATGAAGCGCACCTTCTTGGGCTCGATATCAAGCGCCACAAAACCCGGAGTTGTGGCCGCGAGGTAGTTGCTGCCTGAGCCAACGTCGAGCACCTCAGTGCTATCCCCAAGCAGGTGCTTTATGTGGGAGATGCGCTTACGGATCCAGTAGCGCTGCAAGGGGTGCCGGCTCGAGTAGGATCGGTACTCGTAGTCCGCTGTTGAGGAGGAATTTCGAAGCTTCCACAGTCGATAGAGGGTTGGCAGGTAAGAGATTGCGAATTTTACGAAGGAAACGTGGGATGAGCCTGACGCGCGTTCCTCGTAGTGGAGTGGAACCTCGATGACGCTGTACCCCTCTGAGAAGGCGCGAACGATAACTTCCTGAAGGATGCTAAAGTTCTCTGGACGGTACGCGCCAAGGTTGAGAGCGTCGCGCTTGTAGAGCCGAAACCCGCTTGAGAGATCCTTGATTGGCAGAGAGAGGCAGGTAGAGAAAACGCCGTTGAGCACCTTTGAGAGGAGGTGGCGCATAAACGGGGCGTCTGAGCGGCCGCCATCGGCGAACCGAGAGCCGATTATGATGTCTGCCTGATGTCGCTTAGCCCACATCTCCTTGAGGAGCTCCGGTGGGTGCGAGAGGTCACTGTCGAGGGTGAGAACAAAATCCCCCTTGGCAGCGTGAAAGCCATCGCGCAGTGCGCCAGCGTACCCAAGCCGACGCTGGAGGAGACATTTGGCGCCGAGCTGTTCGGCGACTTGCGGCGTTTGATCGGCTGACCCCCCGTCGACCACGATGATCTCTGCGTTGAGGGCGAGCTCCTTGGTTGTTGCCCAGAGGCGCTCAATGAGGGGCCCGATGTTAAGCCCCTCGTTAAGGGCAGGAATAACTACAGACAGCTGCAGCGGCGCAGGCTGTGCCGCTGGATTGGCAGAATCCTGAGTGATGTCGTTAATCTGGCAGGCAGCGGTGTACATTTCAAACCCGTGTGGTAGGGTACCGCGTTCTTGGGGCCTTTTCAACGTCGCCCCCTTTTTTCTGGTAGGGCCGCTGATGTCTACGAGTCGCCCCTGGTATCGATTTGGCTGGTTGGCATCCCCTTGGACGCTCCTTCTCATAGTCGGTCTAATCCCCAGACTGGTCTTGTCATTTGGCTCGTGTCCTATCCTCTGGCCGGACTCTCGGACGTACTTGATGTCGGCTGCCAGCATGGCGGACGAGGGCAACTTCTGGTACCACCAGGTGTATCGTACTCCGATGTATCCGCTCTTTCTGGCTCTCTTCTTGAAGCTGTTTGGGCACACCGAGGCGGCCGGATTGGCTGTAGTCCTCGTGCAGCGGTTGCTCGGGCTCTTATCGGGTTTGATGCTCTTTACGATCCTTCGGCGCACCTTTTCGGGCAGGGTGGCTTTGATTGGTGCAACGCTTTTCCTTCTATCGCCCCTGCAGCTGTACTATGAGTCGGTGTTCCTTACCGAGGCACAATTTATCTTCCTGCTCTTTGTGTTTCTGTGGGTCACGCTCCTCGTAGTCGCAAAGCTCCGACAAGGGGAGCTAGCTGGGGGAACCTTCGCCGCGCTAGGCGTTTCGGCGGGGGCTCTTTCGCTGTCTCGGCCGATTGGGCAGCTTCTCCTCGTATGTGTCCTCGTGATGTTTGTCTTACGTTTTGGCGTTAAACGTTCGACCATCGCTGGATCTGCTCTTGCGTTGGTGTTGTTCCTTGCCGCTATCTTCCCATGGCTCAAGGTGAATCACGACTACTACGGTTTCTGGGGCATAAGCCGGGACATTGGCATCAACCTCTTCCATCGAGTGGTGGACGTTGACTACTCCCCTCTGCCGAAACCCAGCAACGATCCATTCGTTCGCCAGCAGGTGATTAAGGCGCGCGCGAAGACGAGCACTACCTACTTTCACGTCTATCACGCTCTCGGGATAAGCATGGTGCGCAATCACGTGCCCCCCAAGGAGCTCAACAAGGGGCTCGATGACCGCATGAAGGCTTTCGCCATCGAGACACTGCTAGCCTCACCGGGTCGCTTCATTCCAAACACGTTCCGAAATTTCGGGAGCCTCTTCGTAAAGTCTCGGCGGAGTGTCCACTTCTGTGAAGAGGGGCTTGGAAAGCCATACCTGTGTGCCCCACAGAAGGGGCTGGTCGCGCGACTCGTCCCACAGGAGCCCGCCCCGCCATCGGAGCGTGCCCGAGCGCTGACCCACTGGTACATGGCGTCGTTCCTCTTTCCGGAAGCGATTGTGACGGTGTTCTTCGTCTTGGGCGTGGCACTGAGCCTGCGGCGTGGCGCGACGGTTGAGCGAGTTTTTCTTCTGTTCGTGGTGCTCTATTTCACTGGGCTTGCCGCGCTGTTAAATCGCCCGGAGGATCGATTTAGGCTTCCGGTAGATGGCCTCATCTTCGGCTTTGGAGCCGTTGGAGTGCTATCACTTGTTGACCTCGCTCGGCGCCGCGCTACACTACTCCAGGAGAGCAGGTCGGCCGTGGAGGGGAGGGCTGGATAATGGCGCGTAGACATCGGTACAGGAAGACGAAACGGGCGGCGCATCGAGCGCCCTCGCTGGTAGCGGCTTGTGTCGCTTGTTTTTCGTGGGCTGGTGTTGCTGTAGCGGAGCCAGTGTTGCGAGACGTCAATGGCGATGGCTCGGTGGAAGTTCTTGCATTTGGCGACAGCATTACGTACGGAGTCGGGGATGGCACGCAGCCGGGCCAATATGTTCCATCGATCACCGTCGTTGGACCGCCCAGGGGCTATCCTTTGAGGCTGTCGAGCCTCGTAGGGGTGTCGGTCCTTAACGCGGGGATTCCCGGCGAGGAGCTGGTCGGTAGGGGAAAGATTGAGTCTGGCGTGGATAGGTTCCCCAGTGTTGTCGTTGGCAGCTCCGCTGATGTTGTCATAATCAAGGAGGGCGTAAACGATTCCTTTCACCTCCAGTCTGCAGCAGAAGTCTCGACAGCGCTCCAGCGCCTCATTAACGTGGGGCGCGCCGCCGGCAAGGAGGTCGTTATAGCAACTCTCGCACCTCCGACGGGCCACCATGCGTCTCAGCGGCAGTTTACACAGGTCTACTCTGAGTCGATTCGGGAATTGGCGTTCTTGAACTCGGTGCCCCTCGCAGACATCGAGCAGGTTTTCGTGATGGGATGTGCCGATCTTGGAACCTGTCAGTACTACAACCTTCCGGAGGGGCTCCATCCCAACACTGTCGGATACGACGCCATCGCTGAGGAGATGGCGTCAGTTCTCGGGGGATAAAAACGCCGGCTTTCGGCACCGCTCCGCTCATCCAAAAACGCCTCGTTACCTGCATGCCATCTGCGTACAGGCCTGGCGGCAGGGCGTGTGTAGGCCGCTAGTGGAGGGTCCATGTCTCTCGAAGGAGGGGCCGCTCCCTATTCGATAAGGCCTGTTTGAGCTTTCGCTGCGCGCGCTGAAGAGCCCATCCTGAATCCTCATCTGCCCGTAAGTGCCCAATAGGTGGTGCGATTTCGGCGTTTCTCGGGCTTTTTTGTTGAGTAGCGAATCCAGGCACGGTAGCGTTCCGCGCAGTGAATGAAGGCGATGCGCCGATGGGCTTCTCTCCGTTGCCGTCGCCAAGCAGTCTCTCACTTTGAGAGCGTGACCGGGATGAGGAGGGTTTCGTGCCCTTTGCCTTGCCAGCTCTTGGTGAATGACTCTGCTCCTAAAGTGCGCCACGCTCGGCGCGAGAAAGAACCATTAGCGGCTTCTGTTGTATGCGTAGGACGTCAACACCATCTCACAATCTGTCCGATGTTCGAGGGCCTGAGGGCTCTTGGTGCGAGGTCTCTCATGCCGATTTCTCGCACTACCGCTTCGTGGAGGCGCTCATGACGAAGCTCGAGCGCCACGGCAGCGCCGAAGTTGCCAAGCACCTCGATGCTCTCGCGCTGAATGAGCCGCGCCGGGCTGCCCTATGCTTGGCGGACCTGTACGCGTACCGCAGGCCGCTTGATTTCATGGGGGGCAAGGTAAAGGAGCTTGAGGCTATTGAGAAAGACACCGCGAAGGTGCTCGCCCTCATGAAGGAGGTAGTCGGGTGCCTCGGGGCCCGTAGCGCGATCCTGGCAGAGCTGCGGGGGCTTCCTACGATCGATTCGTATCGCTTCTGTAGAGATGTTTTGAATGAGCCAGGAGGTGAGTCTGCAAAGCTCCTGAGCGCGGCGGTCATGCGAGTCTCTGGGGACAATCAGATGCCCGTGGAGGTGAAGCACCATGTTCTGGTCGTCACACATTGTGAGCAGCTTCAGAAGCAGACCGTGGAGGTCATGGATGCGCGCTTTCTTAAGCTTTCACGTAAGCCCTCGCTCGGTCTTCGAAACGGGGCGCTGCTGTCCCGACTGCACGAATTAGTTGAGACTGAGAGGCTGTTCCCGCTTGAGACGTACGGCTATGCGGGGGTCGCCAAGGAATTGAAGCGTGCTGATGATGTCAGTGGCTTCGCCCAAGTTAGGCTCCCTTGGAGCCAAAACCTCGACCTTCCGAATCCGGCATGCCACCAGTGCAATGACTCGGCCCTCACGGCTCGTAGCTACTTCTCCTCCCATGGAATACCAGCCGACGTTTGGGTTGCCAGAATCGGCGGCACACAGCACGCGCTCACCGTGGCCTACTTTGAGGAGTCCGGCAGGTTCGTGCCCGTCGTTGTTGACCTAAGTCCGTACGGCGGCATGTACTCGGTGTCTGGCCCCGGAGGCGGCAAGCCGATTAGTCTCCTTGGTCCCGCTGGACTTGCGGAGATCCGCTCGGTGCGCTCACGGCCTATGCCCTTTATGAGCGGAGATCGTCCGCACCAGGCTGGCGCGGCCGGGCTGCTGCCGTGGTTCAGCGAAGAGCTCCCAAATGGGGAGGGCCGCATCGTGGCGATGGCCGGTGTTCAGGCTAACCAGAAGAAGGGCGGGTGGCTCGTAGAGCGGGGCACTCCGGAGTACTACGGTGAGGGGATGCGGCATCCGAAACTGGCGCTGGAGCTGACACTGTTCCCTGGCGTCGAGTCTGAATTTGTCAAGAAGTCGGGGGCGCCGTGTGGTACCGCGGTCATTATCCAGAAAAAAAGTGGACAGTGTTTGGTGTCGGAGGCGAGCAAGAGCCTCTCAGAGAAGCAGATTGAGAGCATGCTGAAGGTTGCTGAGGAGCGCTTCCCCAAGCTTGGCAAGGCGGTGGCGCGGCTCGAGATCGACCTGAGCAAGCGCCGATTCAAGTAGAACCGTGAGCGAGGCCGAGGTGGGGGTATACTCGTCCCGCCGCTCTCTATCCTTCCGTATCGGTAGCCGACTCAATTTGGGATCATCGAGGAATCGAGTGGGAGGCCACGAGAAATGCGAGCAGACAGCCCCTTAATTCGTCTAGAAAATGGGGTGTTTTAACGTGAACGTGCTCGTGCACCTGAACGTGAACGTACCCGATAAGCCACAGCGTTCCCCGTTGCCGCTCAAGCGGGAGCAGCCGACGAAAGAGACCCGTTTTAAGCTATACCTTCACCCACCGAGACTCCGGTGTTCGGGTACGTTCACGTTCACGAGCACGAGCAGGTGAACGTTCCTGCTGCGCGGAACTCTACCCACTCGAGAACCGGACGATCCTCAATTTGAGCGGTAACAGATGCGGCAGTGAACCGCCACGTCATGTGCCGAGAAACACCCCCAAGGATTCAGAATTAGAACACCATCGCAGCCTTCAGCAGCTGCGCTGCGCATTGCATCGTTCTAGATCTGCCCGAAATTAAGCAGATTAGCAGCGCAGCTCGCGCGAGGCGGGGCGGCACTCCAGGGATGTTGATCCGCCGGCTCGCTACGGAAAAATTATCGACTTCGATTCCTTGATTCCATACACTTCGTCAAATGTACCGGCTGTGCGAAGTTGAACGTAAGATCTTGTCCATCGCGCAAGCCGATGCCGATCTGCCGTGCA
>OMIG01000088.1 GCA_900299035.1 Pseudomonadota bacterium
GCTAAGACACCGCTGTGAAAGAACACCGAGGCTGTTTTTTGCCGCGTCGCTCCTGGCTTTCTCCAGGCCTCAAAGATACGAGGTTGACGCGATCCTGACAAGGGATAAGCACCGAATCTGCCGAGAGAAAATCGGGGCTATGACGGCCGCTCTGCCGCCTCCGGCAAGGCTCCGGACCGGCTCGCTCGGGCCCGCGCACAGCCCTGCCCCCAAGCTGGCCTGTGACCAGCCTCAAGGCGAAAGGCCGGCAGGCCAACTTTTTGGCTTGCGAAGGGGGCGTTCTGCGCTAGGCTTCGCTCGCCCAATCGCAAAACCGGAGGCTCGTTCCATGGCAGGCACCCTTTTAGGCATCGACGTCGGCAGCTCATCGGTGAAGGTCTCCTTAGTCGACGTGGAGTCGGGCAAAGCGCTGGCGAGCGCCACCTCGCCCGATAGGGAGCTTGAGATAAGCGCCAAACAGCCCGGCTGGGCGGAGCAGCACCCCGACCTTTGGTGGGAGCACGCATGCAGGGCGATTCAGGCCATCCGATCCTCACGCCCAAAGGACTTGGCTGCCCTCAAGAGCATCGGAATAGCCTACCAGATGCACGGCTTGGTGCTGGTCGACCGAGATGGCCGGCCGCTTCGTCCCTCCATCATCTGGTGTGACAGCCGGGCGGTGCCGTTCGGAGCCGCAGCCTTCAAGAAGCTCGGCGAAGACTACTGCTTGAGCCGCCTCGGGAACTCTCCGGGCAACTTTACGGCGGCCAAGATGGCCTGGGTTAAGGAGAACGAGCCGGAGATCCTGGCCAAAACGGCGTACATGATGCTGCCGGGCGACTACGTGGCCTTCAAGCTGACCGGGAAATTCGGCACCACCCCGCAGGGGCTCTCTGAGGGCATCCTGTGGGACTTCAGGGATGGACGGCCGGCGGTGCAGGTCTTAGAGAGCTTTGGCCTGCCCTCTTCTCTGCTTCCGCCAGTCACCGATAGCATCGGAGACTTCGCGAGCATCTCGGCAGAGGTGGCGCGCGAGCTTGGGCTGCCCGAGGGAATCCCAGTGTCGTACCGCGCCGGCGACCAGCCAAACAATGCCATGGCGCTCAATGTGCTCGAGCCGGGAGAGATAGCGGCTAACGCTGGCACCTCCGGCGTTGTGTACGGTGTCACCGAGTCACTTGGCGTCGACAGGGCCTCGCGCGTAAACAACTTTCTGCATGTAAACAGCACCGAACAGGCCCAGCGCGTGGGAATGTTGATGTGCGTTAACGGGGCCGGCAGCTTCTACCGCTGGATTCGCCACACCTTCGCGCCCTCGGTTGGGTACCCAGAGCTAAACGCCCTGGCGGCCTCCGCCGCGGTCGGCTCGCGAGGGGTCGTCGCCCTGCCCTACGGCAACGGCGCCGAGCGAACTCTCGGCAACCGAGACCTCGGAGCGTCGCTTGAAGGGCTACAGCTCAACATACACGAGACGAAGGACGTGCTGCGCGCGGCTCAGGAAGGGGTCGTGTTCGCTCTCAACTACGGAATCGAGATCATGCGGTCGATGGGCCTTAAGCCAACCCGTGTCAGGGCCGGCTTCGCCAACATGTTCCAGAGCTCGCTCTTTCAGCACACCTTCGCCACAGCGACGGGAGTTCCGCTTGAGCTCTACACCACCGACGGCGCTGAGGGCGCCGCGCGTGCTGCCGGGATCGGCAGCAAACTGCTTTCACCGTCCGACGCATTTAAGGGTCTCCGCCGGGAGTCCGTTGTCGAGCCAGACAGCGGCGCACGCGGCGCAACGCTTGATGCGTACGCAAGGTGGAAGGAAGTGCTTCAACGTCACCTACAGTAGAGAAAGGGAGAACGCATGCAGAAAAAGACACTACACAGCCTCTGTCGCTGGACATTTAACGCGGGCAAGGGAGGCTTCGTTCCTGGCGACATACGGCCTCACTGGACAGCACAGAAGCTAGACGTCCCAGAGATTATCCGCCTCATCTCAACAAAGATCCGGCCCCGCATCCCGAGCCACATCGAGCTCGGCTTCGAGATGCACTACAACACCGAGGTCGACGAGAAGACCGCGCCGGCTGTGTCTGATGCCCTGACCGACGCAAAGATGCACCTGGCGATGATTACCCCAGGGCTGCACTCACACTACGGCTTCGGAGGCGCAGCTTCGCTCGACTCAGCCGAGCGCGAGGAGGCTTCCAAGATTAGCGTTGGAACTGTCGACCTGGCGTACGGTCCGCTCAAGAAGAACTGGCACTCAGATCCGAAGTTGGCCCCTACCCTAGTGCTCTGGAACGGGTCGTACGGCTACGACCTGGCGACGCCCGCCATCAAGCAGATGTACCAGAACCTTAAGGAGAGCGTGGCAAGCCTGTGCGCCTACGAAGACAAGAAAGGCGGGCAGCTCTACTGGGGCATCGAGCCGAAGCCAAACGAGGGGCACCCAGCAATGCTGCTGCCGACCGTGGCCTCAGCGATCCTGTTCTGGAAGAAGCTCAAGGAGGAGTTTGGCGTCAACATCGAGAAGCGCGGCCTCAACAAGGAGTTCGGGCACTCGGAGATGATCGGCCTCGATGCTGTGTACGACACGGTTGAGGAGCTGGACAACAATGCCTGCACGCACATGCACCTCAACAGCCAGGGTTACAACGACGGCATCACGATCGGCGGCCCGGGCAAGTACGACATCGACCACGGGTGTAAGATCACCGGCATGAACATCGCCATCGCGGCGCTGGTCGGCGAAGCGGGATACGACCGGTGGTACGGCCACGACATGCAGGCCAGGCCCTACGACAACGAGGCCCAAGGGCTCGATCGGGTAATCCGCAGCATCTTGTCGTGGGATGCCTGCCAGAAGGCGGCAGCAGAGCTCAACCTCAAGGACCTTGCGAAGGCCTACACGGTTCGGGAGACCGGCCGGGTTGAGGACATGATGCGCCACGCCGTTGTCAGCGCGCACAAGCACTTCGACGTGATGTACAAGGGGTAATGCCCTCGCCGCCGCCAGCCCGAGAGAGGCTGGCGGCGGCTCTTTCCTGCCTCGACCGACACCTGCCTCGCCTTCTTACTTCCTTGAGCGGTCCCCGCTGCACCGCTAATTAGAGCCGCGAAAAGCGAGTGCTGATCCCCCAAAAAGTCATTTATTCGGGCAAATGGCGCGATATTTCGCTCCTATTTTCGGCCCCGATTTTGTTGAGTAGCGCTTAGCCGCTTGGTAACCTCCCGTTCTAGCGATTGTTCCAGGGAGGCTATGATGAGCGGAAATCCGGTAGTTTACGATTGCGATCCAGGTCCCGATGATGCGGTAAACATCTTCCTGGCCTCCGGCCTGCCACAGTTTCGGAACGCCAACGTGGTTACGTCCTTCGGGTGCGGTTCGGTGACCGACTCTTCGCAGAACGCCGTCGGCTTCCTAGACGCCCTCAAGTATCCAGACATCCCAGTCATTCACGGCGCCTCTGAGCCGATGCAGCGCCACCCACTGAGGGGTGAAGACCTCCCGAGGTTCTTCGGCTCTAACGGCTTTAACGACATCTCGCTCAGTGGAGCAGCTGTTCCGGAAGGCGACCCTACGAAGAGGCTGCACGACCTGCTGCGCGCGGGCAACGTGGAGTACTTCCTCACGGGCCCCTGCACCAACCTGGCGAAGCTCATCCTGCAAGACCCCGAGTACGCAAAGAGCCAGATCTCTCGCCTCTACATCATGGGCGGCGCCCTGCGCGGGACAGGGAACGAGGGCCCAAAAGACAGCGAAGGAAAGCAGTGGGCAGAGTTCAACTTCTACCTCGACGCGATCTCGGCCAACGTGGTGCTGAGCAGCGGCATACCGATCTCGCTTGTTACCTGGGACACTGCGCAAAAGTTCGCGGTGCCTAAGAGCACCATCGACTCGTTGACCCCGAAGAGCGAAGCGGCCTCAGTGCTGGTGGACACCATGAAGGCATTCTTCTCGATCTACAAGAACGACAAGCACCAGGAGGCAACCGCGGAGCCGTCGTTCATCCTCTCTGACGCGATCACGCACATGGACTCGCTGCAGGTAGGGCTTACTTCGCGAGAGCCGGTGTCAGTACGGGTCATCGAGGGCGGCCAGGACGTGGGCCGACTGGTGGAAGACTCTGAGGGTGGCCACACGGTCGACTACGTGACGCTGCGCGAGCCAGAGCGGGCAATTTCGTACCTAGTGGAGCAGCTTGAGCGATGAACCCATGTAGCGTGAACCGCATTGAGCCATCTCGGCCCGCCACTCGAGGCGGAGACTTGGCAGCGACGTGCGATCCGCAGAACATGGAAGGCTACATCGCGCGGCTCATGCTAGGAGACCTGCTGAGCCAGCCGAGCTTTCAGGAGCGGCTTGCCGCTTTCCTACAGATTCCGGCCGGTGCGAGCGCCATAGAGAGCTTCTCGGCGAAGCTCGACTTGGGAACTTCTCGATCGGGGCACAACCGAACTGCCCACGCAGTGGCGCTCACCGTCCACACTAACGACGCTGAGTACCGGGGCAACTTCGCGGTAAAGGTATCTACTGACAACTCGATGCACGTCATGTCCCTCGATGACTGCAATTCTGAGGTCGAGATTAGCTCGGCCCTGCGCAACGACCCGGTATTTCGCCAGCAC
>OMIG01000089.1 GCA_900299035.1 Pseudomonadota bacterium
GCGGTTGAACACGGTCACTAGCGCTCCGCGCGAAGCGCAGCCGTGCGCGGCAGCTTGCGCTGCGCCGCCTGCGCCGAGCAGGGCAACTTTCCTGCCGCGCAGGGCTGCGAGGCGCTCCAGGGGCCGCACGATGCCAGCCAGGTCGGTGTTGAAGCCCCGAAGCTTCCCGCCGTCGTTCAGCACCGTGTTGACTGCCCCGACTTTTTCGGCGAGCGGGTCGACCTCGTCCAGGAAGGGGATAATTGTGACCTTGTGCGGCATGGTGACCGCAAATCCGCGGATGCCGAGCGCGCGCATGCCCCGCACCGCGTTCTCCAGCTCCGTCGGCTTCACGTGGGCGGCAGCCATCACGAAGGGCAGCCCGAGGGCTGCGTAGGCTGCGTTGTGCATCTTGGGCGAAAGGCTATGAGCGATCGGGTCTCCGATCACGAGGCACACAGACGACTTGGCGCTCACTTCAAGGCGAGCAGAGAGTCGAGAGAGGATCTCTGCGCAGAGCGCCTCGGGCGGCTTGCCGTCAGTGTCAACGGTGATGTCGGCCCACTGCTCGTACACCGGCGCCCTCGTCGCGAAGAGCTCTCTGGCTTTCGTTCCGTCACGAAAGAGGGGGCGAGTCTCAAGCCCGGCGTTCCTCGCTGCTACTGTTTCGAACGATGATCGCAGAAAAACCACCACCGCGCCGTTCTGGCGCAGCAGCTCCATGTTCTTTGGGCGCCCGATCACCCCACCGCCCGTCGAGATCACGACGTCGCGCGAGTCGGCGAGTGTTGCAGCTTCCTCAGACTCAAGCTCTCTGAAGAAGGGCTCGCCGTGCTTCTCGAATATCTCAGGGATCGATGACAGGCCTGAGCGCGCCACAATGCCGTCGTCCATCTCGCGCACAGGCACGCCGAGCATCACGCTCAGGCGCGCGGCGATGGTGCTCTTTCCGGCGCCCATGAAGCCTATGAGGACGATCTTTGGCATAAGCAGGGATGCTACCCCGTTGCAGACCTGTCAGGGAAGCGGGCGGAGCGCTTTTGCCGCGCCTCGGGCTCGTTCGCCTATCCGTGTGACGAGGTTGAGAGGGAGGCAATTTAAGAAAAGGCCTGGGCGGGCTCCCACGAGAGCCACTGGCGCTCAATAGTGCCGAAGAAGCGGTTAAAGCCGATCTTGACCCGGTGTATCTCCTGCTTGATGCCCGTCACAAAGGAGCTTTCCGGGGTTGAGTCGGCAAGCGAGACCTTGGCGCCGTATACCCCTTGGTCATCGCTTTCAAGGTCGTCTACTCGGATCGGGATCCAGGAAAGGTTCTCGGGGTTCATCCCTTCCTCAATCGTGCGGTTGCGGACGGCCGACGCAACCTCTCGTAGCACCAGGTTTACGAGCAGGCTCGGTTGGTTGACTGGGTAGCCTGAGGTTTCGTCTTTGTAGCGGGCTGCCTTGAGGCGCGTCAGAGCGGCAGAGCGGTGGAGTTTCAGCTCGTCGAAGGCCTTGTCACAAAGAATCGGCACGAGCCGGGCGAGGCTTGGGTTTCCGTCAGGGGCAACCAGCGTTACCTGAACCGGCTGGGAGAGGATCTCGAGGATAATTCCGGGGCGAGATGGATTGAGGCGGTAGTCTGACAGCACCTCTACGCGCCGATCTGGGAGCAGGTCGAGACCCTCTTCGTCGCGCACCGTCATCAGGGCGACAACCGTTTTCCGTCCGCAGCGGAGCATCTCTTCGACCTTAACCTCGACATCGCCGAAGGTCCACTTGTCGAGCCCGTAGATGGTCCGCAGACGAAGCTCAAAGCCTGATGCGAGCTGCTTGTCGTGAATACGCTCCTGTACCTTATGCTGCTGGGTGAGCCAGTCTTCAACGCGGCTCTGAACCTGGATCTTCTGCTCGTGGAGGTCGGAGGGCTCGGGCGATTGATTAGCGAACATCACGCTATGGTAAATGTGATTTACGATCCTACCAAGGGTAAATTACAGAGGAGCGCGCTGCGGCTGGCTGTACTGTAACCGACTGAGAGCAACAGAAGAGAACCGGTACTGTGGAGGCCGGCGCGTGTGGTAGTCTTCGGTCCGATGAAGCTCATTCTCTGGGATTGGAACGGCACGCTGCTTAACGACACGCCATTGAACGCTGATGTGTTCAATCAGGTGAGGGCAGAGCTTGGCTACGAGCCTGTGTCGATCGAGCGGTACCGCGAGCTGTACCGCCACCCGATCAGCAAGATGTACGAGGATTCAGGTTTTGACTTCTCTCGGCACCCGTTCGAAGACGTAGCTCGTCGTTGGAGCGAGGTCTACCGTGCTGTGCCGGAGCCGCCGCCCTTGCACGACGGCGCCCGCGACGTGCTTTCGCGCGCGCAGGGCAGGGGATCTCGGCAGGCGATCCTGTCGGCGCTCCCGCACCACCTACTGGAGGCAGCAATTGAGCATCACCAGCTAGGGGCGTTCTTTGAGACTGTCCGCGGGGCGACTGACCTGCTCGGGCACAGCAAGGTTGCGCAGGGAGTTGATCTCGCCCGAGAGCTGGGGGTGTACGGCAAAGAGATCTCCCTAATCGGAGACTCGTCCCACGACGCTGAGGTCGCCCAAGAATTGGGGGCCGGGTGTTGGCTCGTCTCGCATGGGGCTGAGAGCGAGTCGCGGCTGCTCCAGACAGGCTACCCGGTGTGTGCGTCTCTGGGGGAGGCGTACGACAAGATGTCGCAGGCGTTTTCTTCTAGCGGCGAGCCCCCTGACGCTTAACCCATGCCGCGAATCGAGCCAGAACAGCCAGGCTAATCAAGGTGCAGATGACTGCGCCCGCCGTGGCAAGCGGCATCTGGGCTCCGTTTATCGCCATGGCGATCGTAGCGCTGCCGCTCTCGCCTTCCGCCGGCAGGCACGCCGAGCACTCTGGGAAACGCGCAAAGATGTCTGGCGAAATGGGCTTGGGCTGCAATCCATCCGGACAGGGGGCCTCACGACTAACGCAGCGCGCTGTTAAGCGCATCATCAATAGGCCCATGCTGAGAATCGACATGGATGCTGTGAGCAGGACGCTTCCTACCCAGGCGCCGATCTTGGATGGTGGCCTAGTCAGCGGCACACAAGCAAGTACAAGGGGGGTTAGGGTGGCGGAGAGCTCAAGCAGTTGTGGGCCGACGTTCATAGCCCCTCGACTGTACCCTGTTAACAGCGCGGGGAAACCCCTATCTGTAGGGTTAAGGCGGTAATGCTCTAGGCTCCGGGCACTTAATTACGCCATGCCTAAGTTGCCTGTCTGCCTTGTCGGCACTAGCTGCCGCCCTGCACCCCGCGGTGCTTCGCATCACCACGGTACATCGGCCAAGGGAGGTAGTTTGAGCTGCTGCCCGCCGAGCTCGATATGATGCCGCCGAGGTTGGAGTAGATCTGCACTATTCCGCCATTCGAGGAAGGTCCAGCCGCTACGAGCTCGTAGTTGCCGTCGCCGTCTAGGTCTCCGACGGCCGGAGTGTTGCGAGCGGATGAGAACCCAGAGAGGACCTGTCTTCCGTCGAGGCACTCTGACTCATCACAGGAGAGGTGCTGCCCGGTCGCTCCGGCGAGAATCGCGAGCCCAGTTGAGACCATCACTATGACCTCGCGCGAGCCATTCTTGTCTAGGTCTGCGATCGCAAGGCCGCTGAATAAGGCAAGCTCCCGCATGTTGCGATGGCCCGCCTTCGGATTTGCTGTCCACAGAGTGGTGCTCGTCTCCGGGTTGTAGGCGACAACCTCGCTCTGGCCTGAGCCGCCGTACTGGCCGAGCGTCTGGACAGGGATGACGATGTCGTTGCTGCCGTTACCGTCGACGTCTGCGATCGCGGGCTCTGAGTTGGTGCAGGTTGAGAGCGGCACTGTCTGTAACAGGCGCCCCGTGCGCAAGCTAAAGATCTTTAAGTACCGCCCACGCTTGTCGGTTGACCCTTCCGGGAAGTAGCAGCCGGTCGAGGCGACGACTTCTAGCCCGGGATTTGACGAGAGGAGCTCGCCGATGGTTGGCGAGCCCTGCACGACCTGGTCAAATTGCTTCCTCCACACGGCCGATCCTGGCAGGCGAAACGGGA
Organism: Pseudomonadota bacterium; assembly: GCA_900299035.1. Taxonomy (GTDB): domain Bacteria; phylum Bdellovibrionota_C; class UBA2361; order UBA2361; family OMII01; genus OMII01. The sequence goes on from OMIG01000089.1 coordinate 4,049, forward strand.
TGACCTTGCCGTCCTTGAAGGAGCTTCCCTTGAGCGCGTAGAAGTAGCCGCCGTTTGGCGTAGGGGGGCGAAGCTGGAGGTTCTGAGAGATGTCGGTGCCAATAATAATCTCAGCCGAGCCGGTGCCATCGGCGTCAGCGATCGCTGGTGATGAGAAGACCGTGTCTGCTGCCTGGTAGTAGCCTTTCAGCCTGCCACGCGGCGTCAGCATGTAGATGTTGCGGTCGAGCGAGCCGAAGACGACCTCCAGTTTGCCGTCTCCGGTAAAGTCGTACAGCGCCGGAGATGAGATCGCCGCGTGAGAGACGGAGAAGATAGGGCGCTTGGTGGCGAGAACCTTCAGGTCAAAGTTCCACGCGATTGAGCCGTCATCGCCTTTGAGCGCCACGACACCTCCTGGGCAGGTTCGGTCTCCGAGTCCGCCGTAGGAAACCACCACGTAGGGCACTCCGTTGGCGAATAGCTCGCCTACCGCAGGCGATGAGAGAATCCTGTTGCTGCCCGAGAGAGCTGTGCAGCTCGCTATCGGCAAGGTGGTCTCCCACAACACCACTCCGGCAGCAGACACCGCCGAGACAATTCCGTTAGCGGAGGCAACCGCAATCTCTTTTCCGTTTCCAGTATTGCCGTCAATCTCAGCGATGGTCGGACCGCCGTATTTCGGACCGTTGCCCAAGAGCTCGACTGTGACCGGGTCCGCAGATGCCGCTGGCGCCAGTTGGCAGATAGCCAGTCCTAACGTGAACAATTTTGCGAGGTTCTTTATCATCTTTCAGTGGCTTGTAAGGGGCGCCGCAATGCTTGGGGCGTTAGCAATTACCAATACAAATTGTATGCCATGATTCCGCGCAGAGCGCACGATATATGCCACTTTTGCGGCTTAGGTCACACTTTTTGGTGGGGTCGCCCCGTCGAGGCGACCTGGACGTAGCGCGAGCCGGTTGGGGTCGGCGCAGAGATAAAGAGCCCGACCGACTCAACCGGGAGAGGCTCAGCTCGAAGAACGACACTCGACAGCAGGTCTCGAGCGCCGCGAACGGCTCCGGGCTGACTCACTCGCCCGATCGTAATGTGTATGACGGGCTCCTCCAGGGGCAAGGCCAATCCGAAGTTTGAGAGCGCAACATCGATACACCCAACGAGTCCTAGCCAAGAGCCAGAGATCGCTTCAGCGCCAGCCCACAGAATCCTCTCCGGCCCCGTCGGCGGAAAGCAGCCGCAGGTGGTGAGGCTCAATACGGGAAGCTTCTCTGGCAGCTCAAAAGTTCGCCAGGCTTGAACAAGCTCCTCTGCCTGAGCGGTCGGGAGGTTTCCGATGAAGCGCACCGTTGCATGAAAGCTCCCGGGCGGCGTCCAGCGCACTCCGTGCGGCATGCGCGCGGCGAGCTGGCGCTGCGTCTCGCGCAGAACAGAGACCCAAGAAGGCAGAAGAGAAATCGCTGAGAAGAGCCTAAGGCTTTTTTGTTCGCGATTGAGCGACATATCGGCTAGCCTCCCTCACA
>OMIG01000090.1 GCA_900299035.1 Pseudomonadota bacterium
AGCGTTGATGTTGACGTGCCCGAGGGGCACTACGCCGACGAGAACATGAAGCTCACGGTAGTGCCGAACCGCAACATGCTGCTGCTGTCGGTCGCTGCTGCCTGGGCCATCTCAACGAAAGCTGACGTGGTGGCGTACGCCGCTCACGGGGGAGACCACTCGATCTATCCCGATTGCCGCAAGGAGTTCATAGAGCAGCTCGGGAAGGCGATTGAGATAGCAGATTGGCACACCACGCGCCTCTTGGCGCCATTTGCGGAGATGACCAAGGGTGACATCGCCAAGCTCGGGCAGGCCTTACGCGCACCGATGGAGCTAACGTGGAGCTGCTACAAGGGCGGCGAAAGGCACTGCGGCAGGTGTGGCACCTGCATAGAGCGGATCGAGGCGTTTAAGCTTGGGGGCATAAAGGACCCCACGGTATACGCGTAAAGCTCCGTTGGTCCAGCGCTTCTATAGCCACCGCCGAGACGGCCGTCCGGCTATCCTGCCATTTATGTTTAGCTTTTGCGGACGCGCCCTACGAGTTTTCCGCAGGGTGTTCCGTCATTCAAAAAAAATCGAGCAGCAAGGTGTCAACCTCTCTACCGGGGCGCCGACGATAGATGTTGAAGGCGGAATCGGGAGCTTCTCCAACGAAGGGTGGTTTATGCGGTGTCGTAGCTCATTCAACTCAAAAAGCATCATTTCTGGCCTCATGCTCATCGCTGGGCTGTCAGTGCTCGCGGCAGCGGGTGCTGCCTGGGCTGACGACGACGCCTTGGGCAATAATGGGAACTTCCCGCTGAACGTGAAGGGGGGATCGGTTGAGCAAACCGGGCGTACCGATGACGATGGATTGGCGAATACCGGTGGATTTCCGCTTAATACGGGCGGTGGTGCGCGAGGCACAGAGGAGCGCACGGATGATGATGGCTTGGGACATACCGGTGGGTTTCCACTAAACACTGGCGGCGGCGCGCGAGGCACAGAGGAGCGCACGGATGGTGATGGCTTGGGACATACCGGTGGTTTTCCGCTTAACACTGGCGGCGGCGCAGCTACAACCGAAGGATCGACTGGCAACTTCGACTATCAGGATTCAGCAGCGGACGAGAGCGAGCAAGTCGCCGCAGCCGACAAGCCATGCAACGTGCAGATGGGCGGCATCTGGGCGGGAATGGCGGCAGCGACTAGGGCGATGGCGCCGTGTAAATAATCGTGCAGATTGAAACGATAGCTAGAGCTTGACGATCCCCAGCGCATCACGAACCTCTCGCATGGTTTCTTGCACTACTGCGTGCGCTCGCTCGGTACCGATCTTGAGGAGCCGCTTTACTTCTGCAGGATCCTTGCCGTACTGAGCCCGGCGATCGCGGATCGGGGCGAGGAATGTCTCTAGCACATCGATCAGCCGAGCCTTGACTGTGCCGTCAGCGAGGCCGCCTCGCTGGGAGTGCTCCTTTAGGCGAGCAACCTCAGCCTGGTCTGGATCAAACACATCGAGGTAGGTGAAGACCATATTGCCTTCAATGTGGCCGGGGTCCTCTACACGCAGGTGCTGAGGATCGGTGAACATGCTCTTTACTTTTTTGGCCACGACGTTCGGGGGATCTGAGAGGTAGATGGCGTTGCCGAGAGACTTGCTCATCTTGGAGTTGCCGTCCGTGCCGGGCAAGAGCCCCGTCGTCGGCGTCAGGGCCTTGCACGGGCGCAGCACGGACGTCTTGTAGAGCCGGTTGAAGGTGGCAGCGATGTCGTTTGACAGCTCCAAGATCGGAACTTGGTCTTCGCCTACTGGCACCACCGTTGCCTTGAACTGGCAGACGTCGGCCGCCTGGTTGACCGGGTAGGTCCAGAATCCGGCCGGCACCTCGTCGCCAAAACCGCGCTGCTTTATCTCGTTTTTGACGGTCGGATTGCGAGAGAGCCGCCCGACGTTGACGAGGTTAAGGAAGTACATGGTTAACTCAGCGGTCTCCGGGATCGCTGACTGGAGGTAAATGGTAGATAGCTCCGGAGAGATCCCAACCGAGAGGTAGTCCATCATCACTTCGAGCACGTTCTCGCGGACCTTGCCCGGGTTGTCCGCGTTATCGGTGAGCGCCTGCATGTCTGCGATGAGGATGTACTGCTTGCACACGTGTTGAAGGTCGGCGCGTGCCTTGAGGGAGCCGACGTAGTGCCCTAAGTGCAGCGGGCCCGTGGGCCTATCTCCGGTCAGAATGACGTCTTTGGCGGTGATAGACTCGCGGGTACAGATGATTTTTGAGGTGGATCGCTCGCTCATGGAAAAGAGATGTAGCATGAATTGAGAGAGCGAGCACTAGGGACGGTTTTAGGGGCTTTTTTGCTTGCTAGAGAGCCTGTGCAAAATCCAATAATCCAGCCAGGAGGTCGCACAAAGGCACGAGGACACTAAGGCCAGCACAAGAAGCCATCCGCTAGCGTCCGCGCTTTAGGACCGTCAAGACGCTTTGAGCCTGCACTCAAGACTTGTCGGTCACGCGGCTCCAGAGGTCCTTTGGTCCGATCGCTCCCTGCGACAGCGCTAGATTGGCTGCCGCCTGGACCTCCCGGTATTGGAAGAAGCTCTGCGAGGCTTCCTGCAAGTGTCGCTCGATGTCGACGGCTAGATCTTGGGCGTCGCTTCCCGACGTTTCGAGCAGGTCCTGCCTCATAGCCGCTAGTCCGGCGATTGCGTCGACCTGCTCCCGCATGCGGCGACGGTTGAAGCGCGAGTCTTCGTCTGACTGCATCAAGGACCTGATAGGCACAATAAAGGCCACCGAGAGGCCAACAACTGCTCCTATGTACTGCGGACCAGTGAGGTTCACGCCTGCGAAGAGATATTTTACGATGAATGACGCTACAGAGGAGGAGAGAAACATAGATTCAAAGGCATGCGGACGCCGCTGAAGCCAGGGGCGGGTGTCTTGGGGTAGACTTCCCTGCAGCACTTTGCACAGAAAGGCCACATTACTGGGGGTGGGTGCCGCTGAAAGCGTCGCAAACCAAGGGTTCTCTTCTGCGCGGTGCTCCGTGTACCACTTGTAAGCCTCATCCTGGACGAGCTTGGGAGCAGAGTAGGGCAGGGAAGTGAGGGCGATCAGGCGCTGAGCTGCGCCAGCGGCTAGGTTGTCGTCGCTCGGTGTGAGTTGGCTGGCGACCTCAAGGAGTCGAGACTCCACGGTTCCCTCAAGGGCCAAGCCGCTGCGCCTGCCTGCTATCACTGACGAAAGGATATTGCAGGCTGCGACTACGCAGCGATTTTCGTTTGCGAGGGATTGGCTCGCAAGGCTCGCAACAGCCAGGTCTTGCACTAGTGCCTCGTTGCCGAATGGCAGGAGGGCCTCAAGCAGCAACGCTCTCTGACTGGCCGACTCCATCAGCTCCGGGTAGTGCCCGATCGCCGTGAGCACATCGGCTCGAATAGCTGCTGACGAGCAGATAGCGTCAAGCACCTCTGAAAAGTCCTGCGGCATCCATGTGCTTATCCCATCGAGCAGCTGGTTAGCCCTATTGATCGACGGGGTGGACAAATTGCCCGGGAGGGAACTATCGACAGGCGGAGGTGAAGTGGGAACCGTGACCCTTGCCTGAGGGGTGGTACTGGCGATGTTTTCGTTTGCTTTTACCACGCTGATTTCCTGTGTTGTACGATTTGTCGTCGCGAAGAGGTGCTGGAAAATCCGAGCCCTCAATCGCCTTGGGGTAGCTATGTACGACCTTACTTTTGCCGTGAAACGGCTCGCTACTCAATAACTCAGCCACGAAGGTGGCCGCGGTCGCCGGAAGGCGCGGGCGCGAGGCTCCTCCGCTCTTGGCGGGGCTCGCAGATTCGCTCAATAGGCGACTAATTCGAACCGCTGGGCTGCCTTACCGCTCTAGAATCCCCAAGAGACCTTGGGTTTTGAGAACTGCGCTTGGCAAACGGCTTTGCACGAGAGCTGTCGGCTGGTGTTAGTCAGGTTCTCCTCGCAGCACAGCATGCAAGCTGTCAGGCTCTGGCTTGCACGGCCCCCGCGCCACTGTTCAGCGCACGAGCGGCCCATCGCGATGCCTGGAGAGTCGTTTGGCTGTGGGACCCAGAAGGTGGGCTCTGCCGTTAGAATCGCAAAGGTAGCGGGGAGTTCCGTGAAGTTGCTGACTATGAGCTTACAGGAGTCCCATCCTGGCTTGATGGTGAAGGCAAAGAGCTGCTCAAGAGTCAGCTCCATCCAGTCATCCGGCATCATTGGGTAGCCGAGCGCTCCTGCAAGGAGCTGCAAGCCGGCCAGAGTGTTTGGGTTCATGTTTATGAGTTGAGCAACAGTTGTGTTGGCCCAGGTGGCTCCGGCACCGAGTGCTCCAGCATTCCACGCGAGGGTCGAGATTGCGGCGGCAAGGCTGGTGCACATCGCGACGTCACCCGTGTTGGCGTCTCGTGATGAGATGGTAGGCAGCGGCGTCACTGTGGGCCTGATTGTTGGCATCGGCGTTGCGGTAGTGCGGGGAGTGGGTGCCGCGGTGGCCGAGACAGCCGGACGGGTCGGTGCTGGCGTTGGCTTATTGGAGAACGGCCAGAACTGAGCCTCGGCAATCGTGGCACCTGAGCAGACGCCGATGCTGATGACAGCTACAAGAAGACGGTTTGTTAGTGTGTGTTTCATACGCCTCATGACCCCTATGTTGTCCTCTGGCATATCCCATGCCATGGCTCTTTTGGCCCGGTAAGTGCTCGGCAGGCCGGGGTGTTTCGCAGGGGGTGGGAAGAGCAACAGAGCTTACTGCGAAATTGTTTCGCGCCGTCTCCTGGGCTTACGAAAAACCACTATTGGCCTGTTGGACAATTGAATCGGCCGCCAGGATGGGAAGAAGCTGATAGCGGGTACTGTCACCAGATGCAGGCGTTTTCAGAGCCTTCACCGGTTGGTCCGAACAGAAGAAGCTTCCTCCAAGTCCAGTGGGGGCAGTCTGCAGGAAGCGGTCCTCCGCGGGTTGCACGGGCAGCCTGCCCGTGACGGAGGAACTCAATCTCAACCGGCCCCTTGGTCCGAACCTCATCCATGCGGGCTAGGAAGGAGCAAATGGTCACAAAGGGATAGGTGCCCAACGCTAGAGCACTCTTGTCAGACTCTTCCTGTGAGTGAACGGCAGTTACGGTGGCTGAATCGCGCATCATGCCAAAGATGTCAGGGCTCTCGGGCAGAAAGAGGTGGTTTGTGTACCCGGGCTCGACCCTAAGGTTACTGTACATCGAGATTCCGCTGCGAGTCTTGGCGCCGAGGTATGGCGAGATGCCGAAGGCTACAGCGATTGCAATGAGAGATAAGAGTGGGATTCCAAGCGCGGATGGGCACACCGAATCCTCTGACTTCGTGAAACATAATCTCATCGCCGCGTAGAGGAGATACCAGGCATAGACGCTCCAAAACACGTATCGCAGGATGAAGTAGAAGCTTGGGGAAATAAGCCCGCAGGCAGCCAGGGCTCCCACAATCGGGAGCGAGACGACTATAGATAAGAGAGCGCCGCGCCAGTAGCGTAGTCGATCCACCAGGCGCCGACAGTCCGGCTCATCCAGCCAACTTAAGAGCAAGACAAAGGTGGCACCGGAGAAGTTAGCGAAGAATTTAACGTAGTGGGTGGCGAGAAGGATGTGAAACGCTATCCCCAAGAGCACCCCAAGTCGGCGGGTCTTGCGAATGACAAGCAAGATGATGAGCACCAGCTCTGATATCGCGGACCAGACGCCGGCCGTGGAGAAGGCAGAGGACGCCGCGGTGTGATCGCTGGCGGAGAGAGGGGCAATTCCGTGGAGCTGCAGCGCTTCCCGGAGGAAGACTGAGGCGCAGCTACTACCCGAGAAGAGGTAGGTGGAGTTGAGCTTCGCTACGAAGGCGAAAAAGTACAAGACAACGGCAAGCCAGCGCAGAGTCCACAAGGCCCGACTGGCATTTCGTGGTGAGCAGCTTGCCACGAGTAGCGCACAGCCTGAGAGAGCGAGCACCGTACGGTGGTTGGGCACCGCTGGCAGGTACCAAAGCATTAAGAATACGAAAGAGAGCGCGGCAGCCCGGAGGACGCGCGTAGAGTCGGGGAATGACAAAGCGCCCAGGACGATTAGGAGGGAGACGAGCAGGGGCCAGTCGTCCGAGAGGGTATGGAGCCAACCCCAGGAGGAATTGACAGAGATGACAACTCCGACGGCCCACAGGGTGGAAAGAAGCTTGAGCTGAGAGGCGCCCATACCGAGAGCCTTCCGCACTAAGTTGGTTGATGCAAGCTATGAAAGCGGCCAAAGAAATTTCCCGGTCCGGCGTCCAGGCCTCCCGTCGCACCAGAAGGCAGCCGGAAAACACCGGAACGGCGACTGCCTAAGGGTCTGCCTCTGCGTGCTCTATTTCGGATCTGATTCTCTTTCGGAAGCCTCGCGTTGATTAAAGTGTACGCCCTGTCACCATGCTCCTATAACGAATACAGGGGTATTTGGGATGTTCAACGCTTCAGTAAATCTTGAGGGAGCATCGGCTGTCGGTGAGAGGCTAGCGACGCCGAGCCCTGCGCGGCCAGATGACCTGGAGCAGCTTGTTAGGCCGGCAAGGCTAGACATTTCAACGCGGCTCGCTGAAGAGACCGTAGGGGCGTCGGGAGGAAGCCGTCCGGCGACGACCGAGCAAGAGAGTGGGGCAGGTTCAGCCGGAAAGCTCTCGTTGCTGCAAATGGCGCAGATTGCTGCGGCGAGCCCAGGCGTTTGGTCCTCGGCCGGAGCTGCCGTGATCACGTTCGGTGTTTCACACGGAGCGTTGGTGGGGCACACGTTGTTAGCGTTATGGACTGCACGGAACGAGATCGGAGCAGCAGAGGCGCAGGCAGGCTCGGGGCAATCTGAGAAAGCCAGGACTGGTTACGACGGCTACCGAGGGCTTCTGTACGACGCCGTCAACTCACCAGGCTTCTCGCGGTTGGCCGCAGGGTTGTCTCACGTTGTAGGGAGCATTGAGGCGCTCTGCTACGGAAAGAGCTTAGAGACATTCGTCTTCGGCCTGTGCTTCATCTCATGCATGTCGTCCTTGCCGCTCCTGAACGAAGGCTACCAGGGAACCCGAACCAGCATAACCAGAGCGGAGCAAGCCTTCTGCGCTGCGTGGGGGAAACTCCCGGAGCGAATGCAAAGGGTATTAAAAGAGACAGGGCTGTTTATGTCGCTCAGCAACGGCTCGTTGGCGTTAGGCACACTCAACCTATCAGACCTAGTCAGTCAGCCAGCGGTCGGCGCACTCACAGTGGCTGGAATCGGGGTGCTGGGGCTAGGTCTTGTTAAGAGTGTCTACGGGCTTCTCGTCACCCGGGAAAAGAGCGGGCCCTCGGCGATGACGGTCTTTTTGAATGGTGTCGCAAACGGGAGCCTCTCTGTGGCGAGCTTTGTCGCCGGTAGTCCTTTCGTCGGAGCGGCTAAAGCCTGCTGGTTGGTGGCGTGTGGGCTGCTTGGAAACCGCATTATGGCAGCAAGCAGAGAGAGGGCGAAGCCAACAAAGAGTGAGATGGCTAGCAGCGAAGCGTAGGTGCGGACCCTGCCTTGCAGGGCGCACGGTGGTAAAGCACCGCCCACTCTAGCCTCGATTTTTGCCTCAGCTTAGTCGGGATGTCGCAGGAAGAGGCTGCGGAGAGAAGTCAGAGCCATTTAGGTGAGAGGGCTGCTCGGGCTGCAGGACACGGGTGTTTGTTGAGGTCTTGCAGCTTTACACAGCCGCAGACAATCGAGGGTGAGGGGCCCTGTATTGAGAGGCAACTAAGGAGATCACTGGCGAATTCCAACTGCTCCGAATACAACAGTGCAGCCGGCAACGTTCAGTCCATACCCTGTGGTGACGGTGGCGCCATCCTTGCCTAAGTTCGTATAGATAACAGCGATATTTGCGGGACCGCCACGTGTTGAAACTGTCTTCCCAAAAGCAACGCGACGCCCGCGGTCTTGAGAAACTCCCGCGAAGGCTCCATCGTGCGATGTTAATAAAATAGCTGTGAAGTAATTTTGACGCAGTAGATGGCGGAACAGAAACCCGGATATTGGAGAGGGGCATGTGCTCGCGCTGCGCACATACACATATCGCCCTGCCCAGGCACCGGTGAAGTCCGGGCCCATTACCGAGGCGCCCTTTGTTCTCGCACGAGCTTCTACGACACGAGCGGCGCGGCGAGCAGCTTTAACTAGTTCTTCATCTGGGGCTGCTTGTGCTGAGGCACTCGTGGCCAGAAGTCCTGTCGCCAGCGGAAGCACTACCATAAGAGCCAGTCTCCAAGCGATGTTCAAAGGGGGCTTGCGCCGGAGATCTATGCCTCGAGCCCGGGGTTCCGGCTCAAATGGAACGGAAGGTTTTGATTTTGGAGTGAAAACAGATGAAGAATCGCACCCACAGCTACTTTGCATGACGCCTCCAGCATTGGGCAAATCACCAGGCAGTTACTCTTGGTGCCGCCACATTCAGGAGGTGTCTCGGACGGAAGAGCGTTACCCACAAGTATTGGGGGCTATTTGGAAAAACCTGTATCATCCGATGGGACAGGTTGTTGGGTTTATCAACATTATGATGGAGAGGGGCTATAGGGGAGAGTCGATGGTTTTTCTGTCTTGCTGGATAGCCCGGCGAGGAACCTCCCGATTCGCGTAATCTAATCCCAGGCACTACCGCAGAGGAAGAAGAAGCTGGAGGGGTTAACCTTCTCGACCCGAAATAACCCGGTTTCGGACAAGCATGGACGCCTTTGAGACGTTCTTGCCCAAGGAAGCAAGGATCTCCTCCTCGGTTTCGAGCAGGCGGTTTACGGTCTTTGCTCTCAGGACAATCTTGTAGTCCCAGCTCCCAAAGCCTGTGATGAGCTGCTCCACATGCAGATTGTGTGAGCAGATATCGATTACTTCTTGTTCGCGCTCGGGAGAACGGGATTTTAGGTTAAGGACGAGCTGCGCCTGCACGAATTCTTGATCGGAGCGCAAAAAGTACACCTCATCCGATATCGCACCCCACTCCCGCAGCCTCTCAAGACGGTACTTCGCGGTCGACTCGGACAGCCCGGCACCTTTCGAGAGGCGAGACATTGAGAGGTTTCGCTCGGCTCGCAGGAGTTGCAAAAGCTTTAAGTCAACGGGGTCTGGGTTCCTCGCTTCTTTTGTTGCGGCGAAGTGGGCGACCGGCTTGGTTACTTTCCGCCCGCCGAGAAATCGCAAGCCCCAGTGGCGATTCTCTACCTCTACCCCAAAGACTGGATCGCGAAAATGTACCCCGAGCTCTTCGCCCATCGCGTGAATGAGCTTTGCGCCTTCAATCATGTCGGTGGCGAAGTACGTAACTTCGAAGCGTCGGTGGCCCATGTTCTCAGCGAGCCATGACACCTCGGGCCGGTTTTCCAGGAACTTGAGAGTTGAGCTTGTTGACGAGCGGGGGAGGTCGAACAGCACATTGAATACATGGTGGCCCAGGGCGCGCTGGTTTAGCATAATTGCGCGCTCAATTCGGTGACGCTCTAAGAGCTGGTCGAGCTGGTACCGCACCGTATGCGATTTCATGTTGAGGGTCTTTGCCAGGTCGACCACCGTTCGGCTGCCTCCGGTAGTCAGCACTCCCAGGATCTGCAACTGAATGTCCTCTGCATTAGCTTCGCTCGATTTGTGTCGGGAGCGGGAGGGGCGAGTTGAGATTTGGACGCCACAGCTATCGACAGGGCTTCCTTTCGAGGAAGATGTAGGGCTGCTCCAGGACTCCGTGGAAGAGGACTGCGAGCTAGAGCTGCTCGGCAACGGGTCGTTAAAGAGGGCGTTGATTCCTTCGTTAGCCATGTACCGCAAAACCTTGGGCGCTTGCCACAATTGTCCGTAGCAAGCCGCTCCTCGTAATTATGACAGGCGAGCGTCACGGCGTTGCATTGCGAGGGTGCCGCCGTGCTCGGAGCGTGTGAGAGTTTCTTTTGCGGTTGATGATAGGCGGTTGTAGTGCATGCGAGATTCCCCTAGTGGGGGAAATAGAGTGTTGTTTTGGCGCGAACGCACGGGGTTAAGGGAGGGGTGGAAGCAGGATGCCGGAAATAGAGGAGAGTCACCAAAACGAGACCTCATGCTCGTATTTGAAAAGCGGCTATTGCGAGCTAAAGGCCACTAATTATCTCACTTTTGGACAGCCGGTAGGGCAGCAGCCTGACATGACCTAGCCGCCAAGACAGTATACCCTGAGGGCGTGACCCAGCCGTCAGTTCAACACACCGCATCGTTTCGGGAATCCTGGTGGCCCGCAGTTGTCTTTCCCGATGCTATTAACCTTACGCGCCCTGATGGATGTGGAGTCACTAAGGCTAGCGCAGCTCAAGCGGCCGACCTGCCACCTTTTCTCTCGCCAAAGGATTTACGCTCTCTGATGGCCCAAGCGGGGCATCGGGGCGTTCCGCTTGACCTAGGCCCAATACAAGCCCGGAGCGAAGGTGCTTGGTGCTCGTCTACTCCGTCGTTTTCGATTTTTGCAGGCGAGTCAGCGCGAAATCATCTGGGATTCGTCTTCGGGGGGAATATATTTGACTGGGCTCTGCGTGCGGCGGTCAATAAGGAGCGAACTGCGACTGACCCGAAGAATGAGTCAGGCGTGGTGATGGTCCAGAAGGGCCGAGTTGAGTTTTTTGCTCCGATTCATGTTGGGGACGAGGTGCGCCTCTTCGCAGAGCGGCGGCAGAGCGGCCAGGATGCTACGGGCTCAGCAGATAGCCATCGAGAGGTGATAAACGTTTCGATTGTAGCTCGAAGGGACGGCGGTTTTCCAGATGCACCGCTCCAGTACATGCAGGTGGCGCACGCCGAGGTAACGCTCGTGGCTGAGAGAATGGCAACGGCGCTAGACGGCGACCTTTCTCGGAACGGCTACAGGATCGGGGCGGCGCTGGAGAACCCGCGTGCACGCTGCACGCCGAATCCGATGGGTTACTGCTCGCTTCAGGAAGGCCTCCTTCGAGAGTACGCACAGCTGGCGTCGGTTGCCGACATACAGTGGTACTTGCAGGGTTGTCGGGGGCTTCTCATGAGTGAAGCCCCCCACACGGTCGTGACGCGAGACTTGACTCTGAGCTTCCCCGTCCGTGCGGCTGAGACGCTAGCCAGCCTCGAGCCCGTCTCATTGGTGATGGGTCATACCACCCGAAAGCGTGTCAGTGAGAGGCGAACGATGCTAAGGGTCGAAGGCGTGCTGGCAAGCGGGGGTGAGACGGTGCTGACTGGGCACGCCACGATGATTGCCTTAGGCACTGGTTCGATACCGTCACAGGGCTGTTAGGTCGCGCTCTTGGAGGGACCGAATGACCAACTGACAAACTCCATGATGCGGTGGTACAGGCCTGCGAAGAATCCCTCGCCTGCTTGGGTTGCCGTCGCGGCAGCCTTGCGGTTGTCCGCGTCCAATTCTGGCTCACTGCCAAATGGATAAACGCCGAAGTCGAACTGCTTTGCCGGAAAGAGTTTGCGAAGGTATTCGTTTTGCTCCTCTTCAGATGCAAGGGCGTTCAGCTCCCTGTCCCAGACGTGAACCGGCTTGTAGCCAGATAGCTTCAACATAGTGTCCTGGACCTTATCTTTGCCGATGATGTTCTGGCCGTGGGCGCCGCGGGTTCGATGAAAGTGCCAGCCGTCACACTCTACGGCAACTTGTCTGCCCCCAATCGTCGCTGTCCAGTCTACCTCCACACCATTAATGAGTGTTCCGTGCTGCCACCCCTCTGAGTCGGGGACCCTGGATTCGAGCCAGTCTTTTACCTGCCTCTCGAATCGCGAGGGAGCTGGGTTTTCGAAACTCCTTCGAGCCTCGGTGGTTCCCGCAATCTTGCTGTATCGCGCGGGGGTGGTTGCGGGTAGGGTTCCAAAGGTCACACAGATGGCGTGGAACATGTCCATCCAGGCGCGGTCCGGCATGTTTCTTTCGAGCTTCTCGAGCTTGTGGAAACACTGCTCGGCAGCTTTTGTTCTGTGCTCGTCGGTAGCATCGCGCGGGAGCGTTTCCGCACCGAGCAGCTTTGGAACAGCTTGTGGTAGAAGAATCGCGAGAGCCCACACCATACGAGCAAGGTGGTCGGCGCCGAAACATTCATTTGCCTTGTGAGGTTCTCCCCACCGCATACGGCGGCCGTTATCCTCAATTTCAAGTGCCCGCTGAGCAATGGCTTCCGACATTTGCCTGTGGTCATATCCGATGTTGGCGAGAGCGCGCGCGGTCATCGAGAGCTCCTTGCCGGAGAAATCGGGAAGCGTCTCCATAAGGCGCTGCGCCAGGGGCTTCAAAACGTTCAAGTCTCTTACCCGCGAAGCGTCAAAGAATGCTGTGATTGGCGCAAGTAGGGCCGGGGTAAGGGACGGAGCCAGCTCTATGACCCTCGGAATCAGGGCATTAACGACGTGGTCATCCGAGTGCCTCCAGCGGGAGAAGGCCCAGGCCAGGTTGGCAACGTCCTGAGGCTTCAGGACTGCGGCCTGTCTTGCGGTACGAGAGGCAACAGCTTCGATGAATTGGGGTACGTGCACTTCCAGGCGGGCTAGGGCTCGGGCGGTGTTTGCCACGGTTGCGAGGTTTACATTGTGAATCGCGCCGAGAGAGATAGTAGCGAGGTGAGATGCGAAATTGCGCACATCTCTCGGTATTCGTGAGCGAGGATCGGCATGAATCGCGCCGAGCAGGCCGGCAGTCTTGCAGGCGAGATCAGGAATTCCAAGCTTAGGATTGCTTCTCGCGATGTCGTAGAAGCAATCTTCGATCATGACTGAGCGCCGGTTGGCGTAGGTGTTTAGGTTTGCAATCTTCGCTAGGTGCTCAAACGCGTCATCGACGGAGACCAGAGCTTGGAAGCTAGGAATCGGCCTCGGGGGACAGGCGTGTGCGTTTGCCTCTCGTCGTGGTTCTCTGCTGGGCTGATACATACTCATTACCTTTACTGTGTAGAGGTGGCCTTCTTCACTGCGCCTCCTCATAGCGTTCGCTTTTGGGGTACTTGTAGCAGCATTGGAATCGAATGAATGCGTGGAAAAGCCGGTTCTGAAAAGGCATCTGAACCCTGCTTTTATAGGCATGTGGTGTGGGCTGTGGTCTCTGGAGAGTGGGTGTGCAGGAACGCGACGGATATGTTCTTCGGACGGTGAGCAGAGCTTCCATCTCTCAGGAAATCGGCCGAAGAATATCGTAGTGGCATTACTGGCAGCTTGACCCCTAGGAGCGCTTAAATCCCCTTAATGGGCAGTGCAGGTAGTGCACATTCGTGCGACACTTGAGGCGTGATGAGCCCTCATTATTTACTTGCTATCGTCGCCGCCGTCCTTCCTGTGTTGCACATCCTGGGAGTGCTCTCCGCCATCGAGGTGCTGCTCTCTCGAAGGAACTCGCAAACTTCAATTGCGTGGTGTCTCTTCCTAGTATTCTTTCCGGTGCTGGGCCTCCCCGTGTATTGGACTCTGGGGCGCTCCCGCTTTAAGGGGTACCAGAAGCGAATTGCGCGAGTAGTCGAGCATCAGCAGCACAGCGTTCAGTGGTACCATCAGCAGATCCGCGACAAGGTCGTGAAGCCGGACGACCCGGTCCCGGCTCGAGCAGAGACTTTTGCCCGAATTGCGTGCTCAGAGTTTGTTGGCGAGAACGACCTCAGGCTCCTCATCGACGGGCGCGCTACGTTCGATGCAATCTTGGAAGCTATCGATCGAGCCTCTCGCTTCGTGTTGGTGGAGTTCTTCATTGTCAAAGACGACGGGATCGGCTCTGAGTTCAAGGCGAAGCTTTTAGCTGCAGCGGCCCGGGGTGTGCGGGTTTTCTTCATGTACGATGAGGTTGGCAGTCATTCGCTTCCCAAGACGTACCTGCGTGACCTGCGGGAGGCGGGCGTTGAGGTGACGCAGTTCGGAACGAGGAAAGGCGGGCTGCGAAATTTTTTCCAGGTTAATTTCCGCAACCACCGAAAGATCGTCGTGGTCGACGGCCAGGTCGGGTTTATCGGCGGGCACAACGTCGGCGACGAGTACCTCGGCTTAGACCCATACTTCGGACACTGGCGAGATACGCACCTCAGGATTGAGGGGCCCGGAGTGCTCCACCTGAAGGGGATCTTCTTCGCTGATTGGGTGTGGGCAACTGGAAAGCCGCCCGAGCTTGAAATGCTCGTCCCCAACGCTGCGGGTACTGCGGTGGTGCTCACGATCCCATCTGGGCCGGCCGATGAGCACGCTCGATGCCTCTCGTATTTTACCCAGTGCATCTCGTCAGCCTGTTCGCGGGTGTGGATATCCTCTCCCTATTTCATTCCTGACGAGGGACTCCTCAACGCGCTATACCTTGCTGCTTTGAGGGGAGTTGACGTCAGGGTGCTGCTGCCAGCGAAAAAGGATCACCTGTTAGTTTGGCTTGCGTCCTTTTTTTACGCTCCCGAGGCGGCAAGGCGCGGGGTTCGGCTGTTCCGATACCGAGACGGATTTCTGCACCAGAAGGCAGTTGTAGTTGACAGCCTGTACGCGTCGATAGGAAGCGCCAACTTTGACAATCGCTCGTTTAGGCTTAACTTCGAGGCAACCTCGCTCGTGTACGGTGCGGAATTCAACACCGAAGTCGCGAAGATGCTTGAGCGGGACATGGCACAATCCACTGAGGTTACAAGAGAGAGGGGGGCCGATTTCCCCCTCTGGAAGCGGGTCGGCTCGCGATTCGCTCGGTTGTTCTCTCCGATTCTTTAGCGATTGGAGTATGGTGCGGAACGGCCCCAACTGTTTCCTTGCCTTACGGTGCTGAGATATCGCTCGTATCGAGCCGCGGTGAGATTGAGGTGTCCTACTAGGGCCTCGTCGAGTCGATTGGGGACCTTTCCTGTTTCTGGGTGCCGGCCTTTACGTCCTGCCGCTGCCGCTTAAGGCGCAGCGCCTAAGCAGTTGGGTGTGGGTTAAAGAGCACAGCCTGGGGCACGTGTACCAGCCTCTGATACAGCTCTCCTTGAGTGTTGAGAGAGCGCAACAAAGAGCAGGATACTTGTCTTAGTTGGTCTAGAAGGCAAGGAATCATGAAAGTAAAGTATTATGCTATCTTATTGGCATTGTCGTTCTGGGAAGCTTCTGTGTCCGAGGCTCAGCCCTACTACTATCCGGTTCAGCCCGGGTATGTCGTGCCTGGCGTTCCCCCAGCAGTGGCGCTGCCGCAACCGAAGCCGGGAGTGCCGAACAGCGCCGGATGGAACACGGGCTACAGCGCAGTCACTTCGAGCTCTGAGCGCCCCAACCTTTTCGGACGAGGCCTTGGAGGGAGTGACACGATTCGGCAGAGCACAACTCGGGTAGTGCCGAACAACGCGCTGGGCCAGCCGATGTTGGGCTACCGAGCCTACGGAGAGCCGAACAGCGCAGGATGGAACACGGGGTACAGCATCGTTACCGAGTCGTACGAACGACCTAACCCGTTAGGCAGAGCGCTCGGCGGAAGCGAGACGGTGACAGAGTCAACGACGAAGATTGTTCCGAACAATGCTCTAGGCGAGCCGATTGGAAATGCCTGGACGGGATGGCCGTAGGGGAACCCCATTTAAGGGGTGCTACTCTAAGCCGACGGGAGTAGCCGCTGGAGTTTCAACAACCTCACAACCAACAGACGCAGCGGCAGCTCCTGACGCGCAGGCCTCGAAGAGGCGAGCGAGAACCTGAGAGTCGATTGATTGGCAGCACTTGATGCGCTTGCGCTCGATGGTTCTCTCGAGGGCGCACTTAACCGGACGCAGGAGCCGACAGTCAATGTGCTTCGGGGCGCAGGGATCCTCGGCGGCCTCCTGGGCTTGCACCTTCTTGCGGCACGCTTCGATTGACTTATCTCTCACCGTCTTGCAGCAATCGTTCCGCGTGCTTCCGGAAAAGAGGTGGCACGCCTGGTACAGGCTGCTCGTCGCAATCAGCTCGTGCTTAATCGTCGCTGAATCTGCGGTGACCTCCTCCGTGTATTTGTCACGGGCGATCTTGCGGCCTAGCGCGGGGCACTCGGATAGGTCAGGCGCCGGGACTGCTTGAGCTGCGACGACCGTGGCCCGCGCGGGCTCGTCAGATGACGCCGCCGGCGCAAGAGCAACCAGAGATGCGGTTGCAGTGAGGAGGAGTCCAGAAAGCGACAGAATTAACTTGGTTTGGCTTGCCATAGCGGAGGAGGGTAGCACAAGCCTGATACCTGTCTATAGCCGGATCGGGCCTCCGCGAGCCAGTGTGGCGTTTGAGTTGGTAACGGTCGGTAGGGGTCACATTTGGCCCAGCCGGTCATGTAGCTGGGCGGTTGTTAACGGGCAACCGTGAAGCCTGTTACGAAGCTCCTAGTCCGAGTCCGAGAGGGATAGGCCCTGACTAATAATTTCCTCAATCGAGGCAGGCCGAGTTAAAGCGTTGCTTGCCGCCTGGCCCGATTGAGCCTCGGTAAAGAGGTAGAAATTCCCTTTGCCTCGCGCAAGCATGTGCTCATTCACACTCTCAGCGATCGAGTGAAAGTGCACCGCCTTCGGGGCCTTGAGGCGCTCTCTAAGCTCTTCACCTCGCAAGCCGCACTCGGCCGCAACGTAAGTTCCGATGGAACATGCTGAAACTGGCTGCCCCAGAGGGGTCGTGCGTGGCATGCGGTGGCGGCTGTACCGGATATCGGAGGTCACCACCATAATTCGATTCGGGAAGGGGCAGCTCTGAATGAAACGAGTAATTGCGTCGTCGCCAACGCCCCGGCCGAATACCTCTTCGCGGACCCGAGTGTAGAAGAGGGCGCGGTTTCCGCCTACTTCAGCAAAAAGCGTATGCATCTTGCCGTAGAACGCGTCGTCGCCGGGGCTTTCGACTATGCAGACGTGCCGGTTCGCTCCGGGGACGCCCCGCTCGTACCTCGGCAACCCGTCAGGGCCAATTGCAATCTTAAGACGCGACGCATCCTTGAGGAATTCCCGAAGCGATACTTCGTCTGACATGACTGAAGTCTTAAATCCGCCGCTCAGAGGGGATTCAGCCTCTTTGCCGAAAGGAGCGACACGGGATAGAAGCTCGAAGTCGGCAACGATGGCCGGTATAACAAGCCGAACATTCGGAAGCGCCGCAGTAGCCTGTAGCAGATCCAGCCAGGTGCCGCCTTCAGCTCGTGGGGCCGAGAGGGCCATGAAGACATTGCTGTCGACAACTAAGATATCCTCACCGTGGAGCGGCAAAACATCCCTGCGAATAGCACGCTCAGCTCGCTCAAGGGCATTGCGAGAGCGTGAGGCTGCCTCTAGCTGCTTTCGCTCCGCCAGTCGCGCCGCTTCGAGTAAAGTCGAGGCCTCCGGGAGTTTTCGCAGCGGGATGTAAGGGCCAGCGGACAAGGGAACGTCGCCTAGGAGCTTGTGCCGCAGGATAGTGCCACCAATCCCTCGTTCAACCGAGAATCCCTGGGCTTCAGCCTGCGAGAGAAGCACTTCCCAGCTTTTCTCATGCTGTAAAAAGCGGTGGCGCAGCTCCTCAAGCCTGGCGGTCCACTTCTTGGGAAGCCCGGATAGTAGCTCATCAATTTCGTAGGCGCGGTGGGCCAATGAAACGTGGATTCCATCGGCTTCGAGCTTTCGAGTCTCCTCGAAGCCACATTCTACTCGCAGCCGCGTTATCAGCCGTTCGACTTCAAGGCGCGAGAGAAGCTCATCTAGCTTGAACTTAAATTCCTTCTGAAAGAGCGTCTTATCCTGGAGAAACTTCGCCGGTATGAAGAGTGCAGCCGATGGCTCTTCGCGAAGGGCGACCAGTACCTGCCCTCCCTCCAGTGAATAAGCGAACTCGGCCCGGTTCACGATCTCTTCAACCCAACTGGGGATCTCAAGCAACGGCTTTGACGGGGGCGGCTGTTGTTCGACCTGTTGGAGGATCTCGCGGGCCGATTTGAGCACTATGCCGTCCTCAATCACTCGGCGCAGCCGTTCCGCAAGAGGGGCTCGGATGTTAACTCCTTGAGCGTTCGTACCGGGCGAGTCCCACTTTCTGCTTCGGGCGTAGGCCGCTGCCTCGGCTGCGGGAAGCAGAAGAGTGGCGAGGAGGAGGATCCCATCGGATTGATCGAGCATAGTCAGGATCGACCTGCGGCATGCAGGAGATGCATTGAAGAGTTCACTGGTGCGGCGAACTACGGTATCGATGGGTGACTTTGCAGGTATAAACACATTAAGGCACTTTTGCGCGTCGATCTGGAACGCCTTGGCCGCCATACCGAGGTTGCTCGGTGAAAACACGAGACCGGCTAGCTCCGCAACGCTTGGGTCTCCAGCCAAAAGTGGTGAGTCTCCACGGTAGTCGAAGAGGTGTTGCAGGAGGCAGCTGGCAATTTCGCTTACCCGTAGCGCAGCTTCCCTTTGAGCGTGGGGTATGCCGTGCCCTGAGCCAAGCTGTTCGATGACTCTCTGGCTCTCAAGCGGAATAGGGGAAGGCTGAAATGTTGAGTGGAAGGCTGTAATAGCTTCCGCCCTTGAGCTTTCGACATGCGCCCTTCGTTGCTCCTCGCGGCGAGCAACGGCGGCCTGCTCCCTCTCAAGCTCCAGAAGAGCGACTGCTGCTTTTCTTTCTTTAAGTGCTCGATCGAGAGCCTCAGCTTTCACAGCCTCGGTACGGCTCTCGGTAAGCCTAGCAGAAACGGCAGAGATAGCCGTTTGCGCGATCGTCTTGAAAGCATCAGAGAAAAGACTGGGGTCTTTGAGGCTGCTGTGGAGGGGGCCTAAGAGCTCGGGCCGAACGCAAGCGCTCACCATCTCCCCGGAGAGTTTTGCGAACGATGTGTACCAGTCGATATGCTGCAGGAGAGCGACGTCACTCTTTGTTGCCAGAGAACAGAGTCCGTTCGTGGCGAATGCCCGAAAGGTATGGTCGAAGTCTAGTGCGTGCAGGTCCTGAGCAATTTTGCGAGCTTCGGGCACTAGTTCTCGTAGGTTGTGGCGCTGCCGTTCCGTGGGCACGAATTTCGAGGCGCCAAAACGATTGATTGCGGGAACGCCAAATCGCTCGAGGTCCTGCAAGAACTGCTCTTCAGAGCAGGAGAAGGTCTTTATGATCTGGCGAGCTAGATCAGGAAAGGGGCTGCCCTGGGCGGTATCCCATATTGGGCTGTCTAGGGATGGAATAGAGCTGCGCTGCATGAGCTCGCTGGTGCCTCCGTAGGCGCCAGTTGAAGCCCCCATTGCGGTAAGCTTACTGGCATGCTGGATGTTTGCGCGCGCGATTACCATGGTGTCGACGATGAAACCTGGATGAGCGGTAATGTCTGTGGCGAGGGCAATCAGGTTTCGAATCGATTGCTGCAGGTCAAGCCTGATCGGTTTTACCCTTATTAACAGCGTCATGGTCGCCAGGAAGGCGTCTACGAGGATCTTTTCCTCACTCGTTGCGGTCGGCGGCTTGGGGAAATACTTCGTGGCATTTGCTAGCGCATCCTCTGAGAGGGAAGAGCTCGAAGCAAAAGCGTTTGATGCAGCGGGGTGAAGAGGTCTCATAGGTCGTTCATTCGGCTAAAAAGAGATATCACCTAGGAGATTTAGAGATCAACGTGCCGAGGGGTCAGTGTGCCTGAATGTGGTCGTTTGAGGTGGCAAGAGTTTGGGACGGTAGGCCTGGAGGAGGGGCTGGGAGCTGTTCGCTTGGACTTGCGGAGTCACTGCCGGACTGTGCGAGGAATATAGAGGCGCCGTGGGAAGCTCAAGGTGAGCTAAAAAACCGCGGCGGCGCTGGCATCTTCATGATGTGATCGTGAAGTAGCTAGCGACTGCAAGAGAACCGAGAGCAAAGAGCAGCGGCAATCCAATGAGGCGTCCCAAGAGGCGCCAGAGCTGGTTTACAAGAGTAAACGCTCCGACCCACAGCAGGGCTTTCGCCAGAAGAGGATAGCCCGTTTGGGCTGCCACAAACTCTATCAGCATGTCGAGCAGCAGGATGCTGTTGACAACCATACGAACCTCCTTAGGGCCTAATGGCCTGTAAAAGAAAAGTGAACCCTGAGCTTCCCACTCAGCCGAAACAGCAGGTGTGTGAGCGGTTTCGGCTAAGTGGGGGCGAGCTTCTTCCCGTATGGTGCCTGCAGCGTGGCAGACGTTGAACACTAGAATCCTCCCACAGGAGGTCGGCCGAAGGGGGCTTCTGAGGAATCAGATTAGGACGGAGCATGCCATTACAACTTGAGGCCAGACGATCGAGTCGAAGCGGCGACCGTCGTGTATACCGCGGGTTTTAGACGCGCAGGCTGCTGTGGTAGAGTCATTTTGCGCTTGCGGCTTGGAGAACGAAAGCAGATATGGGATGGAATCGAGAAGAGTGGACTGCTGTTCGCGCGGGGAGCCGAGATCTTTTCGCCTACAGCCTGGGGCTACTCGCTTGGGGGCTCGTTACAGGAGTGGCGATTGCCAAGTCATTTTTGACGCCTGCCGAGGCAGTTGGGATGACGCTCTTGGTGTATGGCGGTTCCGCCCAGTTGGCGGCCCTCCCGCTGATGGCTCTCGGGTTCCCGGTATGGATGGTGATGGGTGTCGCCGCAATTGTGAACCTCCGCTTCGTCATATTCAGTGCCGGCATTCAGCCGCACTTTAAGAGCCTCAGCTTGCCGTTGCGCATGCTGCTCGGCTTCCTCAACGGCGACCTCACTTTTGCAATCTTTAAGAGGCGATACCCAACCGTTACGGCAGATCCGCTTGAGCTGCCGTACTACGTTGGTGTGAGCGTGTCTAATTGGCTTGGGTGGCAGGCCGGGTCGCTCCTGGGGATCTTTCTCGCGGCATTCATTCCTGATGGCTGGGGGCTTGGCTTCGCAGGCTCTCTGGTCCTGTTAGCAGTGCTGATTCCTATGGTTCGATCAGCCGCAGGGGTGCTAGCGGCTGTGGTGGCTGGAGTGGTGGCCGTTTCTGCCGCTGGGCTGCCATACAGGCTCAATCTCGTCCTTGCCGTCATTTGCGCTGTTTTGGTCGGCTTAGTGGCGGATCGCCTCGTTTCCAGATCTGCCTGTTCTGAGGGAGCAGTATGAGCAGCGAGCAGGTATGGATCTCAATCGGTGCCCTCACTGCGGTCTCAGTGATCACGCGGAGTTTCTTCCTCCTGTTCGGTGAGCGCCTCTCTATTCCAGGGCCCATGCAGCGCGCGCTGAGCTATGCGCCTATTGGGGCATTGGTTGGCATTATCGTGCCGGATTTTTTAGTGGTCATCGACGGGGCAGGTATGCCGCAGTTTAGTGTAGCTCATCCGGAATTCTGGGGAGGGCTTGTCGGGCTTTTGGCATTTAGTGTCAGCCGCGGGATCATCCCTACGGTTGCGTTGGGAATGGGTGCTTACTCCGCCGCCCGGATATTTTTTTGAGGGCGCCGCTGGATTTTCGGGGTCCGGGCCCAGGGGCAAGTTTTAGCGCGACTCACTTAAAGCTTTGCAATCGAGCTCAGGGGCTATGAAGGCAGTGAAGCCGAAGCCCTTAAGGCCATTTGTGCGGAGCTCTCTTCTGGCACTTACAACGTCAGCCCGGTGGCCAGACCCACAGGACCTCCATCCTAAAAATGGTCGAAGAAAGGGGTAGTTAGGGGAATATCAAACTCCTTGGGGTCGCTTTCTATTGTCTGCTCTCCCCTCTATACTCCGACACCACTATGTCGCCCGGTTACATTCTCGCAGGTGTCCTCGTCGGAGTTCTCGTTGGCCTCACCGGGGTGGGCGGCGGGTCGTTGATGACTCCGCTGCTGGTGTTCCTCTTCAACTTTAACCCCGTAGTAGCAGTAGGGACCGACCTGCTCTTTGCCGCACTGACTAAGTCGGTTGGGGTTGCGGTGCACCACCGCGCTCACGGGTCAGTGAACTGGAAGGTGGCTGGCCGGCTCTCTCTTGGGAGCATACCGGCCTCGTTGGTAACCTTGTACGTTCTTAGCTTGTACGAGAACCTCGGCAAGGATCTCTCTCGGCCGATCACGATGGTGCTAGGTGTCGCTCTGCTGCTTACCGCGGGGGCGCTGTGCATTAAGCAGCGGGTTCGAGATTGGGGTCGGCGTCTTCCCAGAGGCGTAGTTCGTTTGATTGGGGAGAAACGCAAGATCACCACGATTGCAATCGGCGCATTCCTCGGGGCTCTGGTGACTTTGTCGTCGGTAGGCGCGGGCGCTCTCGGCACAGTTGCAATTCTGCTTCTCTACCCGGGGCTACCAGCAGTGGGCGTGGTCGGGACAGACCTCGCGTACGCTATTCCGCTCACCTCGGTGGCGGGCCTAGGACATTTGCTGCTTGGCAACGTCAACTGGGGTCTCTTGGGCGCCCTGCTCATCGGTTCGGTGCCGGGAATTTGGGCGGGCAGCCTCGTGAGTGCCCGCATCCCAGAGAGGGTTCTCCGCCCGATCGTAGCGACTGTACTTGCGGCAGTAGCCCTAAAGTGTCTGGCGAGCTAAGCCACGCCTACTAGGCGGTGTTCACGCTTTCTGTGGCTCACATGTTTGTTCAAACGAACGGTTTGATCGTCATCGGCGCTGCGCTGCTCCTGTTGCCTGATGCTTCTCATCGCACCATCGGTGCTCCGCGTTAATACTGCTTCGCAATGAGTCGCCGAGAGTAACGCTGCACTAACGATTAAGTTACTGCAGCGAAGTGCAGCGTAAAACACGCATCCGAGGGTGCGTTCAAAGTGGTGGCATGCTGTGAAATACCGGTGTGCTGTTACGGGTAGAGGGTAGGCTGCCACTGTGTGGCGGCTGAGTTCTATCCCGCCGCGCGGCTCGACGACCCATAACCCAGGCATCGAAAGGTGCTTGGGTTTTTTATTTTCCTCCCGGCTGCCAGACGCTACCGGTCTAACGAGAAGTCGACGGCGTGGGTAAGCCCAAAGAGCCCCGGCTTTAACGTCACGATGGCTGGCGCCTCGGGTGTTCCGAGAAGAGCCTGCGCGCGCTCGTCGCTTACTACGACCTCCGCGAGCCTTGGAATTTTAGATTCATCATCATTAGAAAGACGGAGCACTGCCACCCGGAACTCTCCAAAGGTGTGGTTTGGAAGAGAGTAGGTGCGCGAGTCCAGTGTAACGAAGCTGCCTTGTTCTAAGTATGGTTGGTAAGGATCCAGCAGGCTGTTGCCGAGCACTACTAAAGGAAAAGCCAGCAGTGGGACACTGATGAGGTACCGTAGCAGAGTAAGCGCTACGTATCGGTGTGCATGAGAGGTGCCGCGTGAGCGCTTAAGAGCGCGAAGCACGAGAGCAGCGATTGGGACCAGCGCCATAATTAACGTACGGGAAACCAGGGGCTCGGTTGACACGATCTGACGTTCTAGTTGGTGACACGGACCGGACAGCAGCAGCACTCCAGCGAGGATCAGGAGAAGTGTCGTCTGAAGCATCGAAGCCCGGACTGTTGAGGCGCGGGAGGGAAGGGACGCACGTAGTTGCGGCGAGACTGCTGGCAGTCGGCCTTGGGAGTTAGGCTGTTCGCTAGTGGCAAGCGAAAGAGCGGCGGAAACTGCCGCTTGAGCGGCCGTCGCACCGGTAGACTCTCGCAGGTACCCAGCGCGAGAGCACAGCAGCAGCTCTCTGCGGTGCTTCAGGTAACGAACCTGCTGAAAGTCACCCGCAAGAAGGCCTAGAATCTGTGCCCTGCGCTGAGTGGTGAGGTAGGAGCGAAGGAAAGAAAAATCCTCGCAGGTCACGTAGACTTCTCGGTCGAACGTAGCGTCTCCAGACTGGTACTCTACCGAAAGGCCACTCTGTTTGGCCGCCTTGTCGAGTAGCGTCTCGAGGGTAAAAGCGAAGGAAGCCGGGAAGTCGCAATCAACACGGATCGCCAAGACTGAGCCGCCATTCGTCGAGAGTCGAGGAAGCTGGCGGGGCAGCGACA